>CANGJP010000014.1 GCA_947454465.1 Pseudomonadota bacterium
ACATGACAGCTCTCGCATGCGCTGGTACTGGCAATATGGGTCAGCGCCTTACCCGTCGCCGTCGTACCGTTATGGCACGAGGCACAGGTGCCGATCACCTGCGTATGATCCACCTTACTTGCAGGTTTAAACGTCGCGGTCACATGACAGGTTTCACACTGACTACCAGATAAAATATGAGAAGAAGGCTTACCCATACTTCGCACGCCATCATGACAACTTGAACAGTTATTACTAATACCGTCATGACTAAAACCAGCCGGTTTCCACGTCACTGTTGTGTGACAGGCGTCACATTCCTTAGTAGTGGGGATATGACTTGATACTTTTCCTGTGGATTGGACTCCGTTATGGCAACCTGAGCAACTTTCATGTAAGTCAGTATGATCAAATTTAACAACATGATTAAAACTGATTGTCGTATGACAAGAACTACAATCAAGTACCGTCTGTATATGACCCATAGGCTTACCAGTCGCCTGTTGGCTGTTATGACAGCTGGCACATGAACCTATAATTTGCGTGTGATCAAATTTGGTGGCTGGCACCCAAGCCGTCGTCGTATGACAATCTAAGCAACCATTACCGCTAAGAATATGGTTAGCTGATTTGACACTGGCCTGCACACGGGTACCCGAGGTATGGCAGCCCACACAGGTAATCGGTGAACCTTTGAAAATTCCCCCAACATGACAGGTTTCACAGCTTACCTGTCGATGCGCACCAGTCAGGTCAAACCCCGTTGAAAAATGATCAAACGAACTATTTAGACTGGCGGAGGGTACAATTGTACCCAACGAATCCTGAGCATGAGTCACGGGAGAAAATAACAATGCGAACCACACAAAGAGAGCTGCCATTGACTCTCGTTGCATCCAACACCTAGCCATTTTAATTATATTTCTTCGAATCACGGCTACTGCAACCGAACCTGCTTAAACGAAATAGTAGTGTGGCAACGCTGGCATTGTCGGTCAAACTGACCTAAATGTATATCATCGCGCAAGTGACACGACCCACATTCTGTGGATAACTTTACCTCAGAAGCTGGCTGGACATGGCAATTCGAACAGTTAAGTTTTGAATGAGCACCTGTAAGCTCGAAGTGAGTCAGCTTACCGTGATCAAAACTCCAAATATTCCATCCATTAGTATTGTGGCATTCAGCACAATTTTTACCCAATCCACCTTTATGAACGTCGTTTTTTTGATGGCATGAATAGCAGTCTGCAGAAAAATCTTTGAAACGCTTAGTCAAATGACATTGCGGACAAGTCACGGCCACATGCAGTCCCACTAACGGAAAATCAGTTAAATCGTGATCAAAATACACGTCTTTACGCCAACTATTGGCTACATGACACTGATCACATTGCATACCGAGCTGCCCTCCATGAGCATCTTGTGCACGATGGCAAGCTATACAGGTAGCGCCCAACTTCTGCTTATCTATATTAGCCGTATGACAAGCATGGCAAGCAAGTTGCTCATGGGATGCGGGCAATCTGTATTTAGCATCACGCTCATGATCAAACCTAGACGGCTTCCAACTAATTACGCTATGGCAACTCTCACATTTCTGGCCCATACGGCCCGCATGCGAATCCTGAGCTTTATGACATCCATTACAGTCTTTCGGCAAAGGATCTTGAACACGTCCAGTCGTATGACAACTGACACAGTCCTTACTGGCATGAGCACCTAGCAAGGCAAACCCAGTTTCTTTTGCATGATCAAATTTAGCCGTTGTCCAACTAATCGTTGTATGACATTTGCCGCACTCGTTACCACGCGAACGCTGGTGCACATCATCAGGTGCATGACAAGAAACACAACTTATCGGCGTATTTTTGTATTTATTGCCAATATGACAGGCAGAACAAGTCACTAGCGCATGTTTATTAATAAGTGGAAAGTTGGTCTTACTGTGATCAAACTTAGCATTCAACCAAGTCTCATTACTATGGCAGGCCGCACAATCACCACCTAGATGACCTTGATGTGGCTCAATTTTTCTATGGCAATCTAAACATGCTGAAGGTGCATCTCTGTATTTTTTTCCAGCCTGATGACAGCCACTACAAGACACACTCGCATGTGCATCACGTAATTGAAAATCAGACCTGTCATGATCAAACAGCGGCACGACAAATTTGATAATGTCAGCATTCTGACCTTTGTGCTCAGTATGACATGCTTGGCACTCTAAGCGACCTGCATTTTCAATACGGCCATGAAATCCAGCTTTTCTTTGAATATCCCCATTAACATCCTTGTGACAAGAAAGACATAAAGCTGATTGACTAGTCCGATTACTCCGATCATGACAATTAGTACAGTCATTCTCCAACTTTGAATGAGCAGCACTAAGCTTCCCAGGCATCAGAAGAGTCTCGATAGCGGCAGCAGAAGCTGTAGGCATCGTACTAACAAGCGCCAAGAACAGAATGAAAATATTCTTGTATAGACGTCTATACATGATCAACTAGTACACATGCACCGAAATGACATGCACAATGCCAGCAATCAATAACATAAAAAATAGAGGCAAATGGAATATATGCCACCATGAAAACAATCGAATATAAGCTCGAAATTCTGAGACTTCTCGGGTGGCATCAATACGCTGCCGCACATATTTATCAGATGCTTTTAACAATCGCCGGCGCTCAGAAGCTGATACCGGAGATGCCTTGGAAGCCAAACGCAATGCGTACTTCGAATAGTCTGCCAATCTCAATTTGGCAGTAATGCTTATAAAAAACCCATAGATAGGACTCAAGATAAATGGACAGGCAGATACTTTTTGCAATAAGTTACGCTCCTCAAGAACCAACCGTTGCAATAACTCTGGCATGAAAGGCAACGACTGCACAGAATCCTTAAGCTCAACAGCGCGACCCTGAAGCTCATCCAGAGTAGTTGCGCGCTCAGTAAGCCCATGGTGAATACGAGTGTAGAAATATCTACCTATTAATCCACTCCCAGAAACCATTAGCATACTAAACAACGCTACGTTGCTATTAACTGCACCCAACTTGTAATTAGAGTGATAAAGAATACAAATTGGACCAATTAATCCCATGAACATGTGAATCTGAAACCATGTCTTGACGCTACCCAAGAATGACAACCCATGAACCCGCTTACGAAGCGGATACAACAACAACAGGAGCATTAAACTGCCGCCAGCGATGCCCAATGCATATCCTAGACCGGTTTCTGGCGTGAGATAGACTTCTGTTGGGAATACCCAACCCACTATCAAGAGCACTCCGCAGAAAAAAAATAACGCGCTACTTAGTGAAAATATTGAGCGCCTAGTATTGGCAATACTAGGCCGTAAAACACCTACTGATGTAGACTGGTAAATATTAGAATCCATTATTAAGCTCTAAGGAATACGCTTACTAATTCGTAATTCAACTTGCTTTGAGCCAACTGTATTCACAGTCACACTCTCAGTTTGTAGATCGCCACTTTGCGCTATTGCTTGACCACTGCGAGACAATCGCGCTGAAAGAGTGACTGTCTTAAACAGAGATAGTTTTCGACTAGACACCATCGCTTGGGAATCATCTAACACAAAGCTAATCGGCCAAGATTTAATTGCCGAACGGAACACAGCTACAGGCATCGGTGAATCGGATGCTTTCGCATAAACAAAAAGCACCATATCCGAACTAACACTGTTTTTTAATGCTTGATCAATAGCAACACTACCACTCACCCGAACCTCTCCCTGCTTGACAGTATTCTCATCTCCGTTAGCAGCTAGACTCTGAGCCTCTTTTATGTTGGCATCAATAATGGCAACATCAGGCGAATTATCAGGAATTACCGCACGCAACTGCTGCCATAATTTTAAAGCCTCCATATAGTGCTTTTCCTCATGAGCCAAACTAGCTTTCAACCACAACGCCTTGCTGTGCTTTGCATCTAACTTCAAAGCGGCATCAAGCGCAGCGCGAGTTGCATTATTCTTCAGGGTTTTTGCCACTGTAGCTGAAACGTCTGCATAATCCGACCATGCATCCGCTGTCATCGCCTTAAGCTCAATGACCTTCTGAAAAGCAGTACTGGATTCCGCAAAGTTACGAGCTGTACGCTGTATTTGCGCAATTGCCAACCACGAACCGGCATCATTAGGTTTGCTAGCGACCATTTGCTGATAAGCCACTAGCGCAGCTTGGTCTGAAACGGAACGAGCATTACCTTGAATAGTCGAATTCTGTTCAGTAATCACATCGGAAGAATTATCTTCATTAAGGGATCTTACCTGATGCTTTCGAGCAAAATCAGCCGCTTCAGTATCCCCTAGAAATTCATAAGACTGCTGCAACAAAAGCCAATCTTGATCGCCCCCACCCTCTGCGGCTAAGCGTTTAGCCAACTTCTCGGCTGATTCCCTCATTGAGGCTGTAACACTATTTGGCCCATTTACAGAAGCAGCGTGATTAGAAATATCGACAGAAGCTCCAACATTCTGATTAACCATTTCTGGTCGACCTAAACGTAAATAAATAGCCACAGAAACGAGCAAGAAGCCACACAGGGCCGCGGCAAGTAGAAAAAGGGGGCGTCGTGAAGTTTCGCTGGTATTAGACGAACCCACCGCCCATAGCCTTACCATAAAAAATGCTGATGCAATACCTGCAATGTAACCCGCAATCAACCAAAAATAGGTCATACGCATACCCCAGCGGGATTGAATTAGTTTCTATATAGCTAGTAAGTGGCACAATTTAAGTGGCGGCATTAAGTAGCGACAACTACCACGTACGCCTTTCCATTCTAACTTGACAAGATCAGGGCGAATAGCGAAAAAAACCTAGTATTCGAAACCAGCATCAAAAAAAAATGTGAAATGAAACACACTTATCATTTCACATTGGAAACATAATGACCTGATAGTCATATAAGTGGAGTAGTTGGCTTGAGTGCCTTACTGTACCTTTTCTATGCCATCCCACTCATTTTCATTTGGTGGTTATATGGCAGAAACAGAAACGCCACTGCCCTGGCTAGTAACCAAGCCTACGAAGAATCCCGCAGTGCAGGATTATTAGAGCCCGTTTCCCTACATCCGGTGATCAATCCTAACCTGTGTATCGGGTGTGGCTCTTGTGTTCGCGCCTGCCCTGAACAACCCACACATCAGGTCCTAGGCCTTATTGATGGCAAAGCACAACTAGTAAGCCCCTCAGATTGCATTGGTCACGGCGCGTGCCGTGCCGCCTGCCCCATGGACGCAATTTCATTAGTATTCGGTAGCGAGACCCGCGGAATTGATATACCCGTACTCAATGAACAGTTCGAAAGTAATGTACCGGGAATCTTCATCGCCGGCGAACTCGGCGGAATGGGCCTAATTCGCAATGCACTCGAGCAAGGAAGGCAAGCGGTGGAAGCTATTTTCGATCATCGTCCTCGCGGTACAACTGAGCTAGATTTAGTCATTGTGGGTGCCGGCCCTGCAGGCTTCTCCGCCTCTCTTCAAGCCAAGGCCAGAAATCTACGTTGCGTCACCATTGAACAAGACTCTCTTGGTGGATGTGTGTTCCAGTATCCACGCGGCAAAGTCGTGATGACCTCCCCGGCAACGCTACCCTTAGTAGGTAAAGTTCAGTTCAAAAACACCTCGAAAGAAGATTTATTGAAGTTTTGGCAAGATGCAGAAGTTAAAACAGGGGTAAAAATTAATTACAAAGAAAAAGCCGAAGAAATTATCAACCTTGAGAACCAACGTTTTATTGTACGAACATCATCTGGCGAATATGTGACCCGAAATATTTTGCTTGCCATCGGTAGACGCGGCACACCGCGAAAATTAGGTGTAGAAGGAGAAAACTTGCCCAAAGTAGTCTACCGAATGATCGACCCAGAACAATACGCCAATCAACATGTATTAGTAGTTGGCGGGGGCGACAGCGCTATTGAGGCAGCCACCAGCATTGCAGCAATTGACGGTACACATGTGACATTATCTTATCGTGGTACGGCCTTTGATCGAGCCAAAGCCAGCAACCGTAAAAAACTCGAAGCCGCAGTCAATACTGGTAAGATTGATCTTAAACTAGGCTCTCAGGTTCAAAAAATTGACCCCACAGCAGTCATTCTGCTGCAAGGCGATCAACAAATTGCGGTGAAGAACCAGTCGGTGATTGTAAGCGCCGGAGGAGTCTTACCTAATGAATTTTTACGCAAAATAGGCATCGACATTAAAACCAAATATGGGACCGCATAATCGCCAATCTCTAGCGCCAAGAAAACACCCTATCCTACTGCTAATTGCAATAATCTTCGGCCTTAGCCCCCAACCTTCCCTAAGTGCGCCTACTACCAAAGATAACCTTGAACCCATAAAAGAAGCCCTAAGGGCTAAAAATTTTTCTAAAGCCATAACATTACTGATCCCCTTAGCCAAAAAGTCTCAAGCTGACGCCGAATATTTACTTAGTGTTTTTTATAACAATGGCATAGGAACAAACATTGATCCAATACAATCAAGACAATGGCTTACGCGTGCCGCCGAACATGGCAACACTGATGCTGCGTATTCATTGGCGGCACTCCTATCAAACGAAAACCCAATAGATTCACACGAAATACAGTACTGGCTAAAACTCGCAGCGGACCGAGGTGACACAAGAGCCAGAACAGCCTTAGAGCAAGGCATCAACCCTTATCAATTTCAACCAGATAAATTTCTATCTGATTCGGCCCTACGCCAAGCCGTTTTTTTTGATGCAACGAAACAGGATGATGAAACTGTTTTAGAAACTCTAAAAGATAGCCAACTCATCAATATTACAGACGAATTTGGCCGTGGCGCATTAACATATGCAGCTCAACACGGCTCATTACGCGCGACTAAAATTCTTTTGAATTCAGGCGCCAATGTAAATCAACTAGACTCATTTGGCATGACTCCATTAATGCTTGCCTCAGCATCAGGAAATTCCGCCATAGTAGAAGTCTTATTAAAAAATGGAGCAGATACAAATATACAAGATTGCGCTGGCAATACCGCACTAATGCATGCAGTAGCTGAGAATCATTCCGAAGTCATTGAACGTCTAATTGAATCAGGGGCAAATATAAGAAAAACCAACACCCAGAACTGGTCAGCACTTGACTGGGCACTTCATCATAACAATTTGGAGATAGCCAAACGTCTAGAGATACTAGGACTTACCGCATCACAAAAGATCAATACTATTACCAATACGCCAAAAATACCGATACAGCACTCACTCTCGAATGATATATATGAAAATTCCCAAGACCTATTAATTGCTGCCAGCAGATCGTCTACTCTATTATTAGATCAAGTGATTAAGAGTGGCATAAATTCAAACAACATAGAAACAAACAAGGAAAGTCCGATACTGGCCGCAGTGAAAACAGCCAACCGCAGTACAGTTGAGAAGTTATTAGCCATAGGACTATCTGCCAACACTAACAGCGCCTTACCTGAAAGCCCTCTGAGCTGGGCAATCAGACATCACCAACTCTCAATGGTACAGCTATTACTTAACCATGGTGCGAACCCCAATGCACATGGCACCACTGAACAACCCCCAATCTTCGATGCTGTAAAACAAAACGATGCCTCAATACTTACAGCATTACTTTCAGCCAAGGTCAATACCGATGAACGCGACTCTATGGGCCGCACGGCCGCAATGCAGATATCGAGTAATAATCAAGATACATTGCTGCGAGTACTGCTATCTTCAAACATTAATATTGATACAACAGACAAAGAAGGCCGCACTGCACTATGGTATGCAGCCACTTCAGGAGCTAATGACTGCATAAGACAATTGATTAACTACAAAAATATCTTAGATAAGACCGATCACAACAACATTACGCCACTCATGGCCGCTGCCGCACGAGGTCATGATGAATCAATGACATCCCTGCTGAAAGCAGGCGCCAGTATTAATTACTCAACTAATACAACCACAGCATTAATGCTTGCCGCAGGTAATGGCCATGACAGCAGTGTGCGCCTACTGCTAGCAGCAGGCAGCAAACCTGACACTCAAAATAAATACGGAGACACCGCACTGATTTTCGCAGTACGCAATGGTCATGAGTCAACCGCCAAAATACTAATCGCAGCCAAAGCAAATATTGATTTACGAAACCAAGATCGTGCATCCGCAAAGGACATCGCAGAAAAACTTGGAAATTCAAATATAGTCAGTCTCCTGTCACAAAGGAATTAGTTAAGGCCGTATACAGGCACTGATAGATTCGCACAAGATAGACTGATACGTAGAATTACTAACTGGTTTTAAATACTGGCACCATGAACTAATAGACTTCATTCTCGTCAGATGAGGCGCTTATGTTCAAGAAACTTATTGCACTGCTCAGCTTTTATATCTTGAGCCTGTCCGCATGCACTAAACAATCGCCACACACACCTACGCCCGTAACCCCAGCTGTACCCACTATGCATACGTCTGCGACGGTTAAGCAGCTTATGCTAGGCGCAGTGATCCCAGCTTCAGACATTGTTTTTGGTGTTGCCGCGAACACTCCGGCAGATGATGCAGCATGGACCAAAATTCAAGCCAATGCAGCTGTGATCGCTGAAATGGCGAAATTATTAACTGACAGCCCACGCAGCATTGACAATGCTGAATGGGCAACAAGAGCACAGGCTTTATACGATACTGCAAATTTAGTTGTAGCAGCGGCGACAGAAAAGAATGTTGATAAAGTCTCTGATGCAGGTAACAACATGTACGATGCGTGCGACGCTTGTCACATGAAGTACATGCCTACTCGACAAGGGGCCAGCAGTAATGCTGCACAATAGCACTTAGATTTTCGATGCAACGCGTACAGCCGACCGTTGTCACTGTAAATAAAAAGCGGACAGAGGCATACACCCCTGTCCGCTTTTAATAGGAGAAATAACTTTATTATTGCAACTTGGGATTCTGCTTACGTGCTTTGATAGTATAAGAATCAGCGATCATACCATCCTTATGAGTTGCATCCTCTTCTTTAGGCAGGTAAGTCTGTACGTAATCCACCTTGACGTCCTCGGGCGAAACGCGCACTCGAATGTATCCACTTCCACCCAAGACCGTGCCATGAAGATAGTTATAAGACTTAGACGTTGGACCCGCATCAAAACGCCCTTCGCGTGCTGGCATTGGACCTTCTTGATAAACCATGCCATCTAAATCTTGTTTAGCGTATAAGTGATCGTGACCATGAAACCAAATGGTTGCATTGTTTTGCACTAGCATGGGATGAATCGGCATTGCCCAACCGGGACGTGCTTTATCGAATCCCCAAGTACCATCTAAGTTGTAACCACCCATTTCTAGATACTTCACGGTTTCGATACCGCCACGCATCATACCGCGCATATCTAACCCCCCAATCAAGTTATGAGAGAACAAAAACTTATAGGTCGCCTTACTAGTCTCTAGGGTTTTCTTTAACCAGTCATATTGTTCTTTGCCAAGCGTGGTCCACCAATCCCCAGCCTGCTCTGGCGCAACGGGCTTATACCAATACGGATCGACCACAATGAACTGCGCATCGCCCCATTGCCATGAATAATACGACTGACGCAACCCAACAATGGGCTCAGGTGTTGAACCACCTGAATAAAAGCCATTAGGCTCCGGGTTGGGGAAATATTGCTTACGCGCTTGGGTCATCCAAATGGCCATATTGTCTGGCGTGCCATCTAAGTTACGCGCCCATTCACCTTCGTGATTACCAATGGCCAAATACAATGGCACGGAATGATTAATCAGATCGTAATAAGAACGCAGCAATAAAGTTCGATCAAGCACTCCTGGCTTGGTGGGCGGGCGAAGGCGATCAATTTGAAAGTTATCCCCTAAATCAAACATGAAGTCCGGTTTATCGGCCAACATTTTCTTCAGGGTTAAACGATAGGCTTCCATATTACTATCGCCACCTAAGTGAGGATCAAACTGCGCAACGAAAGTGAATGTACTACCCGGTGGACGCGCCGTATGAAATGAATGTTCAGCACGACTTAAGTAATTATTAGTGGTATCTGTATCTCGATAACGCATGCGATAGTAATATTGCGTGTTCGGCTTCAACTGAGTTAAGCGAACATTAAAAGGCTCACCCGCACGGTAACGACTAGGGGCGGTTTTTTCTGTGTAAACGCCTTGCTTGGTACCATATTCGTAATAAGCCTCCACATCTTTCGCTGGAGCTGCATTAATCGTAATCGTGGTATCTGTAGGACGGCCCAATAATTCCATTACAGGAAATATGGGATCATTTACACCACGCGGGTACACCGTGGAACCCATGCCACCGCCTCCACCCCCTTCGCCACCACCGTTTCCTGCAGGTGGAGCTAGGCTGCCACCACCTTGATAAGACTCAACCACCAACTTGGGATCAGCTGCTTCCTTGTAGGGGAACATCACCTTGTTTTGCGGTTGAACAGTAAGTGCCGCAAATGAAACGGCAGACAATAAAACCCCACCCGCAATTATAAATTTTCGATACTTTTTCATTGTGTAACACCTGTATTAAATCACTTCCGAGCCTTAATGGTGTATGAGTCGCCCAACATACCGTTTTTTAGCTTTGCAGTTTCTTGTTCTGGCAACCAAGTCTGTACGAAATCAACTTTTACATCTTCAGGCGAAACACGAACTCTTAAGTATCCTGTACCACCAACAACAGTACCGGTGTACTTATAGGGATTTTTAGCGTTTGTGCTGACATTCTTACTACCTGGCATCGGGCCTTCTTGATAGACAATACCATCCATGTCTTCTTTGGCATAAAGATGATCATGCCCATGAAAGAAAATAGTGGCTTTATTATCAATCAGTAACTGATGAATAGGCTTCCCCCAACCTGGACGCGCCTTATCAAAGCCCCAAGTACCATCGAGGTTATAACCACCCCATTCCAAGTTTTTCACAGCGGATATACCACCACGCATCAAACCATTCATATTGGCACCGCCAATCAGGTTGTGCGCAAATACAAACTTATATTTGGCCTTGCTGGTTTCAAGCGTTTTCTTCAACCAATCATACTGCTCACGACCAAGTGTCAGAAACCAGTCACCACTAAGCTCAGGAGCAACGGGCTGATACCAGTAGGGATCAAGAATGATGAATTGCGCATCACCCCACTGCCATGCAAAGTTAGCTTGACGCAATCCAACGAAGGGCTCTTGCTTAGCGCTGCCGGTATAGAATGAATTAGGCTCTGGATTAGGCACATAGCGCTTTCGCGCCAACGTATTCCAGACAGCCACATTATTAGGTGTGCCATTAAGATGCTTACCCCACTCACCCTCATGATTTCCTACACTCATGAATAAAGCCGCTGAGTGCGTTAAGAGATCATAGTAAGGGCGAATCAACTGGAACCGATCCTCTACACCCTCTTTAGTCGCTGGTTTAAGCTTTTCAACGAAAGAGTTGTCCCCCACATCAATGAGAAAATCCGGCTTATCAGCTAGCATATTTTTGAGTGTGAGCTTGTAAGCTTCTTCGCTGGTGTTTTCATCCATATGAGGATCAAACTGGGCCACAAATGTGAAAGTGCTCCCGGTTGGCCGAGCCGTGTGAAAAGTGTGCTCAGCACGGGCGGCATACTCAGCCGCACCTACTTCACGGTAACGCATGCGGTAGAAGTACTGGGTATTAGGCTTGAGTTTATCGATCAGTACATTCAGCGGTTCGTTAGGCATGAAAGTAACTGTCGCAGTTTTACTCGCATAAACACCAGGGCTCGTACCGTATTCGTAGTAACCCTCCACTTTTTTAATAGTGCCCGCATTGATAGTGATGGATGTATCCGTTGGACGCCCCAACATTTCTTGAGCGAAAAACAACGGATCATTCACCATACGCACATGAGCACCCAGACCCGCATTGGATGCAGCATGTGTGGCACTAATAGGCAGACAAAGTGCCAGTAAAATCGCGGCTGAATACCCTACTTTCATTTGCAGTATCCCTAGTTGATTATTGACACACCTAACTTAGGTACGCGGCTTGATCGTATATGAATCTAATAGCATGCCATTCTTACGAGTCGCCGTTTCTTTAGATGGTAACCACGTTGAAATGTAATCAACCTTTACATTATCTGGAGACACAGTCACACGCATATAACCAGTACCACCTAGGATAGTTCCCTGTGTGTAGTTATAAATTTTTGCACGGTCATTCAATTCGGTATTACTGGCACTAGGCTGTGGCCCGGTTTGATAAATCACGCCATCCAGCTCCTGCTTCACGTAAGTATGATCGTGACCGTGGAAATAAATAGTCGTCTTAGTGTCCGCCAGCACGTTATGAATCGGCTTTGGCCAACCTGGACGCATTTTGTCCCATGCGTAGGTACCATCGTAATTATAGCCACCCATCTCTAGAAACTTGATGCCTTCGATACCACCGCGAGCACCACCACCAGACGTTCTTTGGCCTCCAATAAAACTGTGAGCAAAAACAAACTTATATTTTGCCTTGCTGGTTTCGAGCGTTTTTTTCATCCATTCGTATTGCTCACGACCCAAGCTCATACTCCAATCACCACCACTCTGCTCAGCCTTGTTCCAGTACGGATCGAGCACAATAAAAAGGGCATCACCCCAAGTCCAAGCGTAATTTGACTGCCGCAGCCCCATGAAAGGTTCTGGTTTACCTGTACTGGTATAGAAACCGTTAGGCTCTGGATTGGGAATGTATTTCTTACGGAAATTAGTATCCCAAACCGCAAGATTATTAGGCGTTCCATTAAGGCGACCTGGGTTTTCACCTTCATGACCACCCAAAGCAAGGAACATCGAAGTAGAGTGATTCAGCAGATTGTAATAAGAGCGCAGCAACTGCACACGATCTTCAACTGCCTCTCCGGTGACCGGATTCAATTTATCAGTAAAAAAATTATCGCCCAATGAAATGAAGAAGTCTGGCTTTTCGGCGGCCATGTTCTTCATAGTGAGCTTAAACGTTTCATCGTCAGCATTGTCATCCAGATGATCATCAAAGGTCACAACAAACGAGTAGGTACTTCCTGGAGCGCGCTGAGTATAAAAAGAATGCTCTGTACGTGCGCTAAACGTAGTAGTACCCGGCTCGCGATAACGCATGCGGTAAAAATACTGTGTGTTAGCTTTAAGCTTATCAATCAGAACATTGACACCTTCATTGGCTCGGAATGCAGTGATATCGGTCTTTCCCGTATAAACCCCTGACTTCGTTCCGTATTCGTAATAAACATCCAAATTTTTTGTCGAAGACGCATTAACAGTAATCGACGTATCGGTAGGCCGACCTAGCATTTCTTGCGCTACAAATAATGGATCATTAGTACCTCGGACATGGGTACCGAGTGCGTTTTGAGCATGCGCACCCACACTGGCAAAGGCCAATGCAGCTGCAATACCGTAATGTCGTATTTGTTTCATAAAATTTCGCCTTACTTCTCTAAAATTAAACGTTTGAATTTATTAAATGGCAGTTAAAAACAGTACGCCTACTTACGCGGTTTAATCGTATAGCTATGACCGATCATGCCATCTTTATGAGTAGCATCTTCTTCTTTGGGCAGATAGGTCTGTACGTAATCGACTTTGACATCGTCGGGTGATACACGTACTCGTAGATAACCACTGCCGCCCACGACCGTACCATGGTTATAGTTGTAGTCCTTAGCTGCCGTCGTGGCATCATATAGACCTGAACGCGCCGGCACCGGACCCTCCTGGTAGACCATGCCATCTAGATCCTGCTTCACATACAGGTGGTCATGACCATGGAAATAAATCGTGGCGTTGTTGGCAACCAGTAATTGGTGGATCGGCATCGCCCAACCTGGACGCGCCTTATCAAAGCCCCACGTACCATCAAGGTTATAGCCGCCCATTTCAAGATACTTGACGGTTTCAATCCCGCCACGCATCAGGCCTTTCATATCCACTCCACCTATCAAGTTGTGTGAAAAAACGAACTTGTATTTCGCCGTACTGCCTTCCAATGTCTTTTTCAGCCACTCATATTGCTCTCTACCTAGTGTAGTCCACCACTCCCCAGCCAACTCGGGAGCAACAGGTTGGTTCCAGTAAGGATCCAACGCAATAAACAAGGCATCACCCCACTGCCAAGCATAATTGGACTGACGCAACCCCACGAAGGCTTCGTTACGAGTACTACCGGTATAAAAACCATTGGGTTCAGGATTAGGAAAATACTGTTTTCGGGTCAGCGTATGCATCACAGCAATGTTGTTGGCCGTGCCATCTAGATTACGTGCCCACTCCCCTTCGTGATTCCCCAGCACGAGGTACAACGGAACAGAATGGTTGATCAAATCGAAATAAGAACGTACCAACTGATTACGATTAGTCAGATGTGTCTGGAATTTTTCAACTCCCATAGTTTTAGGATTTTCTCGATCAACAAAGGCCGTATCCCCAAGGTCAATCATAAAATCCGGATTGTCTGCCGCCATTTTCTTGAGGGTCAACTTGTAGGCATCCATGTCATTGCCATCCATCAAATGGGGATCGAATTGAACGACGTAGGTAAACGTGCTTCCTGGCGCACGCTGCGTCATGAAGGAATGTTCAGCCCTTACACTGTAAGTGGTAGCACCCACTTCCTTGTAACGCATCCGATAGTAGTAACGAGTATTGGGCTTAAGATTATCAATTAGGGCGTGTCGAGGTACATTGGCCGAAAACTTGATCGTTGCGGTCTTGCCATCATAGACACCAGACTTGGTACCGTACTCAAAATAAACATCTAGATCTTTTAGCGCCGAGGCATTGACGGTCACCGAATTCGTTGTAGGTCGCCCCAGCAACTCCTGAGCAATAAACACAGGATCAGTACTGCCTCGAGGATGATTCACATAACCTGAGGTTGACGGCTGGGAAACAGTAACCGACCTAGTGTCTTTAAGTGCTTCTTTGAACTCAAAACTGCGTGGGTCTCGGTACTGCTGTTGCGCCAAAGCCAGTGCCCCAACCAGCGTCACTGCAGACAAAACTACCACGTTTCTTTTAATCATAGCCAGCCACCCCACCGTATAGGCCTATAATGACCTGTCGTGTATTTATTTGGTATAAAACATTATCGAATTTTGATTTTGATAGAGAGCGATCAACCTTATACGATCGTCAACATCATACTCAGCGCTTCTACGGACGCAATCTGCATGAAAACCTTAACTAAGGGAAGCCACCTAAGGGGGTAAACAACGCTGTCTTTTTGTGTTTTATTGTCAAGGAAAGGGATGTGACTCATAAAGAGCAAACGGATGATATCAACGCACTTTAACGTGATGACCTCCACATCCATGCAGTCGCAACCTGTGTTGAGCTTCCCAGAGCAAGCTAAGTAGAGTCTCTGTAAAATAGATGTAAGGAATTGTGGTGAAATAGCCTTAGTTGAAGACTGAACCAGCAATCATCCTGCATACTTTGCAACTCTCAACTCAATAAAAGCCAGGAATCAAATCAAGATGCTCACCTTTGCAATTGCCTGCGCCGCATTTTGCGCCACTTTTGCAGGCGGTTTATTTGCATTATGGCTGAAAGATAAACTCCATCTCGTTCTAGGTTTTAGTGCAGGCGCAGTGATTGGAGTAGCCTTTTTTGATCTCCTACCTGAGGCGATTGACCTCGGCCAACCATTCCATAGCCCTGAAGCCATCATGTCATGGGCAGCCTTGGGTTTTTTGATCTATCTTGCGCTGGATCGGATCCAATTCTTTCACGCCCAGCGGCATCATCACCATCATCGCCACGACCACCATCATCATGCACATGATCACGCCCATCACCATGAGTCAGCCGGTCATCCAGCCGACCATATTTTACCAAACAAAATCCGGGGCACCTTGGGTGCTAGTAGCTTTTCAGTACATAGCTTCCTCGATGGGATCGTGATCGGGCTGGCATTTCAGGCCTCACACACTGCCGGACTCATCGTCACAATCGGAATCCTGACCCATGATTTTTCGGATGGGATCAATACCATGAACGTTGTACTCAAAAATCAGGGTAGCCGTCGTGATGCACTTCGCTGGCTGGCCACCGATGCCATTGCACCCGGATTGGGCATGGCATCTACTGCCTGGTTCACCCTACCTGCCAGCATGCTCGGCATTTTCTTAGCCGGATTTGCGGGTTTCTTCCTATACATTGGGGCCAGTGACCTCATACCTGAAAGCCACCATGCTCATCCAAAATTCTTAACAACGGCGATGACCATAGCAGGTGCCGCTGTCATGTATATAGCAGTAAGATTCGCCAGTTAATTGAGATCAAGCAGTAACTGACCGGGCTCTCGACCCAACTGTGGAGTAACGATGCAGATTGATTTGGAAAATGAACAACTCAACCTCGGTGCGATGCCACGCATACAGCGCGCGCCTTTTCATGCGCGTCATTTGCTGACACTGTCTACTGGCTTTACTTTTGTTGGATTGGTCGCTGCTCTGGTTGCTTGGAAGCTATCCCCCTCCATATGGCGCACTCTGCTAGGGCATAACGCTGCTGCTCTGCTAGTGATGGCGGCTGGACTAGAATCCGCCTATGCAGTGACCCGTTGGAGATGCCAGGCCATCTCTGAAAATGCCAAACCTACATGGGCCACTTGGAGACGATCAACTCTGAGCTCCATCCCTACCCTGGATAGCAGCGACAACGAACCCAAAACCAGACTCACTAAACTTAAACAGCAAATCAAAGTTTGGCTACATTCATTCGATGAACGAACTGTAAAACGTATTAGCAGTGAATTTATCGAAGCACTTTGGCTCGGTGGGCTATCGACTCTGTCATGGTTTGCGGTACGAACCAGCTGGAATATGAGCTTAAGCGGAGCTGACCTCGGTCAAACTGGTAGCGTTGCTGGCGGAATGGCTTTGTTGATCGCTTTTGGTTTACTTGTTTTGGAACGGTCTTTCGCCAGCCACCTTACCGCCGAATGGCCAGAAGCACTGCGATTAGCACAACTGACGCGGGTCAGTATTCTTACACTGTTAGTCACGTCCTTTTCACTTTTCTTTAGTAGCTGGGACAGAGTGTGGCCAGCGCGCTTGGCCTGTTTCGTTGGCATCCTACCTGCCGCCATTGCGGCAGAACTGATGTTACGAGCCATCGCTTCTACCTTTAGTCGACGCATGACTCATCTGGAACCTCGACTTCTGGCAGACAGTTTCCTGGCTAGTTTTTTCCATTGGCCTCTACGACCGCTGAACACCTTACAGGACGAATTGAAATCCAGATTTGGTATCAACCTCAAACAAAATTGGGCCTTTGCATTTATTCGCCGACGCTTTTTCCCAGTGCTGTCAGTCATGGCCATCGTCGCTTGGTTACTGACCGGGATCAGCGAGATACGGGTCGATGGCCGAGGCATTTATGAACGGTTTGGTAAACCGGTTGCAGTCATTGGACCTGGCCTGCAT
This sequence comes from Pseudomonadota bacterium, assembly GCA_947454465.1. GTDB lineage: Bacteria > Pseudomonadota > Gammaproteobacteria > Steroidobacterales > Steroidobacteraceae > CAILZL01. The sequence goes on from CANGJP010000014.1 coordinate 17,476, forward strand.
GCCGGTCTTCCTTGGCCTTTTTCCAGAGTCATCGCAGTAGAAAACGGGGTCGTGCACCAATTAGCTACCACCATTTCAGAAGGATCGGGCGCCGCCGAACCTGATAGCACCACGGCTGATGGCGTTGCACCCGATACGGCCAATCGACTTTGGGATGCATCGCACATCGGAGAAAAAACTCAGGTCATTGCGAGCCTCTCCAATGACAAGCAAAGCTTTCAAGTAGTGAACATGGACCTACGGTTTGTCTACCGTATCGGTCTGAATGATAATGCCGCCTTGGCTGCCACTTACAACAGCGCCGATGTACCCTCCCTTATTAGAAGTACCGCGAATAGAGTCGTAGTCAGGGACTTTGCCTCGCGCGATCTAGATAGCCTGCTCGGCGAAGTACGCACTGAATTATCATCAGATATCGGTGCTGCTGTTCAGCAAGAGTTAGACCGATTAAATAGCGGTGTTGAGATTCTGGCAACCATACTCGGAGCAATCCATCCACCCGCCGGAGCGGCGAACGCCTATCATTCGGTGCAAGCAGCACAAATTACAGCCATTGCATCAGTCGCACGTGAACGAGGGAATGCCGCTCAGGTCATTAACGACTCAAAAATGAGCTCTAGCTTGGCGAACGACAAGGCAACTGCAAACGCACGCGAAAGCAAAGCCAATGCTGAAGTTGCCAATCTTCGTTTCTCTGCTGAACAAAAAGCCTATCGCAGTGCTGGCAAAGCCTTCTTACTTGAACAGTATTACAGCCAATTGGGTAAAGGCCTGTCCAATGGCTCATTGGTTATTTTAGATCATCGCATCGGCGGCACTGTCAGCCCGACTATTGATCTTCGAACCTATGCTCTACCCTCGGATATGTAAACCTCATTCACACTGAATTAATTGACCTTAATTTTTAAGGAGCAGATTTTGACTACTGACCATACAGAACACGATCATCGCCACGATACTCACGATCATGATCACCAGCATCAAGATACCGGTCATAGCCATGGACACATTGGTCACCATCATCACCATCATCATGGTGACCATGAAGACGTACCCTTTCCTCGTAAGCGCATGATCATTGCCGCCTTATTGGTTACCTTTGCTATCGCAACCGCCAGCTTGGTTCAGGTACGCTCGGGTGAGGCCACGGTTATTACCCGCTTTGGGAACCCTTCGCGTGTACTACTACAACCGGGTCTGGCTTGGCGACTACCCATACCATTTGAATCAGCGATCCCCGTCGACCTAAGACTTCGCACCACATCCAGCGGCCTGCAAGATGTCGGTACACGCGATGGCCTACGTATTATTGTGCAAGCCTATGTTGCGTGGCAGGTTAAGCCCGATGGCGCGAATGTGCAACGTTTCATGCGCGCTGTACAAAACCAACCTGATGAAGCGGCACGACAAATTCGTACTTTTGTCGGTTCTGCACTTGAAACCACAGCCAGCGCCTATGACCTGTCTAGCCTCGTCAATACAGATGCGTCCAAAGTTTTAATTAAGGATTTTGAAACACGTCTACGTGATCAGATCGAAAAACAACTGTTGAGTACGTACGGTGTTCGTGTCGCTCAAGTGGGCATCGAAACCCTGACACTACCAGCAGTCACGTTGGCCGCAACTGTCGATCGTATGCGCGCAGAGCGCGAAACCATCGCAGCCGAACGCACTGCAGTGGGCAACCGTCAAGCTGCCGAAATCCGTTCTGCGGCAGAACGCGATGGCCGCATCATTCAAGCAGAAGCCACAGTAAAAGCAGCTGAAACTGAGGCGCAATCACGCGTTCAGGCTGCTGCCATTTATGGCAAGGCCTATGCACAGGCACCACAGCTTTATAACTTATTGCGTTCACTCGATACCCTGAACACCATCATCACCCCAGGAACCAAACTGATACTTCGAACCGACGCGGCACCGTTCCGTGCTTTAGTTGAAGGCCCACCCAGCTTGGAGAAGAGTAAGTGATGTCGACTATCGAACCAGAAAAAAAAGGCAGCCCATGGATGCAAGCAGGGCGACTGGTATTTGTCGCCCTGTATGGCGTCACACTACTAGCGGCATGGCGCTGGAGCGTATCTAACGTTCAGCAAGTCAGTGCTGACAAGCGGGCCGTTGTGCTGCACATGGGTTCACTGTCTCGCGTACAGAATGCAGGCTTATTACTCGCTTGGCCCAAGCCCTTTGAAGAAGTAGTCATGCTTCCCTCTGCTGAAAGCATCATTGAGCGCCGAGTAGAAACCTTATTACGCTCAGCACGCGCCTCACAGGCTGATATTTCTGGTATTGATGATGAAGATCCTACGGGCTCAAGCGCAGATACATTTGCCGGGTCCGGTTTTTTACTCACCGGTGATGCGGGAATCGTGCAGCTTGATGTACGGGTCTATTACAAAGTTTCTGATCCGTTGAACTACGTCTTGCAGGGTGACCATGTACTACCAGCACTTGATCGTATTGTGACTCGTAGCGCGGTTGCTGTTTGTGCTGCACGCGACCTCGATACAATTTTAGTCGCACGACCGGAACTGATTGGCAACGATACTGATGTTGCTCAACAACGTGAACGTCTTCGCAGTGAACTGGTGCAAAGCATTAATCACTCCTTAGCTGCACTACAGGCTGAAGGCTTGGGTATTGGTTTGGAAGTCGTCAGAGCTGACGTTCAATCCTCCCTACCTGCAACCACTGTCAATGCATTCAATGCCGTACTCACCGCCAGCCAACAAGCTGAAAAAGGTGTTGCCGATGCCCGTACCGGCGCGGCATGGGAACTACAGACGGCCACACAAAATGCGGACCGCACCTTGCAAGTTGCCCAAGCACAGGCTTCAGAACGTGTTGCTAAAGCACAAACTGATACAGCCGCCATGCTAAAGCTGGCGGCTTCAATCAAAAATAAAACAGATCCAGACCTCATGACGCGCATCTACCGGGAACGCATGCCTGCCATCCTATCGAAAGCCGGTGCACTCACCATGGTTAACCCTAAAGATGATGCCCGCCTGATTATTCAAGGAGCAGGAAAATGAGCACGGCACAAAGTGAAGTGAATCCCAGCATGCTTTCTAGCGATGAACAGCGTAGTGCGGGTCGCCAATTGACAATTGCCATGGTTGCTTTAGGGCTGTTTGCTCTGGGTTTACTGTGGTTGTGGTTAGTTCCTACTCAAACCGGTGTGAGTCAATTATTGCTTGGCGCAGCAGCCCTATTGGTTGCGATACCTGTCGTACGTTCCGGTTGGTACAGCTTGCGCTACCCTGACTTACATGGCATCACCGATCTGTTGATCGCATTAGCAATGATGGGCGCTTGGGCTACGGGTGACCTCATGACCGCTGTACTACTGCCTGTCATTATGATCTTTGGCCATGTGCTTGAAGAACGTAGTGTAATTGGCTCCCAGGAAGCCATCACCGCATTAGCTCGATTAACGCGTAGTCGTGCCCGCGTGCTCAATAAAGATGGCAGCATCACAGAAGTAGACAACACCAAACTTCGTGCGGGTGATCGAGTTGAAATCCGCGCCGGTGATCGCGTTCCTGCTGATGGTCGAGTCATTGAGGGGCAGGCTAGCCTTGATACCGCACCAATTACCGGAGAGTCAGTCCCGCTAGAGGCCACAGTAGGGATGGAAGTATTTGGTGGTGCCATTAATTTAGATGGATTACTGCGTATTGAAGTGACCCGTATTGGGCATGAATCTACACTCGGCAAGGTCATCAGCCTTATGCAAAGCGCAGAGCGATCTAAACCACCGATCACTCGTTTACTGGAACGCTTTGCCGGCCAATACCTGGTACTGGTATTGTTGATTGCTGCAGTGACGTGGTTCATCACCAATAATGCTCAAGCCATGCTTGCGGTATTGGTAGCCGCCTGCCCCTGTGCATTGGCCTTGGCAGCACCTGCAACGGCCATTGCCGGTATCGCGGTAGCAGCGCGACACGGTATTCTCATTCGAGGCTCCGCGTTCCTTGAAGAACTGGCAGATACGACATCATTGGTTGTAGATAAAACCGGAACGTTAACTTTCGGCACATTGCGGCTACAAGAAATCCGTGCTCAATCCAATATTGATAGAGACGTTGTATTAAGACTGGCCTCAAGCCTCGGTGCAGCAAGCAGCCACCCGATCAGTCGCGCACTGGCCAGCCTGATGAGCAGTGATCAGCACTTGGCACTGACCGAAGTACGTGAACGCCACGGTATGGGTGTCATTGCTCATACCAAACAGGGTGAAGCCGCACTCGGTCGGCCTGAATTATTCAACTCTATTGGTATCACCGCCCCTGCACCTCCTGCACATGACGGCCCTATCGCCGGCGTGGCCATTGAAGGCCAATTCCTAGCTTGGCTATTACTTTCAGATACCATCAGACCCGAAGCCTCAATGGCACTCGCAGAGTTGCGTACATTGGGTCTAAACAGACAAATACTGCTAACCGGTGACCGGCAAAGCGTGGCTGAATCCTTAGCGAAGGAAGTGGGAATCTCCAATATACAAGCACAAGCTTTTCCTGAAGATAAGCTTCACTGCGTCACGGCCGAATCACAACATGGCTTCCGTCCGATGGTGGTGGGTGATGGCATCAACGATTCACTGGCATTAAAAGCCGGTGTGGTGGGTGTAGCGATGGGTAAAGGGGGTTCAGATATCGCATTGGCTTCCGCAGACATTGTCCTCATCGGAAGTGATCTACGACGTCTTGGCACTTGCATTCGCTTAAGCCGTCGCTGCCGACATGTTCTAAACGTCAACGTCATCATTGGATTAGGTTGGACACTGGCCATTGTGGCGGCGGCAGCATTTGGTTTATTAGGCGCTGCAGGCGCAATGATCGCAGCCATCTTGCATAACTTGAGCACCCTGCTGGTATTGGCCAATGCAGGTCGCCTACTACGATTCCAGGAATCCCTACCTAAGCTGAAGCCTGCTGGACAAAAGTACTAAAAAAATGGATACCCATACAACGCCAGCTACTCAAGTCAGTAAAGCAAGGTTGATACCACGATGACCCATAATGCGGCCATCATCATCATCAAGCCAAACACCACACGAAAACCAAAAGCCTTACCGCCGGTAGCAAAGGCAACGATGGCCTTAGAGAGAGTATTGGCACTGATAGCCAGCATAATAGTCAACATTGCTTCACTGCCAGATAACGTACCATTTAAGGCCAGCGTTGCTGCTGATGCAGTAGAAGCATGGGCATCAGCAAACCCCACTAACGCCACGCCAATGGTAGCCCCCATTGCGCCATAACGATCAGCTAGGAATGCAGAAATAAACATCACTGCTGTCACCAGCAATGCAAAACCAAAAGAATGTTTCAATTCGAAGGCACGCCCTGGTAACTGATTACTGATCTGGATGTCTTCTGCATCGCGCGCAAGCCAGCCAGCATACATCACTGCGATTAGACTTAACGCACTCAAGGCGGGTAACAGGGCACTCGCCAAAGCTGGATTCGCTAAATACAGAATCAAAATAAGCTGTAAGGCCGTGGATACGGAAGACATGGCTGCACCTGATGCTGCAGCACGCATCCAAGCCGGCGTTTGACGGCTATACACCGCCATTGCAGCAATTGTGGCAGTACTGGAAATAAAGCCTCCGCATAATCCAGACAAGGCTAAACCACGGCTGGTCTTGAATGCACGCATTGAGACGTAACCCAGAGCATTGATCAACAGAACCAATACTGTAATCCGCCAGATGACGCGGGGATTAACCACACCATACGGATCGAGGGCATGATCGGGTAATAAGGGCAACACAATCAGCGCCGCTGCCGCAAGCAGCAGACCGTCCAGCACTTCACGATCAGATAACTGTCGTTTGATCAGTTCATGCAACCAACTACGAGAAGCAAGTAAGATGGCAACCATCACACCCAAGGCCGCTGTAGCTTGGGGATATGACACAGCCAATACACCCAGTGCATAGGTCACCAGCAAGGCGACTTCTGTGGTCAGGCCAGGGTCATCATTACGAGTACGCCAGTAAGATATGGCAGCTAATACGGTGACAGCTGCACCTAACACTGCCACCATCGTGCTGAGATTGGCAACTGCTGCAATCGCTCCCAATAAGGCAACAAGTACAAAAGTACGCACCCCTGCCGCACCACGAGCAGGACCGGTACCCTTATTGCGCTCACGCTCAGCACCAATTAGCAACCCCACGCCCAGCGCAACAACAAAAGCGCTATAAACTGCAGACCAGATTGGAGGTGTGGCGTTCATGATGACACTTAAAGCATAAACATCTGGTAACCAAATCACCAGACGGGAACACCCCAATTCACCAACAACCGCATCCTTGCATCAAAATAAACCTAGTGCTTCTTTTTAGGAATATACAAATCAGTCAGCGTTCCCTCAAAAGCCTCGGCGGAAAATCCAACAGTCTCAGCCAACGTAGGATGGGCATGAATAGTGGCACCGATATCTGCTGCGTCACAGCCCATTTCGATGGCAAGGGCAATCTCGGCGATTAATTCACCAGCATTGGTACCCACAACACCACCGCCGATAACACGATGTGTTTGTTTATCGAATATCAGCTTGGTCATACCTTCATCACGCCCAAGCGCAAGTGATCGACCACTTGCCGCCCAAGGGAAACTCGCTTTTTCGTAATCAATACCTTTGGTTTTTGCTTCTGTTTCAGTCAAGCCCACCCAAGCAATTTCAGGATCGGTATAAGCCACTGCAGGAATCACGCGCGCATCAAAGTAACGCTTTTCTCCAAACGCAACTTCTGCAGCCAACTTACCCTCATGCGTGGCCTTATGCGCCAACATAGGCTGACCCACAATGTCACCAATGGCAAAAATATGCGGCACGTTAGTGCGCTGCTGTTTATCAACAGGAATGAAGCCACGTTCATTCACTACCACACCAGCTGCTTCGGCATTAATCTTTTTACCATTTGGCGCGCGCCCTACGGCTAACAAAATCTTATCGTACAACTGCGGTTCGATGGCTTGTTCACCTTCAAAGCTGATACGGATACCTTCCTTTAGTGCCTCGACCTTGGTCACCTTGGTTTTAACCATGATTTTTTCGTAACGCTTAGCAATGCGTTTTTCAAGTGGCTTAACTAAATCACGATCGCAACCTGCAACCAATCCATCCATCAATTCAACGACACTGACTTTGACACCCAGCGCTTCATAAACAGTGGCCATTTCCAGACCAATAATGCCACCACCAACCACCAGCATGCGCTTCGGCAAATTAAGCTCTAACGCACCCGTCGAATCAATGATACGAGGATCATCCGGATAACCAGGCAGCCTCACTGGCTCTGAACCCGCCGCTATGATGCAATGTTTAAAACTCAAACGCCGCTCATCATGATCATTTTTTACAAGCAATTCATGAGCAGATGCAAACTGGCCTAAACCATGAATTACTTCCACCTTACGTTGCTTAGCAAGACCTGATAATCCACCGGTTAACTTACCGATGACACTGTTTTTCCATTGACGTAACTTATCAATATCAATCACTGGCTTACCAAAGCTAATGCCATGTTCAGCCATTTCCTGAGCCTCATCGATCACTTTAGCAGCATGCAACAACGCCTTGGATGGAATACAACCGACATTCAAACAGACACCACCTAGCGTAGGCCAGCGTTCAATCAACGCCACTTTCATGCCAAGATCAGCCGCACGAAATGCAGCGGTGTAACCACCAGGCCCTGCACCTAGCACCACCACATCATAATCATACTGGGTGGCATCACTGATAAAACCAGCAGGTTCGGTCGTGGCTTGATTCGGTACAGCATGAGAGAGTGTACTTGCTGTCACTGCTACATGCGGTACAGCCTCAACCTTGACTGAAGAGAGTGACGCAGCAGCCTCTGCCACATCGATGCTCAGTACTAATGAACCTTGAGATACTTGCGCCCCCTTACTGACAGCAAGAGAGTGCACCACACCCGCTACAGAAGTCGGCACGTCAATACTTGCCTTTTCAGTTTCAATGGTAATCAACGGAGTATCTACCTCGACACGATCACCCACTTTTACCAATACATCGATAACCTCAACATTCTTGAAGTCACCTATGTCCGGAACCAGAATTTGCTGAATCATGTAAGCAACTCTTCAAAGAATGCACTGATATCGAATAGCTTAGTCATGCGGCGGAATAGTGAGGCAAACACACCGCCCAAACTGTTATTACACCATGGCCAATAAGCCGGTCACATTGGCTAACTGCTTAGAAAGATAGGTGGTAAACCGCGCCCCTAACGCTCCATCAATAACACGATGATCATAAGCCAAAGTAAAGGGCAGCATCAGACGCGCATCAAAAGTATGGGTTGTGGCGTTGTATATTGGCTTCATGCTTGATTTTGATACACCCAAGATCGCGACCTCAGGTGCATTGATGATAGGCGTAAAAGAAGTGCCTCCGATACCTCCCAGACTCGACACCGTAAAGCAACCACCCTGCATATCTGCAGCACCCAACTTACCTTCACGAGCTTTCTCAGAAAGCAAGGCAAGCTCACCTGCTATAGCAAAAACACTTTTTTGATCTGCGTTACGAATCACCGGAACCACAAGACCATTGGGGGTATCTGCCGCAAAACCAATGTTCATGTACTGCTTAAATACTAAGCTCTGACCACTTGCGTCCAGAGAAGCATTGAATACCGGAAATTCTTTTAAGCTCTTGACCACCGCCATAATAACGAAGGCCAACGGTGTAAGTTTGACCTTGCGCGTATCAGCTTCACTCTTTAATTGCTTACGAATGACTTCAAGGTCTGTGATATCCGCTTCATCCATCTGCCAGACATGCGGCACATTGACCCAACTAGCATGTAAACGCGAACCGGAAATTTTTTGGATACGTCCCAGCGGCTTCAATTCCACACTACCGAACTTAGCGAAATCGACTTCAGGTACTTTAGGCAATGCCACACCAGTATTACCTGAGGCTAATACTTGTTTGACCCAAGCCTTAACGTCTTCTGGGGTGATACGACCCTTTACACCAGAACCTGTGACTCGCGAAAGATCAACACCTAATTCACGTGCAAAACGACGCACCGACGGACTGGCATGCGCCCTAGAAAAACCGACTTCATTAATACTTGGCAAAGATGTAGCAGATATAGGCCGCATAGCAACTGGAGCCACGAGAGGAGCTACCGATACATTGGTCACAGGTACCGCTACTGGTGACACAGGTTGTTGAACTAGAGCTGGAGCTGATGCAGGCGTAGCAACTGCATCCAACTGCAGTATTAAACTTCCCTTTGAAACTTTATCGCCTTTTTTAACTAACAAAGCTCTGATCACGCCTGCCGTTGAACTCGGTACATCCATGGTGGCTTTTTCAGTTTCAATTGTGATCAAAGCTGTATCGATCTCAACGCGATCACCCGGCTTGACCAATACGTCAATCACTTCAACTTCTTTGAAGTCACCAATATCAGGAACAAAAATATCTTGTGACATGACGGTTCAACTGTGAATAGGCATTCTATAACTGATCAAAGTGAGGCTGGATTCGGCTTGCTCGGATCAATATGCTTGCCGATATATGCTTGCGCCACTTGTTTATCCAGTTGCCCCTCATCCACCAATGCCTTGAGTGCAGCAGCCACAATGTAGTGCTTATCAACTTCAAAGTGACGACGCAAAGCGGCGCGTCCATCTGAACGGCCATAACCATCGGTACCAAGCACCACATAACGACCTGGCACCCATTGACGAATTTGATCGGCCACGACCTTCATATAATCGCTAGACGCAATGAAAGGCCCCATTGACTTACTCAACATTTGCGTTACATAACTAACGCGTGGTTTATTCGCTGGATTCAATAAATTCCAACGCTCAACATCCAACGCTTCACGGCGCAACTCAGAGAAACTAGGACAGCTATAAATATCTGAAGAAATCTTGAATTCCTGCTGCAAAATGACTGCTGCCGCTTCGACCTCACGCAGAATGGTACCCGCCCCCATCAAAGTCACTTTGGTCTTAGTCTGACCTAGCGTTTTAAGCAGATACATACCTTTCAGGATACCTGCCTCGGCGCCTTGCGGCATCGCAGGATGCGCATAGTTTTCATTCATGCAGGTTAGGTAATAGAAAACATTTTCCTGCTGCTGATACATACGACGCATACCATCTTGAATGATGACTGCCAACTCATAGGAATACGTCGGGTCATAGGCAACACAATTTGGAATTGTTGATGCAGCCAGCAAACTATGGCCATCCTGATGCTGTAAACCTTCGCCAGCCAGCGTGGTACGCCCGGCGGTTGCCCCGAGCAGGAAGCCCCGAGCCTGCATATCACCCGCAGCCCACAGATAATCACCGACACGCTGGAATCCGAACATCGAGTAGTAAATATAAAACGGAATCATGTTCACGCCATGATTGGCATAGGCTGTGGCGGCTGCAATCCACGAAGAAACTGCACCTCCCTCATTGATTCCCTCTTCAAGAATCTGACCCTTCTTATCTTCCTTGTAGAACATCAATTGATCCGCATCCTGTGGCGTGTACAACTGCCCCTTTGAAGAATAAATACCCACCTGACGGAACAAACCTTCCATACCGAAGGTCCGCGCCTCATCCGGCACAATCGGAACGATGTACTTGCTAATCTGCTTGTCCTTTAATAACACCTGCAAGATACGGACAAAGACCATGGTGGTAGATATATCGCGATCACCACTACTTTGTAGTAAAGCATCAAATGCTGAAAGTTCTGGCACTTTCAGCGCAGGCGCCACATCCTGACGCTTAGGTAAGTAGCCTCCCAACTGTTTACGGCGCTCGTGGAGATACTTCATTTCAGGACTGTCTTGCGGCAGACGCTGAAATGGAGCATTCAAAATTTGCTCATCGGTAATATCAACGCCGATGCGATCACGCACCTCACGTAGCGCTTGATCATCGAGTTTTTTCTGCTGGTGAGTAATGTTCTGACTTTCACCGTAACGTCCCATCATGAAACCCTTGACGGTTTTAGCAAGGATAACGGTAGGTTGTCCCTTGTGAGACATGGCCGCGGCATAAGCGTTGAACACCTTCTGCGGATCGTGCCCGCCGCGATTCAAGTGCCAGATGTCATCATCAGACATGTTGGCAACCATTTCTTTCAGTTCAGGATATTTGCCGAAGAAATGTTCACGGGTATAAGCCCCACCCTTAGCTTTAAAATTCTGGTATTCACCATCGACACATTCTTCCATCACACGGCGTAACAAACCCTTTGTGTCTTTAGCAAGCAGCGGATCCCAACGTGATCCCCATACTACTTTGATGACATTCCAACCTGCACCGAGGAAGGCCGCTTCTAACTCCTGCATGATCTTGCCATTACCGCGCACCGGACCATCAAGACGCTGCAAGTTACAGTTAATCACAAAGACAAGGTTATCCAGACCCTCACGGACTGGCAGGGTCAATGCCCCCATGGATTCAGGCTCATCCATTTCGCCATCACCTAAGAACGCCCATACCTTACGATCGGTAGCCGGCACAATGTCGCGGTTTTCAAGGTAGCGCTGAAACCGTGCTTGATATATGGCCATCATAGGACCCAAGCCCATGGAGACGGTTGGGAACTGCCAGAACTCAGGCATGAGTTTGGGGTGTGGGTATGAACTCAATCCCTTTTCACTCTGTACCTCCTTGCGGAAGAACTTGAGGTTCTCTTCATCTAACCGACCTTCCATGAAGGCACGAGAGTAAATTCCGGGCGAGGCATGGCCCTGAACAAAAATCATGTCACCAGGATGGTGATCGGATGCGGCACGCCAGAAATGATTGAACCCCACCTCATACAAAGTTGCGGCTGAGGCATAGGTGGCAATATGACCACCATATTCAGAACTTTCACGGTTGGCCTTCACGACCGTGGCCAGTGCGTTCCAGCGAATGTACGCTTCGATACGACGCTCAAGTGCCCGGTCACCTGGATAGGGCTTCTCTTGACCCACAGAAATGGTATTTACGTAAGCGGTATTGGGCTTAAAAGGCAGGTAAGCACCCGCACGACGCGTTTGATCAACCAACTGCTCTAACAAATAATGTGCACGTTCAGCACCATGAACCTTAATCACCGCTTCAAGGGATTCCAGCCATTCCTGGGTTTCTTGCGGGTCGACATCTGGGGGCAGTTGATTTTCAGTCATCTAGCTTTACTCGGCACAGCTCTGCATAGGCAGGTATCATCGTGATTTGCCTATAAAGGGTCAAGAAACCATGGACTCCCTTCTGCCACCGAAAATCCAGCCGAAAATTCGTTATTCGAAGGCGGCACTGTCCGACCATACGGCGGCAACACATGACTTGGTAGTGGTCCTTGCACCCAGCAAAGCCGCGAAAACACTGCTAAGGCAGTGTCCGCGTAGCCCGGAATTGATGATTCAACTTGAGCGATCTAACAAGGCCTCTACCGTCACCTCAGTTCGATTAAGTGCCACAAAACAGAGTGGCAGCCTATTGTTAATTTTTGTCAAGAACCCATCCAACACCTTTGAAAGTCTTCAATTTGCAGCAAAAGCATGGAAGGAGGCTGCGACCTTCTCGGCTACGTCCATTGCCTTGGGCACGATTGGATTTGAAACAGCAGACGCTCATGCACTGCTCAACCACCACTTAGCGGCCATTCTTGCCGGCAGCACCGCGTTACCGACATTTAAACAGAACAGCACCCTTACTCCACTAAAAGCTATCACCATCATTGAGGGGACCCCTACCCCGTTTGCCACCACGCTAGCTACGCATTCGGGAAATTACCTTGCACGCTGGTTGACTGCCCTTCCACCAAACACATTGCACTGCGCCAGTTATCGGAAGGCACTGGAACAACTGGCACAACAACAGGGCTGGCAAACTGAATTCATGGGCTTGCCTGCGTTGCAAAAACACAAGGCAGGTGCCTTTCTAGCCGTCTCTCGAGCCAACATGCATAAACATGCAGGTATCATGCGCCTCAGTTACCGAGGCAGTAACACCAACGCGGAATCAAGACAGAAGATTACCTTAGTAGGAAAAGGCATCTGCTTTGACACTGGAGGTATTAATCTCAAATCACACAAGAGCATGTATGACATGCATACCGACATGCAGGGTTCGGCCGTAGCCGTTGGCACGCTACTCGCACTTACTCAGCTACAAGTACCTTTTGACATCGAATGCTGGCTGGCCCTGACTGAAAACGAAATCGGGCCTAATGCCTACCGACCTCAGGAAGTCATCACAGCCGCCAATGGCGTTACAATCCAAGTGGTGCACAGTGACGCTGAAGGTAGATTGGTCTTAGCTGACACACTGGCACTGGCCGCCAAACAAAAACCACAGCTGATGATCGACTTTGCCACCCTGACTGGAGCCTGTGTTGCAGCATTAACCGAACGAATGAGTGGCGTATTTAGTAACCGCCCTGCGCTTCACGACTCGATTCAACGCGCCGGTCGCAACAGCGGTGAACGCGTATGGTGCTTTCCTATGGATAGCGACTTTGATGCTGATTTAGACAGCCCACTGGCCGACATCATGCAATGCACCATGGACAATAAGGGCGACCACATTTTAGCTGCACGGTTTCTTAATCGCTTCGTGCCCGAACAGATACCATGGGTGCATATCGATTTATCATCAGCCAATAAAATTGGCGGCCTCGCACATATCCCTACTGAAATCACCGGCTTTGGCGTACGCTGGGCGGTGGAATTTATTACCCACTATTCGTTCAACTGAGTTAGAGCATTTTACGCATGAGCGAAATTCAAAGTCTCACACTTCGGCGTCCCGACGATTGGCATCTTCATCTTAGGGATGGCGAAGCACTTGCGGCCGTACTACCTTTTACAGCCCGTCAATTTGCACGTGCAGTGGTGATGCCCAACCTCAAACCACCCGTCACCACAGTAGAACAGGCCGGAGCGTATCGACAACGGATTCTTAAGGCCGTGCCTCATGGACTGCAATTCACACCACTGATGACCCTTTACCTGACCAATGTCACAGCACCTGCAGAAATACTCAAAGCCAAAGCCTCTGGCTTCATTGTTGGCTGTAAGCTCTATCCCGCTGGTGCCACCACGCACTCAGATGCCGGAGTCACCGCAATAGAACATATTTATCCTGCGCTGGAAGTCATGCAGGAGTGTGGCCTGGTCTTACAAGTCCATGGCGAAGTGACACAACCTGAAGTTGATATATTTGATCGAGAGTCTTTATTTATAGAAAAAACACTCGCGCCTCTGACCGAACGCTTTCCTTATTTAAAAGTAGTGTTTGAGCATGTCACCACACACAAAGCCGTCGAGTTTGTGCAACAAGCACGGCAAGGTGTCGCTGCGACCATCACTCCACAGCACCTCTTGCATAACCGTAATGCCATCTTCCAAAACGGCATTCGACCGCATTATTACTGCCTACCGGTCTTAAAGCGTGAAACAGATCGACAAGCCTTAATTAACGCTGCAACCAGCAATAACCCACGATTTTTCCTAGGTACGGACAGTGCGCCTCACGCGCAACATACTAAGGAAAATGCCTGCGGCTGTGCAGGTATGTTTTCTGCCCATGCGGCACTAGAATTGTATGCAGAAGCTTTTGAACAGGCTGGAAAACTGGATCGCTTAGATGCTTTTGCCTCTGAACACGGAGCTGATTTTTATGGCTTACCTCAAAACAGTGGAGAGGTCGTATTGGAACGCACCGAATGGACGGCACCCGAACATTATCCCTTCGGTCAGGATCGACTCATACCGATGCGCGCCGGAGAAAAAATCCACTGGCGTGTGCGCACTGAGCATTCAGCATGAACAGTGAAAAAAAACGAAAATCACCCATTGCAGAGCGCTTTCGGGGTTTCCTACCCGTCGTGATTGATGTAGAAACAGGCGGGTTTAATCCTCACACCGATGCCTTACTTGAAATCGCCGGTGTAGTCATCGAAATGCAGGAAGATGGCTTATTAAAGCGTGGTCAGACTTGGCGCTATCACGTTCAACCTTTTGCCGGGGCGAACCTTGAAGCAGCCTCTCTGGCCGTTAATGGTATCGATCCATTTCACCCCTTACGGCTAGCATTGCCTGAACATGAAGTACTGACCCAATTACTGAGTGATATTAGACGCTCAGTTAAAGACAGTGGATGTAATCGAGCGATACTAGTAGGACACAATGCTTACTTTGATCTTAACTTTCTAAATGCAGCCATTACCCGCTGCGACATCAAACGGAATCCGTTTCATCCATTTTCCTGCTTTGATACTGCCACACTCGGGGGCGTAGCCTTCGGTCAAACCGTACTAGCTAAATTGGCACTTGCAGCAGGCATGCAATGGGATTCTAGCGAGGCGCACTCTGCTGCTTATGATGCCGAAATTACGGCCGATCTGTTTTGTTTGATCTGCAACCGCTTGAAGGCACTGCATGAAACAAGCTTAGCAGATTAATTTTACAGATCGGCGAAATCACTTTGCGATGTAGGACTATTTCTTAACTTCGTCGATGACCTTCTTAAGTTCACCACTGTTATACATTTCAATAATGATGTCACAGCCGCCTATCAGTTCGCCCTTCACATAAAGTTGTGGGTAGGTAGGCCAGTTTGAATACTGCTTTAAGGCTTCACGTAATTCTGGATCTTCAAATATATTAACCGACTCGAATGACGCATCGACTGCCTTAAGCGCCCGCACCGCAGTCGCAGAAAAACCACACTGGGGAAAATCAGGCGTTCCCTTCATATAAAGCAATACTGGATTGCTGGAAAGCTGGGATTTGATACGTTCGATTACATCCACGTGGGTCACCATAAAACAAGGGTAAATTCTTAAGCCGTTGAATTATGGAGTCCATGAGTCTATTCTTCAACGGCTTTTAGCCGGATTGCCCATCGTACGAACCTCAATCGGTCCGACAACTGAATTTTCAGCGGCGCAATCTTCTCGTTTTTTTGCGTTATTGAAGCCATCTCATTCGGGAGACCATTCGAACATGAATCCACTGAACTCTGTATTGGGAGCCATCGCCACCGGTATCGTGCTAGTCATTGTTCTAGCGCTGTTTATCACGGGACAAAGCGTCGTCATCACGCAATTACACCTAGACCGCTGGTTACATATCGTTGCTGGAATTACTTGGATTGGGCTGCTGTATTACTTCAATGTGGTACAGGTGCCTGGCCTAGCCGCTGCAGCTGCCGACAAAGGCGGCCCGGGCGGTGCAGGCGTCAGTAAGTACATTGCACCTCGTGCGCTTCTTTGGTTCCGTTGGGCAGCGGTCGTCACTTGGCTCAGTGGAGCTTACTACTTAATGATTGGTTATGGCAGCGCAGCCACTTTGCATCAAGCATTCACCCTACAACCAGGCTTTCGCACCATCGGCATTGGCGCATGGTTAGGTACCATCATGATATTCAACGTCTGGGTATTAATTTGGCCAAACCAGCAAAAAGCACTTGGCCTTGTTGCTGCCACTGATGAAGAAAAAGTCAAGGCAAGAAAAATTGCCTTCCTTGCATCGCGTACCAATTTTGCCCTGTCATTACCCATGTTGTTGTGCATGGCGGGTCAAGGTCATGGACTGGCATTCTAATTAAACCACTTAAGAGCCGAAGTTCAAGCTTGACTCTTGTGGGTGTAATCGGTGGAAACCCGGCAGTTGCCGGGTTTCTGCTTTCAGAAATCTAGACAAACGCTCATGTCGAATTTCAATTTAACAACCGAGATTCAGCGATCTGTTGCACGTGCACTGGCAGAAGATGTTGGCTCAGGGGACCTGACAGCCGCATTGGTGCCAGGAACAGCCACCGCCACGGCCACCGTCATTACGCGTGAACCTGCCATCCTGTGTGGCAGAGCATGGTTTGATGAAGTCTTTGCCCGACTAGATCCTACAATCAAGATTGAATGGAACTACATGGATGGTCAACGGGTCAGCGCTAATGCGGTGTTGTGCTCGCTTGCAGGACCTGCACGTCCTCTGCTGACCGGTGAGCGCACAGCACTTAATTTTTTACAGACATTATCTGGCACCGCGACAGATACACGCCGCTATGTTGATGCCATTGCGGGCATTGGCTGTAAAGTTCTTGATACCCGTAAAACCATCCCAGGCCTACGTCGCGCACAAAAATACGCCGTGATTTGTGGCGGTGGTACGAATCATCGGGTAGGCCTATTTGACGCCGTGCTTGTCAAAGAAAATCACATTATCGCTGCAGGCTCGATTTCATCTGCCGTGTCACATGCTCGAGCCACAGCTGGTGAATGCATGGTGGAAGTGGAAGTAGAAAGCTTAGAAGAATTACAGGAAGCATTGAGCACCGATATCGATCGAGTGCTACTGGATAATTTCACTAACGAACAACTCATTGAAGCCGTTAAACTCAAAATATCCCGTAAAGGGTATCACGTACAGCTTGAAGCATCAGGCAATGTAACACTTGATACCATTCGTGGCATTGCCAAGACTGGAGTCGACTTTATCAGTATCGGCGGCCTAACCAAACACCTACGAGCTATTGATCTATCGATGCGATTTCAGTTTAGTAAGTCTTAACTGAAAAAATAAAAAAAACCACATTGAGGTTAGGCTGTATTAAAAACCAACTCACAAGATTCAGTACTAAGTTGGCCTAGGCCTTTTAGCGTCATGATGGTCATCGCCCTGAGTATTAACAATACGCTGCGGGATGGATACTCCATAACCCTGAGCATAATCGACTCCCAAGCTACGAAGCATCTCGATAATTTCCTGACTTTCTGCAAACTCGGCAATCGTTCGCTTACCGGTGAGATGACCAATCTCATTGATAGAACGTACCATCTCGCGATCAATCGGATCGTGCAGCATATCCTTCACAAAACTACCATCGATCTTAAGAAAATCGACAGGGAAGTGCTTGAGATAACCAAATGAAGACAGCCCAGTACCAAAATCATCTAACGCAAATCGACATCCCAACTCTTTCAATGTCTGTATAAAACGATTTGCCTGGGAGAAACTGGCTACCGCCGCCGTTTCAGTGATCTCAAAACAAATCTTTGAGCCATCAATACCACTACGATGCAACTGATCAATCACAAAAGGCAAAAACTTGTCATCACTGAGACTTTGACCAGAAAGATTAATCGCACACATAGTGAGCTTTTCGCGCTCATCTGCTTCCGATACCAACCAACGAAAGGCGTTCTCGATAACCCAGCGATCTATGGCCGGAGTAATGTTGTAACGCTCCGCAGCGGCGATAAATTGATCTGGCGCAATCGTCTTTCCATGCTCATCCCGCATGCGCAGCAATAATTCAAAATGCAACCCCGTTTCTTGATTATGAAGCGGCACAATTAATTGCCTAAAAATCTCGAAACGTCCTTCCTCTAGCGCATTATTAATTCGCGCTGCCCATTGCATCTCACGACGACGACGCATCAAATCCAAATCATTTTCTTGGAAACTATAAATACGATTACGACCTGATTCCTTAGCAGCCGCACAAGCCGCTTCAGCAGCAGACAGAACCCCAGCCACACCATCATTCTCCGCCGTGATGGGCACCACACCGATACTGGCACCCAAACGGAAGGTTCGTTCCTCCCAGGTAAACTTGTAATTACGCACAGCCTCGCGCAAAGCATCAGCCAAACGCATGGCCTCATCCATACTAAAAGATTCTAAAAGAACACCAAATTCATCCCCACCCAAACGGGACACCGTATCGCGCCAACGTACCTTGGACTTCATTAAGGCACCAACCTGCCCGAGCAAAGCATCGCCCGCATTGTGACCACAACTGTCATTCACGATCTTGAACTGATCTAGATCCACATAACAGATGGCATATGATTCTTGACGCGCCCTAGCATTTTGCAAGGCAAGTTCAACACGCTGCTCGAACTCAAAACGATTCACCAATCCAGTCAGAATGTCGTGACTGGCGTGATAAGACAATTTACGGTTTAGTTCGCGACTTTCACTGACATCATGGAATACCAGTACGCCTCCTGATACCAAACCGGCCCCATCACGAATTGGCGAAGCACAGCTCTCAATGTACAGTTCGTTACCGTCACGACGTATCAACAACGTTGGTCGTACTGACTTGATGATATGCAAACGGCGCATCGCCACCAGTAACGGATTTTCCAGCGGTTCGCATGTTTCTTCATGAAAACCACGGTAAATATCATCAATTGAGCGACCCACCGCATCGATACTTCGCCATCCGGTTAAGGTTTCTGCCACTGGATTGAGATACTCGACCAACCCAACTGCGTCCGTAGTGATCACCCCATCGCCAATCGACTGCAAAGTAATCTGTGCCGATTTTTTTTCGCGAAACAACGCCTCTTCATAAATTTTATTATCGGTAATATCTAGCGCAACACCGACCAGACGCACCAAATGACCTTGAGAATTGGTAAGCGCTTTAGCCCGAGCATTTACCCAACGCCATTCACCAGATCGATGACGTATACGGTGCGTATATTCAAAAAACTCACTCTGTCCAGCAATGTGTGCACGTAACAATTCGTCAATGGCCTCACCATCGTCGGGATGTACAAATTGACGCCACTCACTAACGTCTTTTAATTCATCTTCACCATAGCCGAGAATTGCCTTCAAACGAGGTGAAAATTGCAATTTGGCGCGCACCACATCCAAATCCCAAATCCCCTCATGCGCTCCCTGCATGATAAATTCATCACGACCCTGCACAACGGCTAATTCCTGACGCAGACGATAGCACTCCAACCCAAGTGCATAACTTGAAGCCAGCACTTGTATCAACGCTCTCTGCTGAGCATCCCACGCACTAAGTGCGAATTCGCCAAAAATACACACAAAGCCAACACTTCTACCTTGAATGAGTACGCCTGCAATGAGCGCAGAACCAATCTGCATCAGTGACAAGTGCTTTACGAAACGTGATTTACCTGCTGAATTATGCGTATCGTGCAACTCCACCATACGCCGCTGATCCAGACGCTCAAAAAGAGCCCTTTTAGAAGCGATTGATTGCCCTACCAATCGTTTTGGCCGACAACCACTAGTAGCTCGACAAGTACTAAAGACCGTTTCGATATGCTCTCGAGCAGCATCAAATAACGCAACAAAAATCCCGTCAACAGGCACCAACTCAAGGATACCCTCGAGCACCATAGACACTGCATTGGCATCAGCATGAACGTCCACGGACTGCAACTGTAATACCACAGTAGCCAGCGACGAATTCATAAGAAATGGTGACGCGCTTGATGCGTGAGGCACGGTATCAGTATTTGTTTCTATATTGAGCCCTGATAATGAAATCGGCTTGCTGGTCTGTTTGATATTCATTCACTAATGTAACCAGTTCGCTAAACCACTATTGCTATTACCCTAAAGTAGATACAAGTTCAGTCTAATTAATTCGAGGTCAATTGTTACACAACACTAAATTCATAAGCCAGCACCGACCTCCGACAGGTGGCACCTAGTGCCTAGAAGTTAATGCAGTCCGTGCCTGATAGTAACTATCGTGCATTCGTTGAGTCATGGTCTGCTGCAAAGCGAGCATTTCTTGCGTATTAATTTTACGCGGCGGCAGATACGGCTCCCCAATCACAATCACGATACGGGAAAATGGTAGTGGCAGAATAAACTTATCCCAAGTCCGGAACACTATCACTTTGCTTGCTGCATAGGCCAACGGAATAATGGGCACACCGCATAATTGAGCGACAGTGATAGCCCCACCTTTGAATTCAAAGCGCGGCCCTTTAGGTCCATCAGGAGTGATAACCGGAGATAACTTTTCTATTTTTATTTGCTTGTATAACGCACGCACGGCCTGGGCTCCCGTGTAAGTGCCCGAACCACGGATCACCTTTGCACCATAGGTCTTTGCCAACATACTAGGCGCCTCACCGTCGACCGATGGACTGATGAGAAAACCAATATTCAACCCCTTGACACGTCTTGCAACCATATAACGCGCACTAAGTAGTAAATGTTGATGCCAACACACTGGCACCACCGCACCATGCCCTTCAATCATGCTTTGCAAACGTTCTTCACCGACAATACGAATGCGGCAAGTCCGCCAGAGCACCTCCAGCACCATCACGCCTGCCGCAACCGCCAATCGGTAGAGCATCAGACGCCAAAAAGTCATTGACCGACTGGATCGGCTTTGATGCTGATTGCTTGCGTCTGGATCGTCAGTGGGAGGTGTAATCGAAATATCCGTCATTAGAGTAGCGCTTATTTGTCAGTGAGATTAGCCAAACATTCATGGTTGGGCATATTAACTGGGACATCAACCTTTAATTCAAACTACGCCACACCATTCGGATGGCCATTAGCAACAAAAAAACACCAAAGGCTGACTGCAACTGACGTCGTGACATGCGGTGCGCCCATTCTGCACCAATTGGAGCGGTCAACCAAGTAATTGGCGCAAGCACTACCACCGCCAATATATTCACGTAACCGACACTCAAGGGAGCTAGGCTCAAGTCCTGCGTATCAGCCACTAAAAAGCCCGCAGTGGCAGGCAACGCAATCCACAACCCCAATAAGGACGCCGTTCCGACGGCACGCTGAATAGTATAATTACACAAGGTCATAGTCGGCACGCTTAATGAACCGCCACCAATGCCCATCAGAGTGGAGATGCCACCAATACAAAACGGCACCCAGGTGAAGCGCCAGCCTAGCGGTAACTCATTGCGCAACACCCTACCCTCTAATGGCAGAAATAATTTAAGCGCAACTAAGCTCGCCACGAGCGCAAACACACCGCGCAATATACCCGCATCCAAATGCGTAGCCATTACGACGCCAAACAAGGCGCCGCCAATCAGCGGCACCATCCAAGCACGGATAACCCCATCATCTATAGCGTCTCGGCGCCGATGCGCACGCGATGACGCTATTGCAGTAGGAATAATCGTTGCTAACGAAGTTGCCACTGCACTTTTAATACTCAAATCGTGAGGCACGCCTGATAAGCCAAAGACCCAGTCCAGTACTGGAACCAACACAATGCCACCACCCACTCCCAGCAATCCAGCAACCACACCAGATAAGGCACCGGAGGTAAGCAGTATCAATACGAACACCAGCATCATCGATACACTAACGTGCGTCATGCGATTTGCACCGACGAAACATCAATCAAACTAAAGCTCAATACATAAAGGTGAAGCATCACGTTAATAACCACCATGCGCCAACTTGGTACGAGCTTGCAATTCGCGCAAGACCCTCAACTCTGTTTCATTGGGTACTGTTGTCTCTTGAACGTCAGACGAAAATTGAACGTGCCAACCGGTATTGGCCTGAATCTGTTCACGACTGACGGCTGGATGAATCGATACCACAGTCATTTCACGGCTGACAGGATCGGGCTCAAATACGCATAAATCGGTAATCAAACGCGTCGGACCTTTAGTACTCACACCCAGACGTTGACGATGATCTCCACCATCACCATGACCCAATGACGTCGTGAAATCCAACTGTTCTACGAAGGCACGCCGTGTGTGCATCATGATGATGAAAATTTCGCCACAATGAGTAGCAATTTCTGGCGCACCACCACCCCCCGGTAACCGCACCGTAGGATGCTCATAATCACCCATCACGGTTGTATTCAAGTTCGCGAAGCGATCAATTTGCGCACCACCCAAAAAACCTACCGTGATACGCCCTCCCTGTAACCAGTAACGAAACATTTCTGGCACACCCACAGTGGTCAGAGCGGTATCACACAATTCGCCATCACCAATCGACAACGGTAACACCGTGGGCTTGGCCTCAATAGTGCCGGACTCATATATCAGCGTGATGTCTGGTGCATGTGTCAGACGCGCAAGGTTGGCCGCAGCAGAAGGCGCGCCAATCCCAACAAAACAAATATCTTCATTGCGCAGGGAACGGGCCGCGGCAATGGTCATCATTTCATTCGGAGTATAAGCAGTCATCATCTAATTGAGTCCAATCACCTTCAATGCGATAGCTTATTGTTTGTCCATCACATGAGTCTGCATCCAAGACAGAAAAGCTTCACGATCACGTGCAATCTTGTCCCAGGCAATATAGAAATTATTATCGCGACGGGTATAACCTTGTGAATACGATGGATGAGCCCCATTGGGTACACACGCAATTGCCGTTACCGTCCAAGATGGCAAGATCACAGCATTTCGGTTACGCAACCCAAAGTCATCA
>CANGJP010000015.1 GCA_947454465.1 Pseudomonadota bacterium
GAGATGCGGTGCTTAATCGTGCCGGTCCACTGACGGAAGAAGAAGTTCTGATCAAGCCCTATCGAAATGAGCAGTTAGCATTGAAGCTCCGATACATGCTGGATCGCTAATAGCCTTTTTATGAATATCATTGAGGTATGAGTCAATGGAGAAAATCAATCGGTTGCTGGTGATTGATGATCAACAGGAGTTGTGTGACTTTATTGCGGAGGTTGCCAAAGACTTAGGTTATGACACGCTCACGGTCACGGATGCGGAAACATTTCGTCGAGCTTATTTGAACTTCAATCCAACTGTTGTTGTTTTGGATTTACAAATGCCAGGATTTGATGGAATAGAGTTGTTACGTTACCTGGGATCTCAAAATGCACGTACTCAGGTATTGGTAGCCAGTGGCATGGATCAACGTGTGCTCAGCACGGCAGATCAAATGGGCCAGTCGCAAGGCCTGACCATGTTGGGGGCACTGCAAAAGCCTATCATGTTGCCTGATTTGGAATCAGTGTTGCGCAGAGCGATGAAGCGAGGTGCCGGTGTCACTGCTGAGGATCTTCAGGACGCGATGACCAAGCAACAATTACAGGTGTATTACCAGCCTAAGGCTCGGAATATTGGCGGCTCTTGGGTGGTTGAAGGGGTAGAGGCGTTGGCGCGATGGCACCATCCACTGCGTGGCTTTATTCCACCTCCCGATTTTATTGGTATTGCTGAAAACAGTGGTCAGATTCGCCAACTCACTGAACAGTTGGTTGAGGAGTGTATACAGCAGGCAGCTCAATGGATCGCACTGGATACGCCTTTACACGTGGCCATTAATCTCTCGACTCGATTATTAAACGATAGAAATTTCCCTGACTTAGTGGCGACGATCGCTGCTAAGTATGGCGTGTCACCTCATTTGTTGGCATTTGAGGTCACTGAAACGGCTGCAATGGCGGATCCAGATACGACCATGGATGTATTGACTCGCCTGCGTTTGAAAAACTTTGGTTTGTCTATTGATGATTTTGGTACTGGCTACTCCTCTTTGAAACAGCTGTATCAAATGCCTTTTTCTGAATTGAAAATAGATATCTCTTTCGTTCGCGATGTGTGTCAGCGACATGAAGCGAGGGTCATGGTTGAAACGATGGTCTTGCTTGCGCACAAGCTGGGTATGACCGTGTGTGCAGAAGGTGTTGAAACGCAGGAAGTCCTAGATTTTCTCGCCAAGGCTAATTGTGACCATGTCCAAGGCTATTTTGTTGGTAAACCAATGCCCGGTGCGGACGTGCTAACTGCGGTTGCATCCTGGAATAGGCAGACCGCCGCACCATATGCTGCGTAAGCCGACCTTGCAGTCGGTGAGTACTGTTTGTATCGTTGACTCAGGTACAACACAGTGCGAGTAATTAGTGGAGCTTGATCCCCAGCCCAATAAGATGGCGGCAGCGCTGTTGCGTTGGTTCGATGTCGCCGGTAGAAAGCATTTACCCTGGCAACACGACCGTAGTCCTTATCGGGTATGGATATCCGAGGTCATGTTGCAACAAACCCAGGTGAGTACGGTGATGCCTTACTACCAACGGTTTATGGCGAAATTCCCTGATGTCCATAGCTTGGCCGCTGCGCCGCTAGATGAGGTGCTGCATTTATGGACCGGGCTTGGTTATTACGCCCGTGCTCGTAATTTATATAAAGCCGCACAGCTTGTTTCAACTCAATATCGTGGTGAACTACCGCGCGATCATGCTCAGCTTAATGCGTTGCCTGGTATTGGGCGTTCTACGGCTAGTGCGATTCTGGCCTTATCATGGGATGAGCCGCATCCAATATTGGATGGGAATGTCAAACGCGTGTTGACGCGCTTATTTGCTGTTCATGGTTATCCAGGTAATAAAGTGATAGAGAATAAATTGTGGCAACTGGCTGCTGCTTGTACCCCTAAGTTGCGCGCTGCGGATTACACGCAGGCCATCATGGATTTAGGTGCAACACTGTGTACTCGCCGCCTTCCACGATGTCAGGACTGTCCCCTAGTGCAGGACTGTCAAGCCAATCAGCAATCGCTTCAGGCCGAATTACCTACGCCTAAGGCTAATCGGCAGCGTCCACAGCGTCATGAAGTCGCACTGGTGGCGAAAGATCTACAGGGGCGGATACTGCTGGAGCGTCGGCCGCCTTCCGGTATATGGGGCGGGTTATGGGCATGCCCGCAATTTGCCGATGTGGGTGATTTGCAAGCGTGGGTTAACCAGCATTGGCCTGCCGCATCATCAGACACGTGGCAACGGTTGCGAGGTATTCAGCATGCCTTCTCGCATTTCGATTTGCATTTGCAGCCGTACTTGATTGAATTGACCCGTCCGGCGTTAGCGGTAGCAGACGAGGATCGTTATCGCTGGTACGATCCAGTGCAACCGGATTTGATTGGGTTGCCAAAACCTCTGTTATCCATACTTGAATTATTAAGTGACGTGAATTGAGATGACTCGAACCGTGCAGTGTGTTTACCTTAAGCGTGATGCGGAGGGCTTAAGTCACCTTCCTTATCCTGGGGAACTTGGTCAGCGTATTTATGCCAATGTGTCCAAGGAAGGGTGGGCTCAGTGGTTAAAGCATCAAACGATGTTGATTAATGAATATCGACTTTCACCTATAGAGCCTAAAGCACGAAAATTTCTAGTCGCTGAGATGGAAAAATTTTTCTTCGGTGGCGGCTCTGAAAAGCCCATCGACTATGTAGCTCCAGAGCAGTTATAAAAAAGGGCAGGTGATAACCTGCCCTCTAATTTTACCTGTTCACTTTAACTAAGCTATGGGGCCTAGGGTGTGGGGCTAACCTTGTTGCCTTCTAGGGCGCAGCCGCCGGCCATCGTGCCAATCTCCTTGCAGGTAGCAACCTGGCCGACTTCACCTGCGGCATTTTGTACCACTACGTAGCCCGAGCCCTCACTGCAAGAAACTTCAAACACTTTCTCGCCGGCACCGGTTTCACCAAATAGACGTCGATCAGTGACTTGGCAAGCCTTGCCTGACTTAGCAATAAGTGCATCAGCCACCATGAGCGGTGCTTTAGGGTCGGTGAGTTGGCATGGCATCTTCCAGTTTTCAGGGACGTCTGCACAAGCAACAGATTGTACTGGTTGATTGAGGTCAGGCTTGAGGGCGGTCACCAAGAGGTAGCCGGCTTGGTCTTCGCATGCCACTTCAAAAATTGAGTTTTTGCTGGTGTGGCCAATACCCCGAGCATTGGCAACTGCGCACTTTATGCCTGCTTTAGTGGCATAGGCATTCATGGCAAGAAATTGACTGGCGCTCGAATTGGCAGGCAATTGACATCCGGCTGGGACTGTTTGTGCAGGTTGAGCACCACCACCCATGCCGCCTTCCCCACCGCCCATACCGCCCGCGCCACTTGGGCCGCCGCCCATACCGCTTTCACCGCCACCCATGCCACCGGCGCTCATACCGTTGTCAGATGCGCGGGCAACGGCCAAGTAAGCATCTTGTTCTAAACAGGTGATGGCATCCGTACTCGCGCCGATGGTTGTGGTGATCATGTAACCGAGACCTTCTGAGCAAGCGACTTCATATTGTTTAGTGAAGCTGGCACTGCCACCGCTACTCATGCCACTGCCGCCCGCGCTGCCACCGCCACCAGCGTCGCCGCCACCGCCACCGCCACCGCCGCCACCGCCGCCGCCGCCACCGCCACCGCCACCGCCACCGCCGCCGCCGCCGCCACCGCCGCCACCGCCGCCACCACCGCCACCACCGCCGCCACTCATGCCAAGGCTGCTGCTACCCAAAGTGCTGCCGGCGCTATTAATACCGCTGCTGAGGTTGCTTGAACGTGTTGGGGTTTCTACTAGTCGAGCGTCTGCTAGAGTGCAGACGATGGCCGTTTTTTTAATCAAGCTGGGAGCTTCACTCATTCCCTTTTTTCGGGCGCTGTCACTGACTGCGCCGGTATCAGCTGCCATGACGATGGCTGCACAGCACATGCTGAGCAGGACACTGCTGAACCCCGCTACGAGTGGTTTTTTCATATCTGTCCCCTGAGTAATGATTGAATTTCAAAATAACAATGGCTCACGGCCTGCAGACTATTTAATGGCTTGTCAGGGTGCGGGTCAAGCAAACTTTAGCTGCTGATCTTGCAGGTGAAGCAGTGTGGAATTAACCTAGCGGCCCGATCGTTGCAGCGGGCGACCGAATGCTAATTGGGTTTCGTTGTTGATGTCGATTCAGTCATGGGTGAGTTATTCAATGATTCTTGAAGTGGTGTCTCTTTCGATCCATCCCGGACAGACTGCTGAATTCAGAGCAGCCTATCTCCAGGCCTCTAAAGTTATTTCTCAGGCCAAAGGGTATATTTCCCATGAAATGCAGCGTTCGGTGGACGTTGAGGATCATTACCTGCTGCTGGTCAAATGGCAGACGCGTGATGATCATGTCATTGGATTTCGCGAATCACCCCTATTTCTGGAATGGCGGAGATTGATTGGGCCTTTCTTTGCCGGTACACCTGCCGTTGAACATTACGAATTTTTTGCTTGATCTTCAGTCCGTATCGGCTTGTGCTCCGACTCAAAATAAAACAAATGTGATCGTGGTGTTCATTCAAGCCCTTCTTTGAGGGCTTGCAAACCTTCTTGTTGTTTTACCTTCAACCGGCGTTTTTCTAGAGCGGTTGACGTGATTGATTGCGCATAAAGATCAAATAATCCAGTGTTGCCAATGACTTGGCATTTCGTTAACGCAATGTTAGCGAAACAGTTATTTGCTCGCGTTACCACCTCGTTTACGCCATAAGTTGACTTTAATCCTACCTATACGGGGCAGGATCGGGTTCCTCGTCTAATTGACTTATTTGGAGTGGTTCGATGGTTCGCACAGGTACAGCAGTGGGATTTAGGTGCGCTCCGTCTTGGGTACGGGGCGTCTGGATCAGCGCTATGGTTTTATTACCCCTAATTGGGTTTTCTCAAGTGAATCCGGCGTCCTCAACGGATGCGGTTAAGCAATCTTTGGAAGAGGTTGTGGTGTTCGGACGCGGTGAGGAGTTGATTGGTAAAGCAGCAACGGCCAGCGAGGGGGAAGTTGGCGGAGATGATTTATTGGTTCGACCCATGTTGCGGGTTGCGGATTTGCTAGAGGCAGTGCCGGGGCTGATCGCTGCACAGCATTCGGGAAGCGGTAAGGCGAACCAGTATTTCTTGCGCGGCTTCAACTTGGATCATGGTACTGACTTCACCTCGTACATTGATGACGTGCCATGGAATTTTCGTACTCATGGGCACGGCCAAGGCTATTTAGATGTGAATGGACTGATTCCAGAGGTGGTAGAGCGTATTGAATATCGCAAGGGGCCTTATCGGGCCGACAATGGCGACTTCTCAATGGCTGGGGCATCGTTGATGACTACCATTGATCAATTGAACCGGCCCTTTGTGGCAATTGAAAGCGGTCAATATGGGTGGGGCCGGGTTGCGGGTGGGGGCACCACTCAAGTGGGTGAGGGCGTGTTAACTGCGCTTGGCCAGTACAAAACCTACGACGGTCCCTGGGCGCTTAAGGAAAACCTTCAGCATGAATCGGTATGGGGTAAGTACTCGCAGCCGACTGAATACGGCATGCTGAAGATTTCGCTGTCAGGGTATCACGCCACCTGGAATCCCACCGAGCAAATACCCGAGCGTGTGATTGCAACCCCAGTCTGCGCAGATGAGTTCTGCGTATTAGATGCCACGGCACAAGGCAAAACCACGCGTTGGATTGCTAATGCCCAAGTGTTGGCGCCGGATTGGCGAGCCACGGCGTACGCTCAGTATTACGACTGGCGTATGTCTTCTAATCCCACGTATGACTTCCAGATAGATCAGTTTGATCGACGTTGGATTGTTGGAGGACGATATGAGCGGAAGCTCATCGCGTCTTCTCGTCTCCAGGTGACGGCCGGTACCGAGTTACGTTATGACGATATCGGTAATGTCGGTGTGGATCATGATGAAAGCGGCGTGTTTGTTGAAAATACTTCACGAAATGGTGTGCGTGAGGGCTCTGTTGGGCTCTATAGCGAAGCCACGTGGAAACCAATAGCAGCATTGCGGCTGACCGGAGGCCTGCGTGGCGACTATTACAACTTTGATGTGAGGTTGCGTCCAGGTTCGGGGGCGATTGGCGCTGTAAATGTGGGGCAGAGCAGTGATACTAACGTGGCACCGAAGGTAGGAGTTGCCTATGCCATTAATGATGAGGTGGAGCTATATGGTAATTGGGGGCAGGGAACACATTCTAATGATGCCCGTGGTGTGCAGCGCAAAGATGCGCAAATTAAAGGCTTGGCGATTGGTACCGGTTATGAAGGAGGCGCGCGTTTTGAAGTGGGCGACTTTAAGGTCAGTGCCGCGTACTGGTGGTTAAATTTATCGAGTGAATTGATCTTTGTGGGTGATGACAATTCAGTCGAAGCCCGCGGAGCGTCTAAGCGACATGGTTATGAGTTAGTTGGATTCTGGCGTCCACAGAGTTGGTTGGCCATTGATGCGGTGTATACCGGCAGTCAGGCTCGGTATAACGAGTTAACCGACGGTGGATATGATATCGAAGGTTCGGTGGCCAGCGCAGGTGAGTTCGGTGTGGCTGCAACTAAGGGTGCTTGGGAATTTAGTAGCCGCTTGAGATACCTAGGGGGGTATCCCTTATTGCCCGACAATTCAGAACGAGCGGAGGCGGAAACTATGCTCAATCTACGATTGGCGCGAAAGTTTCTACGCATCACTCTATATGGAGAAGTGTTGAACGTGCTGAATGACACGGGTAAGGATATTGTTTATTACTACGGCACTAATGTTGCTGGAATGGACCCAACGCCAGACCCCAATAACTTAGATTTGACTCGTATAGATGGTCGAGTGAGTCGTGCTGAAGAACCCCGTACGATACGTTTAGGTCTGAAGTATGAGTTTTAGTGGGTGAGCTTGGGAAGGCTTAAGGCTTTGATTTATTGATTACGCGGTGTTTAGCGAGCACCTGGGGATACTGTTTACGAAAATGGCTGACGAGTTGTTCTACCAAGTAAACAGATCGATGTTGCCCGCCCGTGCAGCCAATAGCTATGGTTAGATAACTGCGGTTAGTCTTAATAAACTCGGGAATCCAGTGATCCAGGAAATGACTTAGGTCGCCTATCATGCGCTGCACTTGAACGTGCTGACTGAGGTACTTTACAACCGGTTGGTCTAGGCCCGTGAACTCTGATAGTCCCGGTTCCCAAAATGGATTAGGTAAACTGCGAGCATCGAATACAAAGTCAGCATCGTTAGGGATGCCTTGCTTGAATGCAAAGGATTCAAACAGAATTGACATGTGACCATCGGTGTGTGCGCCTACACGTTGACGAATTAATTCACGCAACTCATGTACGCTGGTACGGGTGGTGTCGATAACTAAGTCTGCTGAGGCGGCCATGGGTTCGAGTAGGCGCTGTTCTTCCGAAATGGCTTCGGCGAGACCTAGTCCTCCACGACTTAACGGATGACGGCGACGTGTTTCGCTGTACCGTTTGAGGAGCGCTTCAGTTTCGGCGCGCAGATAGATCACTTCGCAGTCCACTCCGCTGCGTTTTAATTCGTCGATTTGAAGAGGCAGTCGTTGGATGTCTGCTGCACTGTTGCGGGCATCAATGCCAATGGCGGTCAAGCTATATTGGGCGTCGTGTGAACGCACTGTGTGTGAGATGAATTCGGGCAACAAGCCGGGTGGAATGTTATCGACACAATAATAATCCAGGTCTTCCAGCATGCGTAATGCAACGCTTTTTCCGGAACCGGACAGACCACTAATGACGATGAGGCGCATGGTTATGGATTATAAGTGACCAGGCGGGAAGTGGCGATGTATTGAGGACGCTTAGTGCCTATTGCCGAAGGTGAAGTTGTGTGTATTGATGAGAAGCCCCGCGTCGGCAGGGCTTCTGGTTGTTAACATGATGCGATGCTAGCTCAGCTTTGCTCGCAAGCCTTCTTGAACATGGTGGTCTGTGAGTTTCTCTTTATGTTTTTTAACCCCGCGATCTAGCTTGTCGGTCAAGGCATCAATTGCAGCGTACATGTTGGTATCGATGGCGTCAGCATGAATCTTGCTGCCGTTTAGATTGACGGTGGCTTCGGCTTTTTGCTGTAGTTTTTCAACCGTGAGTATGCAGTGTACGTCGATGACATGATCGGAATGCCTGACGATCCGATCTAGTTTCTTCTCTACATAGGCTTTAAGTGCCGGTGTAACTTCGACATGGTGTCCAGTGATATTAAGTTGCATAACTGTCTCCTGTAGTTTGTCAGGCATCAACATGATGGATGTGCAGCTTGACGGAACGGCCGCTAGCGACACATACGAAAAAATACTGGGTAATGCTTGCTGACTAGGCGTGTGAGTGAAGTGTTACCTCGCTATGACGCGTTTACGCTCGCTGGAAGGGGGAATGTTCATACCTTCTCGATATTTGGCGACAGTACGGCGTGCTACTTTGGCGCCTGCTTCGGATAGAATTTCAGCTATACGGCTATCTGAAAGGGGTTTGTCGCTATCTTCGTTACTGATTAACTTACGAATTTTGGCACGGATCGCGGTCGAGGATAACTCAGAGCCATCCGCTCCTGAAACGTGACTGGAGAAGAAAAACCGAAATTCAATGACGCCACGCGGTGTGTGCATATACTTATTTGTGGTGACTCGAGAAATGGTCGATTCATGCATTTCCACAGCATCGGCCACGTCTTTGAGGATCATGGGCTGCATCATTTCATCGCCATGGTCTAGGAATGCTGTTTGACGTTGCACAATGCAGCGGGCTACTTTTAATAAGGTTTCGTTGCGGATTTCCAAGCTACGAATCAGCCAGCGGGCTTCCTGAAGTTGTGTGCGCATCACGGTAAAATCGGCAGTCCGGCCGAGCATGCCTGCATAGCTTTGGTTGACGCGAATTTTCGGTACACTGGCTGGATTAATCTCAACTTCCCAGCCGTGCTCGGTACGACGAACAAACACATCAGGAACAATATAGTCAGGAATCTTAGTGTATAAGCCGGCACCAGGTCGGGGTTGGCAGGCGCGCACTAAAGCTAGCGCACAATCCAAATCTTCTTCAGAAGTGCGCAATTGACGCCGAATAACGGAGTGTTGATGTGCGGCCAATTCGTCGAGGTAATCAGCAACAATCAGTAGCGCGGTGTTGAGTCCAAGCGTATCCGGCGCTAATTGCTTGAGTTGCAATGTTAGGCATTCACTGACAGAGCGGGCCGCTACTCCCGGTGGGTCGAATTGCTGTATTACATCCAGTACGTGTTCGACTTCTGTGGGGAGTACGGACAGTTCAGGGAGCAAATTTAGCGCTATCTCTTCAAGAGCCTCGATCAGATAACCGTCATCATTGATGGCATCCAGAATAGCGGTGCCGATGCGCTGGTCGCGTTCATTCAGTTTGGACAGGCCAAGTTGCCACTGCAAGTGTTCCTGGAGCGTCTCACCACTGCTGTTGCTGAAGTCCTGTCCCCGCTCGTCATCGTCATCGTTGTTCCATGGCGATTCACTGGCACCCACGGTGTTTGATTCGGCCCACTCGGCGCTATCGACGATATCTACCCGTTCTTCACGGTTGCGATCGCGATCTTCTTCGGCGTGTTCTTGAGCACGTTCTTCATACGGAGTGGTGGGGCTTTCGATGGTCTCATCATGCGCAGTAAATTCTGATCCATGTGTGGGTTCCATCTCGGTGGCACCCAGCGATTCCAGCACGGTGTCTTCTTCTTCAGACTCCAGCATCACATTGGATTCAAGGGCTTCGCGAATTTGAGCCTGAAGTTCCAGAACGGGCAGTTGCAGCAGGCGGATCGCCTGTTGCAGTTGGGGGGTCATGGTCAGTTGTTGACCAAGTCTGAGTTGCAAGGCCGGTTTGAGCATTTATCTACAGCTTGAAGTCCTGGCCTAAGTACACCGCACGCACCTGCTCATTAGCAAGGATTTCTTCAGAACTGCCGCTAGCAATGAGGACTCCGCCACTAATTATGTATGCCCGTTGACATATTCCGAGTGTTTCGCGCACATTGTGGTCGGTGATCAGGATGCCGATGTTGCGTGCCGCGAGGTGCTGGATGATGCGCTGGATGTCGATAACGGAGATTGGATCGACGCCAGCAAACGGTTCATCCAGCAGAATGAATCGCGGCTCAGCGGCAAGAGCCCGAGCAATTTCTACCCGACGTCGTTCACCGCCCGAGAGGCTCTGGCCCAAACTGTCCCCAAGGTGGTTGATATGTAACTCCTCCAGTAGTTGGTTGAGGTGCTGTTTACGTTGTGCCTTGTTCAGTTCGGGACGAAGTTCAAGTACCCCGAGAATATTTTCGGTCACGGTTAGTTTGCGAAATACCGAGGCTTCTTGAGGGAGGTAGCCCAGCCCCAGTCGAGCACGAGCGTGAATGGGCAGTCTGGAAATATCCTGATCATCAATGAAAATACGACCGGCGTCGCACCCCACTAAACCAACTAGCATGTAGAAGGCGGTTGTTTTGCCCGCACCATTGGGACCTAAAATGCCAACCACTTCGCCACTGCCGATGCGCAGTGATAGATCTTTAATGACAGGGCGTGATTTGTACTGTTTGGCTAGATGTTCCGCACGTAATTCACTCATCGTGTTTTAATCCCTGAGTCAGGTGTGACCTCGCTGCTAGGCGGACGATTTGGGCTGATTGTAATGTGTACCCGCTGCCCCTGTTGCTCGTCGGGGTTGGCCAGTATTCGTTGGTTGGTCATGTCATACACTACCGATTGGCCCGAAAATTCATTTTCACCGTATTTGATCCAGGCACGGTTGCTCAGTCGTACGCTGTTACTCTGTAAAAGATAATCAATAACTTCGGCTCGGCCTTGAGCTTGAAGTTGCAGAGTGCTTGAGTGCTGCTCAAAGGTGGCAGGTTGCCCGACAATGTGGAATTCGGTGATGCGGTTCTGTACGAATTTAACCACTGCGCGATCAGCGTTTGCGCTGCCTTGCGGTGTGGTGATACGTACCTTTCCAGTAAAATTCCATTGGCTGTCATCAAAATTGAGACCCTTAGCTTCAGCTAGATCTGCTTGTATTTCATAGCCGGCTTGCCAGATGCGAACCTTGGGTAACCTAATCTGCTTGGTGACGGCATCTACTTCTGTGCCGGCCGATTCAAGATGAATGTCATTTACCGCAGCGCGCAGCTCCGAGCCTATAGCTGATTCAGTGATCAGTAGGCTGAGTACTGCGATCCACCACCGACCCAAGGATGCGGTGTTATTCATTGATTTCTTGATTTTGGAATAGGCCATGGACTTGCGAGTTTAGCTGGAGCCTCTGGCGCTTCAAATCGTATTTGAGGCCTATTGAAGATAATTGGTGTTCATCCATCATGAAAACCACTTGAGCATTTGTAGAGGCCAGATATTTTTCAGTATCGATGAGCAGTTCAGACGTGCGGATTTCTGGTCGTTGCAGCGATGCATCTTGGGATTTAATGAATACATTGCCGTAAAAGTGGAGCTGCTTAGAATTTGCGGGTAGTTCTCCCCGATCGGCCGTCAGTAACCAAGGCGTCATGTCCTCGCTTTGATAGTTCACGACCACTTGTTGCAGGTTGATGCTGTCGTTCTTTAGGTTCTGTGTGATGTTCGCTGCTTGCAGTTTTAGGCGTGTATTACCGTCTGCGCCGGTTTCAATGACGGTGGCCTGTTTCAGGTAGTATCCCAGTTCGACTGGGGCGGTCAGTTGGGCGAATTCATCATGATTTTGCCATGCAACGAGCAGATACCCCGCGAGCACGGCGGCGAGGGTGGTTGTGGCAAGCGTGGAGCGCCATTGCATCGTCAGCCACCACCAATCTCGGTGCATTGCGCCTGTAGGATCAGGTCACACACTTCGCGAACCGCCCCAAGTCCGCCCCTTATTTGCGTGACATAATGTGCAGCTGCTTGAATACTCGGATGAGCGTCTGCGACCGCTACGGCTAAATGGGCCATCTTCAACATGGGTAGGTCTGGCGTGTCATCCCCGACGCAAGCGAGGCAGTCGGGTGATAAGTCTAACGATTCCAATAGTTTTTGTAGCGCGGCTCGCTTGTCCTGAATGCCTTGTTTTACCTGTGAAACGCCGAGTTCTTTCATTCGTGTAGTGACGGCTGCTGAGTGGCGGCCGGAAATGATCGCAACTTCAATACCGCTCTTGCGTAGCTGGACGATGCCGGCACCATCTCGAACATGAAATGCTTTCAAGGTTTCGCCTTCTGCATTGAAGTACAAGCGGCCGTCAGTCAGTACGCCATCTACATCCAGTACTAGTAAACGGATGTTGCGGGCACGTTCAATCAGTTGGTCAGTAGGATTCACATGACCCCCGCGCGCAAAAGATCATGGACATTCAGTACGCCAATCACGGTCCCACCATCATCAATGACCGGCAATGAAGTGATTTTATGACTCTCCATCAGGTGTACAGCTTCAGCTGCCAACATCCGTGACGTAGCGTATTTTGGATGGGAGGTCATGACCTCCCTAATAAGGGTGGTATGCAAATCGACTTGCTTGTCTAGGGCGCGTCGTAGATCGCCATCTGTGAAAACTCCCAGTAGGTGTCGATGTTCATCCGTTACGGTGGTCATGCCGAGACCCTTTTGGGTCATTTCCAAAAGGCCTTCACGAAGGGAAGTGTTGGGCGTGACAAGCGGTAGGGTCTTTCCGGTGTGCATGAGATCTTCAACATATAAGAGTAAGCGACGACCCAGCGCCCCACCGGGATGTGATCGGGCAAAGTCTTGTTCAGTGAATCCCCGGGCTTCCAAAACGGCGACGGCCAA
Source organism: Pseudomonadota bacterium (assembly GCA_947454465.1). Lineage (GTDB taxonomy): Bacteria > Pseudomonadota > Gammaproteobacteria > Steroidobacterales > Steroidobacteraceae > CAILZL01. The sequence continues at coordinate 12,864 of CANGJP010000015.1, forward strand.
CGCATCACCCAGTGCTAGTGTTGCGGTGGTACTGGCCGTGGGGGCTAAGTTCAAGGGGCAGGCTTCACTAGCTACACTCACGTCCAGGGTGACGTTGGCATCCCTTCCCAAGGTGGAATCCAGACGACCAGTCAAGGCGATCATGGGGATGCCCAGTCGTTTGATTACTGGCAGGATCGTGACCAGTTCATCGGTTTCACCGGAGTTGGAAATGGCTAAGACCATGTCCTGACGGGTGATCATGCCGATGTCTCCATGACTGGCTTCGGCCGGATGCACAAAAAATGAGGGGGTTCCTGTACTGGCAAAGGTGGCCGCAATTTTGTTACCAACATGGCCTGACTTGCCCATACCAGAAACGACCAGGCGGCCTTTGCATTCCAGAATCAGTTGGCATGCTTGGGTGAAGGAATCCCCCAGTCGTGAGATGAGTGCGTTCACGGCTTGCGCTTCTATGTTCAGCACAGTTCGGCCGCGATCCAGAATTCGTTGTGGGTCGAAGGAGGGTTTCATCCCGTCATGATACCCCGTTATGTCAGGGTATTGAGTTCTGTTCGATTGACTTTAGGGGCTGGTTGCTCATTTGGTCCTTGTAGCCTGTGCCCGGAGTGATTGGACTTCAGTAAGGAAATACCGGTATTGTGCGCTCATTAGGTCAGTTTGTTTCAACTAGCCGCGCGGTTCACGCCATGTCTGATACTGTTTCCTGCAAGACGTCTTTCTTCACGCTGCGAAAAGCTGGGGCAGTGCTATGTCTTGTGTCTTTATGTGGATTGGCCTGGGCGGTAAATTTTTTAGAGGATGGAAGTAGGGTTCACTCAAATGAATTTCAGTTGATTCGATTGCGCTATAACAATCATCCACAGTTCAGTAACTTCAGGAGCAGTTGGCTGACTGATGCACCTGAGGCGGAGACTCATTTACTGAACGGTATCAAGCGACTGACCCGTATCGATACCGCCAGTGACAGTGTGGGTTTACCGATTATGGATGATCGTCTCTTTGATTATCCTTTTCTTTATGCGGTTGAAGTGGGGCATTGGGCTCTAAGTGATGCCGAAGCCCAGCGATTAAGAGACTACTTGCTTAGGGGTGGGTTTCTGATCGTGGATGATTTTCACGGTACACAGGAATGGAACCTCTTTGCTGATTCCATGCAGAAGGTCTTTCCGGATCGCCCGATTGTTGATCTTGCCAATAAAGATGCCGTCTTCCACGTGCTTTTTGATGTTGATCAACGAGTCCAAATTCCGAATGTTCGTGGTGCGATCAGTGGCCAGAGTTGGGAGAAAGATGGGTTTACTCCGCATTGGCGCGGTATTTTCGATGATGAAGGGCGGTTGATGGTGGGTATCAATTTCAATATGGATTTGGGTGACGCGTGGGAGCACGCTGATAACCCGCAATACCCACAACCCCTGACTTTGTTGGCTTACCATTTTGGTATCGATTACATTCTGTATTCGATGACGCACTGAATGAGCGATATTTAAGCGTCATCTAGTAAATAGGCTTGCCCCCACGGAGCAGTGGTCATGATGGGTGTCCTAGGGTAACTGATTAGAGAGTGAACCTAAGTGCGTTAGAATCTCTTATCATTACCGGCTATCCCAGTTCCGTAAGTGAACTCACCTAAAGTTAAGGTTGGCCATGACTCCCCAAGATGTTGAACAATTAATTCTTGCCGGTATGACTGAAGCGCAGGTAAAGGTTGATTCTGACGACGGCACGCACTTTTCAGCCGTTATTGTTAGTGATGAATTTGTTGGCAAGCGGACTTTGCAGCGTCATCAGCGTGTGTATGCGACTTTAGGGACGCTCATGGGTCATGAAATTCACGCCTTGACGATGCAAACCTATACGGCAGAAGAATGGCGCTCCATGCAGTCAGCTTCACAACAACAATAAACTGGAGAAATCGGGTATGGATCGTTTGCAAATTGAAGGCGGCGTGACGCTTTCTGGTGAAGTGCGTATCTCGGGTGCTAAAAATGCGGCGTTGCCGATCATTGCAGGTACGTTATTGGCTGACGGTCCAGTAACGTTAGGTAATGTTCCGCATCTGCATGACGTGACAACCATGATTGCCCTGCTGGGCAATATGGGCGTACAGATTACGGTGGATGACAAAATGTGCGTCGAAGTGGATGCGCGCGCTACGAGTAAATTTGTTGCCCCCTATGAATTGGTTAAAACCATGCGAGCCTCAATTTTGGTGCTCGGGCCGTTGTTGGCCCGTTTTGGTCATGCTGAGGTGTCGATGCCTGGGGGATGTGCGATTGGTGCAAGGCCGGTGAATCTTCATGTGGAAGGGCTGCGCGCCATGGGTGCGGATATTCACGTGGATCACGGTTATATCCGCGCAACGTGTCAGCGACTTCAGGGCGCGCGCATCGTGCTGGAAACCGTAACTGTGACGGGTACCGAGAACTTGATGATGGCTGCCGTACTGGCTGAGGGTGAGACCGTTCTTGAAAATGCGGCGCGCGAACCCGAGATTACTGATTTAGCTAATTTCCTAATCGGGCTGGGAGCACGTATCCAAGGTGCTGGGACCGATAAGATTACTATTCAAGGTGTGGAGAGGTTGCGCGGTGGGCACTATGAGGTGATGCCTGACCGTATTGAGGCCGGGACTTATCTCGTCGCTGCAGCCATTACGGGGGGTAAGGTGCGTCTGCAAAATGCCCGCGCTGATCACCTTGATGCGGTGTTGCTGAAATTGAAAGAGGTCGGTGCCAGTATCCAATCGGGACCTCATTGGATCGAGCTGGATATGCAGGGTAAGCGACCCAATGCAGTGGATGTTCGCACCGCCCCTTACCCAGCGTTCCCTACCGATATGCAGGCACAGTTTGCAGCGCTTAATTGCGTCGCTGAGGGGGTGGGTACTGTCATTGAGACTATTTTTGAAAACCGTTTCATGCATATGCATGAGTTACAACGGATGGGCGCGGAAATGCGTATCGAGGGACATTCCGCCATTATTCGTGGAGTGCCGCAATTGACCGGCGCCCCAGTGATGGCCACTGATTTACGTGCTTCAGCGGGGTTGGTCCTGGCCGGTTTGGTGGCCGATGGTGTGACGATTGTGGATCGTATTTACCACATTGACCGAGGCTATGAGCGTATCGAAGAGAAGTTAGCTCAGTTAGGTGCGCGTATCGCGCGTCTAAATACGCGTAATAATCATTAAAGCGCGATTAATCCTGATTTTTTGTTAGATTTTTTGGATTTATGTGGCGTGAGAATGTTCCGGCTGGGCTGGTTTGTGTCATCACGTTGAATTCAACGCTGAGCGCTATTAGTCGCTACTGAGCAGACCGTCGTCTATGTGTATAATGGCGGTTTGTTAGGTCTTTTAATCGTGCGGTCTGGGTTGCCCTCACGGGTTCAAACTGAGGCTGATGCGGTATTGTCATTTTTCGGAGTGTTTGGATGAGCGCAGAAGCTGATCAAGTTGATGGGGGGCGACGGCATTTCCTCCTTGTGGCCACCTCCGCGGTAGGAGCGGTGGGTGCGGTTGCTACGGCCGTTCCCTTTTTGGCTTCATGGCGGCCCAGTGCCCGTGCTAAAGCATTGGGTGGTCCTGTCGAAGCTGACATTAGCAAATTACAGGTTGGTGAACTGATGAAAGTGGAATGGCGCGGGCAGGCCATTTACATTGTGCGCCGATCTGAAACTATGCTTGCTAAGCTTGCGGCGAATACAGCTAATCTTCGTGATCCAGAATCAGCCGAGTCGGATCAGCCCGACTTTGCTAAAAACGAAGCCCGCGCGCTCAAACCTGAATATTTGGTCTTAGTCGGGGTGTGTACGCATCTGGGCTGTGCGCCTTTGGGTAAATTTGAATCAGGCGATGCCACGGTTGCTGCAGATTGGCCAGGTGGCTTTTATTGCCCTTGCCATGGTTCTAAATTCGATTTGGCTGGCCGTGTCTTCAAGGACGTGCCTGCGCCATTAAATCTCACTGTTCCGCCGTACTCGTTCGGCCCGAATAACACGCTAATTATTGGCGTTGCAACGGGAGCTGCCTGATGTCTAGTGCTGATACTCATAACAAAGTGGGAACCACCGGCTTACTGGGCTGGATTGATGCACGTTTCCCGCTCACCAAGATGATGCGTGAACACATCACAGAATACTACGCACCAAAGAATTTCAACTTTTGGTATTACTTTGGTTCTCTGGCGCTGGTGGTGCTGATACTGCAGATTGTGTCCGGTATTTTCCTGACAATGAACTACAAGCCTTCAGCTGAAGGGGCGTTTGCGTCTGTTGAGTACATCATGCGTGATGTCGATTGGGGTTGGTTGATTCGCTATATGCATTCAACCGGTGCATCAGCCTTCTTTATTGTGGTTTATCTGCACATGTTCCGCGGTTTGATTTACGGTTCATACAAGACGCCGCGTGAACTGCTGTGGATTTTCGGCATGTTGATATATCTCTGTCTCATGGCAGAAGCGTTCATGGGATATTTGTTGCCCTGGGGTAACATGTCCTACTGGGGCGCGCAGGTTATCACTTCGCTGTTCGGAGCCATTCCTTATGTCGGTACCTCTTTATTAGAATGGATTCGTGGTGATTACTACATTTCCGACATCACACTCAATCGCTTTTTTGCACTGCACGTTATTGCCTTGCCTTTGGCGCTTGTATTTCTAGTGGTGGCGCACATTCTGGCACTGCACGAAGTGGGTTCTAATAACCCTGATGGTGTGGAAATCAAAAAGCACAAGGGTTCGGATGGCAAGCCGTTAGATGGTATTCCTTTCCATCCTTATTACACGGTCAAAGATCTGATGGGTTTTGTGGCTTTTGCCATTGTCTTTGCTTTAATTGTTTTCTTTGCACCAACGGTAGGTGGCTACTTCCTAGAGGCAGCTAACTTCGATCCTGCTAATCGTTTGCAAACACCCGAGCACATTGCCCCGGTTTGGTACTTCACGCCGTATTACGCAATCTTACGTGCCATTCCGAATAAACTGTTTGGTGTGATGGGTATGGGGGCAGGGGTTTTAATTTTCTTCTTCCTGCCTTGGTTAGATCGCAGTCCGGTGAAGTCAATTCGCTATCGTGGCGGATTGTATAAAACCTTCGTTGGTATTTTTGTTATTAGTTTTCTGATGTTGGGTTATTTAGGACTGAATCCAGCAACTACGACCAACACTTATTTGTCACGTATCTTCTCGATACTGTATTTCTCTTTCTTTATTCTGATGCCGTGGTACAGCAAGGCAGATAAGACCAAGCCGGTGCCGGATCGGGTGACTTTTCATGCTCACTAATACCAATACATTGATCATGCAAGCAGTGAATTTACACCAGCGTATGAAATCGTTAGCGAAGTTGATAGTGATCTGTGCTTTCTTTGGTACGGCTGTGCAAGCCAACGAAGGTACGTTCGAAAAAGCAAATAATGATGTGAGTAATAAGGCATCTTTGCAGCGCGGTGCGCGTAATTTCGTGAATTACTGTTCAGGATGTCATTCGGCCAAATACGTACGCTTCAATCGCCTGGCAGTGGATTTAGACTTGACTGATGATCAGGTAACTCAGAATCTGATTTTTAATGGCGGCAAAATCACTGACACCATGGTCAATAATATGTCTGAAGCAGATGCTGTGGCATGGTTTGGTAAGGCTCCACCAGACTTATCGTTGATCGCGCGTGCACGTAGTACGGATTATCTATATGCATTTTTGAAGTCTTTCTATCTGGATCCTTCTCGTCCGACTGGTATGAACAACATGGTGTTGGCTGGCGCGGCCATGCCGAATGTTCTGTGGGAATTACAGGGTGTACAGAAGGCGGTATACGAAGGTGAGGGTGGTGCTGATGGTAAGAGCGTTGAGAAGCATTTCAAAGGATTCGAGTTGGTTACCAAAGGTAAGCTGAGTCCTGAAGAATATGATGAGTTTGTACGTGATACCGTCAATTTTCTTGACTACATCGGTGAACCTAAACAGTTAGAGCGTCGTGCGCTTGGTTTTCGTGTTATCGGGTTCTTGTTGTTATTGTTCTTGCTGGTTTATGCCCTCAAGCAGGAATATTGGAAAGATGTGAAGTAATTTGGTGGTGCTGAGCTCGGTAGGGTTCAGCATCGTCTCGCTGCGAGTTTTTAATTATTTAACAACAACTACAGAGCGTTTCCCATGATGACGCTCTTTTTGAATCCTAAAAGTCTAAATAGATATTGCCTACGCTACTTGTTGGCAGAGAAGGATCTATCACCTGATGTTGTAGATATGGGCGACGTTGGCTTTCCGAAAAAACTGATTGAGCACAATCCTTATAAATTATTACCGAACCTAGTGAATCGCGATCTAGTTTCGTTCGGGTTCCGTATTCTGATGATGTCTTTGAATGCGCGATATACACATCCACTTATTACAGTATGATCGGTGAGTGTGTTTGTGGCCTGCATTCCGTTTCAGTCTATCTAGTGATGAGCGAGTACTGCGCACATGAAACAAAATGAACTACCGATGAGTTCTCGTCTCCCTTATCTTGTGCGGGCTATGCACGAGTGGATAACAGATAATCGACAAACCCCTCACTTAGTGGTTGATGCTTCTGTGAGTGGTGTGGTGATTCCGCTGCAGTTTGTACAGGATGGCAAAATCATTCTTAACTTGAGTTACTCTGCCACTCAGAATCTAACGATGAGTAATGAGTCTATTGAATTCAACGCGCGATTTGGAGGACAGCCCCATCATGTGGTGGTCCCGACTCAGGCGATCTTAGGGATCTATTCGAGGGAGAGTGGGCAAGGTCTTATTTTTGGCGAACAGGACTCGATACCGCCCGAACCTGTTCCGCCGGATGCTCCACCGGATTCCACATCAGACAGCACAGCAGCAGGAAAGCCGACCTCTCGTGGCCGTGCGCAGTTGAAGGTTGTGAAGTAATCCTGTGCTGCTGCTGAAAAGGTCAAATAGGTCTGCACCGTACTGGATGCTGTCAAATGAATGGGTGACGGTTTGATATTAAATGCGTGGCTACAGAATGGGTAGTGAGTGGCTATAACCGGCATGAACAGATTTGGTTTTAAAGCGCCGCAGGCTTGTATCACGAGTCTTGATTGTTACAAATCGCATTGTGATAAAAGTAGCTAAACTCTATTCAATAAGTTGATTTTAAGTAGTATCTCATGACGTTTTTTTTAAGACTATGCGCTGAAGGCATCTCTAACCCATTGTAGTGTGGTGTTGGTTCTGCTGCCTTCTAGACTGACGACGTCGAAGCGTGCTCTAAGAGACTGATATTCAGGATGTGATTGTAGAAAATGCTGCGCCGTTAGCATCAGTCTTTGTTGTTTCTTCGCAGTGACAGAGGCCAGTGCGCCGCCAAAGTCGCGATTACGTCGAAAACGTACTTCAATAAATACCAATGTCTGCTTTTCAAGCATGACCAAGTCAAGTTCGCCCCCTCGGAAGCGATAGTTTTTTGAAATCAGTTTTAATCCTGCTTGTTGTAGGTGGGTTAACGCTGCGTTTTCTCCGTTTTCGCCAGCATCCTTACGGTAACGATTGTCCATAGACTGCTTATCGATCAATGTCTGTTAGAGGTTTGGGTATGCCGTTGCTAATTAGTGCCCATTCTAGTTGCCGATGTATTCGGCCAGATAAATCGATAGACAATAAGCCGGTTGCACCCATCATCATTGAAGTGTGTTGTGATGATGGAGCGATTAACCAATCACATAACTTGAAGGCATCGATGCCGAATGCATACAGTCTACTGCGCTGCTGTAGAGTGGGCTCCCAATTCTGTTCTAACTGTATTGCATGCATGGAGTCGTCTGCGTTAGGGTTAATGATCCAAGGCATGTCAGGGATACGTAGCCCATCGAGATCAGTGCTTTTGCTGTTTGTAGCGAAGCTATCTGATGTGGCATAGATGGGTATAGCAACATTCGATAATACAAAGCGGATTGCAGGGTACAGTTGTTTGGCTTGTGGTGGCTGTGCAGCAAGAAAAATGAAGTCAAAGTCATCACGGTTATCAATGATAGTGTTGTTTTTTACTGAGTTCCCATCTGCTTCGCGTGATGTGGTCTGCTTATGTGCAGAGAATAAGGATTTGACCACTGTGACCTGATCGTTGGTGTTGGGCTCAATGCTTCGAGAATCAATGATTTTACCGCCTAAGGTAGTCAGTTCGTTGCTAAAGGCTCGCAGTATGCGCTGGCCCCACTCGTTTTTAGGGGTTAGCACAATGGCACGGAGATGATGATCTGCGATCGCGCGTTGGGCTACCTGACGGGCTTCTTCTTCTGGATCCAGTGCAAACTGGAAAAGCACCGCGTTGTTGGGTTCGGTATTGGTTAAGTTATTGAGAGCAAGAGTGGGAGTAGAGGGCAGGCCTGCTGTCACTAGTGTTTGTAAATCGTCTTTAAGTAGGGGGCCGATAACCATCGTCGCACCGTTTTGTAGTGCGTGTGAATAAGCATCTATAACGCCTATTTCATTGGTATCGAATATGTCGATATTGCCGCGTTTAGTGGGGGGTTTCTGTAATGCGGCGCTGAGGAAGCCATCGCGAATAGCAATGCCTGCTGCTTGTTGTTTACCGCTTAAGGGCAGTAATAACGCAAGATGTTGTGTGCTGGCTGGACTTGTGTTTGTATGAGCGGGCTTTGCCTGATTCGTTGCGTTAGGCGACCCAGAACTGGTGGTGCTTTGAGCTAGGCTCAGATGATGGGTTAGCGGTACTAGCGTCAAGCAAATAAAGATCAGCCTGATACTGGATAAGATACTCACTTGCATATAGTTTGATTCCCTTGCAGCATCTGCATACGCAATGGCGCTATGGCTTAATCTGTCCTCGATTATACGAAGCTTCACCAAGAGTCCACTCATGTCCAACGGTATTTTATATGTGGTAGCGACACCAATTGGTCATCTTGATGATTTAAGTGTTCGGGCCCGCACAGTGCTTTCTAGTGTGTCATTGATTGCTGCTGAGGATACACGGCATAGCGCTAAGTTGTTAAACACGATCGGTTGCCAGACCCCCATGCTATCGCTTCATGAGCACAATGAGCAGCATCGTACGGTTGAATTGTTGAGTCGTCTGCAATCGGGAATCGATATTGCGCTTATTTCTGATGCAGGTACACCATTAATCAGTGATCCTGGGTATGGATTAGTCCGTGAATTGGTTGCGCAAGGAATTCGCATAATCCCCATTCCTGGTGCTTGTGCGGCCATTGCAGCCCTGTCTGTGTCTGGTTTGCCTACCGCTCGTTTCATATTTGAAGGGTTTCCAGGTGCCAAGCCGAATAAGCGTCGTGAGCGTTTACGTGAGTTGGTTAGTGAACCTCGTACCATGGTGTTTTACGAAGCCCCGCACCGCTGTCAGGAAACATTAGTCGACATGGTGGCAATTTTCGGTGCAGACCGTCGAGTAGCGTTATGCCGAGAGCTGACTAAGCTGCACGAAACCTGTTACTACGAAACCTTAGGTGAATTACTGCGACGTGCTGAGCAAGACCCAGATTTGTCTCGGGGTGAAATCGTGTTGGTTGTGGCAGGAGCGCCCGAGAAGCCCAACAAAACCATTGATATAGAGGCGGAGCGCTTATTGTTTGCCTTACTGGAAGAGCTGCCTGCATCTCAGGCCGCCAAGCTTACGGCAAAAATTTTAGGGTCTAACCGTGGCGAATTGTATGAGATGGCCGTAAAGCACAAGGCCGAAACACAATAAAAGCTTGCTTGTTAAGGGTAGCCTCTGCACCATGCGCGCCGGGAGTTGGCCAGACAATCGCTGCTTTCGCCGCAAGGTGAGGGTGGAGGAAAGTCCGGGCTCCGCAGGGTAGAGTGCCAGGTAACGCCTGGGAGGCGCGAGCCTACGGAAAGTGCAACAGAGAGCAAACCGCCTAAGTTATGCGCAAGCATAAACGGTAAGGGTGAAAGGGTGCGGTAAGAGCGCACCGCGTCGGTGGCAACACTCGACGGCACGGTAAACCCCACTCGGAGCAAGACCAAATAGGGAGGCAGGCAACGCAAGTTGCAAAGTGTGGCCCGCACTGCTTCCGGGTAGGTTGCTAGAGGTGTGCGGTGACGTACATCCCAGATGAATGATTGTCCTCGACAAAACCCGGCTTATCGGCCGACTCCCTTTTTTTCTCTAGCAACTGCAGGATGGTTGCCCTCCTCATCATGCGGTGATTAGCTACAGGTTTTATTTTCCGGCTCGTCGCGCTTTCACCGCTTCGCTAAGCAACTCGAGCACATATTCAGAGTCATCCCAACCAATGCACGCATCAGTGATGCTCTGGCCATAAGCTAGCTTTCTTGCATCATCTTTGCCGGGTGTGAATTTTTGCGCACCCGCTTTGAGATGACTTTCCACCATCACACCGAAGACTTGCCTTGAGCCTTTACTGATTTGCTCTGCGATATTGCGAGCCACTTCAATCTGCTTTTCGTGTTGTTTGCTGCTGTTGGCGTGTGAGCAATCTACCATTACGCTAGGATGTAGTTTAACGGCTTCAAGATCTTTGCAGGCCTGTGCGACGCTCTGGCTATCGTAGTTAGGCTTGCTACCGCCACGCAAAATGACATGGCAATCTTGATTGCCCGTAGTGGCCACAATCGCCACCTGACCATTTTTGTGAATACTTAAAAAGTGATGCGGACGCGCAGCCGATTGAATGGCATCGGTGGCAATACGAATGTTGCCATCGGTACCGTTCTTAAAACCAATCGGTGCAGATAAACCCGAAGCCAGTTCGCGATGCACTTGGCTTTCAGTGGTGCGCGCACCAATTGCGCCCCAGCTAATTAAATCGCCAATGTATTGCGGTGAAATGGTATCTAGAAATTCACCACCAGCAGGCAATCCAAGTTTGTTGATGTCACATAGCAACTGCCGCGCCATGCGCAGACCTTCATCAATGCGATAGCTTTCATCCAGACCCGGATCGTTAATCAAACCTTTCCAACCTACCGTGGTGCGGGGTTTTTCAAAGTACACACGCATCACAACTTCTAATGTATCGGCGTACTTGGAGCGCTGCGCGCAGAGTTTGTGTGCGTATTCGATGGCAGCCGCAGGATCATGAATCGAGCAAGGGCCAATTACAACGAGCAAGCGATCATCTTTGCCATTGACGATATGCTTGATCGTTTGGCGCGTGTTGCTGATGAGCGTTTCCACGGCCGTGCCGCGAATCGGGAAGAAGCGCAGTAAATGCTCGGGCGGCGGCAGCGGTCGCACTTCTTTAATGCGCTCATCATCTGTCGGGCCAGTTTTGTCGAGCGGGGCGGTCCAGCCTTCGCCAGCACTGGTGGAGTGGTTGGTCATTACAATCTCCTCAACATCAATTAGCCTATCTTACAGAGTGTTACTCACGAGCTAAAAAAAAAACCGCCGGAAGTGGCCGGCGGTTTGGTGATTCGAAGCGTTTACTAAAGTCTACGCGCCCATCGCCCCGCCACCGATGTGGTGCGAGAACCAAAAGTAGTGATAAAAGCGCGAAACGGTCTTCATAGGGTCAATCTACCATGTAACCAGACCTTGTCGTCAAGCTGTGGATGGTTTTATGTCCATCTATTTGTCTAGAATCACGCTGACTGGGCAATGATCACTGCCTAAGATGTCGGCATGAATATCGGCGGCTTTCACATGACCTTGTAGCGCCTGTGATACCAACACGTAGTCAATTCTCCAGCCGATGTTTCTAGCGCGGGCATTCGCGAAATGACTCCACCATGAGTAATGGCCGTTACCTTGCTTAAATAGGCGCAGTGTGTCGACGAAGCCGGCGTCGACAAAGTGTTGAAAGCCCGCGCGTTCTTCATCCGTGAAGCCTTTTTTGCCGCGATTAGGTTTGGGGTTGGCTAGATCAAGTTCAGTATGCGCCACGTTCAGATCGCCGCAAAAGACCACAGGTTTTTTTTGCTCCAACTGTTTGCAGTACGCCAGAAAGGCTGGGTCCCATTTGTCGTGACGTAATGCCAGTCGGCCTAAGTCATCTTTGGCATTGGGGGTATAAACGGTCACCACATGGTAATTGTCGAATTCCGCAGCAATGATGCGGCCTTCTTCTAAAGGGTTACCAAAGGCATCGGCTGCCAGTCCAAATTCATCCACAATGTTTTTAGGGAAATCATTGGTCACCGATAGCGGTTCTGTTTTTGTAAAAATCGCCGTGCCTGAATAGCCTTTTTTTACCGACGAATTCCAATATTCAAAATAATTTGGCAGATCTACTTCGACCTGGCCACGTTCAGCCTTGGTTTCCTGAAGGCACAGAATGTCTGGTTGGTGTGCCTGTAGATAAGGATAGAAAAAATTTTTCTTTAGCACGGCGCGGATGCCGTTTACGTTCCAGGAGTGGATTTTCATTGATCGCCAAAGGTGGGATGAGAAGGAATATTTGAAGTAGATTTGTGCAAGATATACCAAGTGACCTAGGAAGTAACACATAGTGGCACTTCGGATGGTTGTGCTAAGTATCAGGGTGAACTGGTGTGTTTGGGTGGTGGGTAATGATAAGTGTTAATTAACGTTACGGCCTCTTGCCCGGTCATGGGTTCCGTGTCATAAACGTTGAAAATTTGCCAACCGTCCGGAGCAGTCATGAAGTCATCTACTAGAAATATTTTTGCATTAATTATGTCCGTCACCTGCGCCATTGGTGTGGGTATATCTTTTGCTCAAAATCCGCCCCCTGCCGGTATGGATGCGGGTGCTGAAGCGGGTATGGGTGCAGGTATGGGTGCCGCTGGCGGTGATGCTGGCATGGGCGCGGCTGGTATGGGCGGTGGTGGCCCTAACGTGATCGTCCCGCTAACCAAAGTACTGACCGAAGTAAAGTCAGGAGACTATGTACTTGAGCACGATCATGGTCGTGTGCATTGGACGGTTTCCCATCATGGTTTCTCCATGTTTACCGCCGTATTTTCAGAAGTAAATGCTACGCTAAAGTTTGATGCTGCTGACGTAACCCGCAGTAAGCTGGATGCTACCGTGAATATGAAGAGCGTGGCCTCTCAGATGCCAGTGTTTGATGCCAAGCTGAATAGCTCAGTTTGGTTGGATACTGAAAAGTATCCAACGTCCAACTTTAAGTCCACCAAGATTGAGCGCGTGGGCTCAAGCGGCCTTAAAGTGACTGGTGATTTAACGTTCTTAGGCGTGACCAAGCCAGCCGTGATGGAAGTCAACTTTATTCAGGCCGGTAATGTTTCACCACCAGCTGGCGGTTACCGCATGGGCTTTAACGGCAAGATGGTTATTAACCGCAGTGACTGGGGTATGTCAAAGTCCACTGTTGGTGATGAAGTGACCTTGAGTCTTGAGGCTGAGTTTCTTGAGCCTGGTGCGGCGGCTGCTCACTAAGTCATTGATTTAGATGGATGAGTAGCAATCACGCTGCTACTCATCCTCTTCGATAAATTCCAAGGCCACGTCTGTGCCTTGAAAGCCGACAAAAGTCGGTAGTTTTGCATCAAAACGCTGTCGAGTTGCTTCGGGGTTCGCGAGTAATTCTGTCATCGCGCTGTTTAGTTCATATGCAGCATGGTCATACCCTGAGTCCTGTATGGTTTTCGCAAACGCCTCCAAGTGGGCGGCGCCTGACTGATAGACCATGGGTGCAAATTCAGGGGCAATATCAAGATTATTGGGTTCGTCAAACGACTGCTTGCAGCCGGCCGCATCCGTTGCGTGATAGTTGCGGCAGGTTTGGGGTCGTGCTGTATAGATGCTGCACTGTTGTTCCATTAAAAAAGGACACTTTAAAGTCGTTTGCATGCGCTGTATGTCGTCCAGCGGTGCGAGTATTTCGCTATTTGAAGCCATTTCGCGGCGCAGGGCGGTTATTTGGTTGGGAGTGAATTGGTTCTGAACATGCTCCAGTATGTTGAGAGCTTCAACGGGTCGAATATCTACCGAAAAGTGACAGCACCACGCGCAGCCGGCTTTACAGGCTAGCGTTGGGCTATCGCTTGCCTGTTCAAGGCTGGCGTCATGGCGTGTTAAGGCGAGTTGATAAGCCTTTAATGGTCCAGATGACTCGAGTTGGGAGCGAGCCACCGTGATTTCCGCACGAATCATCTTCATCACGGTCGCCAAATCAATCGTGAATTCCATGTTATGGGTTCCTCTGGAGAGAAAAATACCTATAAAACCAGTCGATTTTTTGCATTGGGCGGTGCTTTTGCGCAACCGAGCAATTAGAGCTGTGATCTGTGGTCATGCTGTCTTTATTTAGGGGTTGTTTCGGCTCGTGAATGGTAGCTAATGAAAGTGCTTTAACTATCTGATTCCGATGGAATGTGTGCTTTTTTGCTCTGAGCTTGGGTGATGCATTTTGTGCTAAGTGACTGACCCTTAACAGGAATTTTGCATAACCCCGTTGACTTGCCGAAGTCTGCCTCCCTATAGTGCACCACGGTGGTAAAAAATGGGATGAAATGGGATTTTTTGGTGGCAAGTGAGTGCCGTTAGGTTTATTGGAATTATTAAGTTCGGGACAAGTTGCACTACCCATGTTTCGCGGTGAAAACAAAATCACGCTCGACCCGAAAGGTCGTCTCGCGGTGCCTACTCGTTATCGAGAGAGCATCACGTCAGACGCTGCCGGTCAGTTGGTGGTGACAATAGATCATCGTGACCGATGTTTGCTGATCTATATGCAGCACGACTGGGATGACATCCAGCATAAGTTGACCAAGTTACCCGCCCTTAATCCCATGGCGCGTGACCTTCAGCGCTTGATGATCGGTCATGCCACCGATATTGAGTTGGATTCCCATGGCCGAGTATTGATTCCACCGAATTTACGTGAATACGCCGGATTAAATCGAGATGTGGTGTTGTCCGGTCAAGGCACGCGCTTTGAGCTGTGGGATGAAGTGTTATGGGTTGCGCAACGTGAGGCCGCATTGCAGGCCTACCGCGGCAATCAAGCTTTACCACCTGAACTTAATTCGATTTCGCTTTAGTGAGTGCATCGGATTTCAAACACGAGCCGGTGCTACTTGAAGAGGTGCTGGCTGCGTTAGCCATTACTGAGCAAGGTTGTTATTTGGATGCAACGTTCGGTAGAGGTGGTCATAGCCAAGAGATTTTAAAGCGTCTGGGGTTGGGTGGGCGTTTACTGGGCTTGGACCGTGATCCTACCGCGATTGCATTGGGGCGTGAGCGTTATGCCGGCGAGTCTAGGTTGCAGTTGGTGCAATGTGCTTTTGCCGATCTTACTGATGCGTTGCAGTCGGTGGGTATGACGCAAGGTTTGGACGGAGCGTTGTTTGATTTAGGGGTGTCGTCGCCGCAGCTTGATGATGCGGCACGTGGTTTTAGCTTTATGCATGATGGGCCGCTGGATATGCGGATGGATAATTCAACAGGTATGACGGCTGCAAGCTGGTTGGCGAAAGTCAGTGAGCATGAGTTACTGCGCGTAATCAGCCAGTACGGTGAAGAGCGCTTTGCTAAGCGAATTGCCAGTGCCATTGTGCAGCAGCGTCATGTCAAATCGCTAACGACCACTGCTGAATTGGCGCAGTTAGTCAGTGCTGTGGTGCCCACCCGTGAGCCCGGAAAACATCCAGCAACCCGCACTTTCCAAGCAATACGTATTGCGATCAATGCCGAGTTGGAGCAGGTTGAACAGGCCATGCAGGCGGTACTGGATGTACTCAATCCGGGTGGCCGCCTCTGTGTTATTAGTTTTCATTCATTAGAAGACCAATGCGTTAAACAATTCATACAGCGCAATTCACAAGATGATCCGATGTTTTCTGGATTGCCGGTTGTGCCACCAGAGCGCCGTGCGCGTCTTAAACGGATCGGTAAAGCTATTCATGCCAGTGATGCTGAGGTTCGGCGTAATCCGCGTGCGCGTAGTGCCATATTGCGGGTGGCTGAGAAGGTGGCGGCATGACTATTTCAGCGCGATTACTGTTATTGCTGATGTGGTGTGCGTTATTGGCATCTGCAGTCGGGGTGGTATGGGCTAAGCAGCAATCACGTAATCAGTTCGTGGAATTGCAGCGGCTTGAAAAAGAGCGTGATCAATTAGACACCGAGTGGGGTCAGTTGCGACTTGAGCAAAGTACGTTAGTCACCTATGGGCGCATTGAAAAAGTAGCGCGTGAAAATTTACATATGGTGATACCGGCTCCTAATCAGGTGCATCTGGTTGAGCAACCATGAACTCTAAAAGCATAAAAGGAACGCGGCGTTGATTGACTTGCGCAGCAATGACAGCAAGAGTTTTGCCGTGGAGCAGTTCCGCGCTCGGTTGCGTTGGGTCTATATCGTGCTGGGTGGTTGTGCTCTAGGCTTGGTTGTTCGTTCAGCTAATTTACAGATATTCGACGATGGGTCGTTGTTAAAAGAAGGTAAGGCTCGTTTTTCAAGAGTGGCAAAACTGGCTGCTCATCGTGGTGCTATTTATGACCGAAATGGAGAACCATTGGCCATCAGTACGCCGGTGGATTCAGTTTGGATTAACCCAGAGCAACTCAATCAGGCCGCGGACCAAATTCCAAAATTGGCCGAAGCACTTAATCGCGAGCCAAAGTGGCTAGAGCAGAAAATATCTAGCAATCTTGATCGTAATTTCGTTTATTTGTTGCGCCACATGAATCCTAAGGATGCGGCGCAAGTTAAGGCGCTGAATATTCCCGGGGTGTATTTGCAACGTGAATATCGACGCTACTACCCCGCAGGTGAGGTAACGGGCCATGTGTTGGGCTTTACTAACCTTGATGATGTGGGTCGGGAAGGCTTGGAAATGGCCTATGAGCGCAGGTTGGGTGGTGTGCCTGGTGCCAAGTTGGTCATTCAAGATCGCTTAGGGCATTCTGTAGAAGACGTAGAGAGCTTACGGGCGGCCAGTCCTGGTCAGGATTTCACCACCAGTATTGATATACGTATCCAATATTTGGCGTATCGCGAACTCAAAAAATCCATACAAGAGCATCGAGCTGTATCAGGTTCGGCGATTGTTATTGATATTGAAACCGGTGAAGTCCTCGCGATGGTTAATCAGCCATCTTATAACCCTAATGATCCTGAACAACGTGATGCCAGCGAATATCGTAATCGCGCTGCGACTGATTTGATGGAGCCGGGCTCGATCATGAAGCCTTTTGTGGCGGCTGCAGGTGTCAGTACGGGCCGCTATCACGCTGATACGATTATTGATACCTCGCCTGGGCAGGTGACGGTGGGTATTAAGACTTTTGTTGATGAGCATCCAATTGGTGCCGCCCCCTTAACAACTGTGATGGCTAAGTCCAGTAACGTTGGCATGACCAAGTTAGCTTTGTCGCTGACGCCAGAACAAATGTGGACAACATTGGATGCGTTTGGGTTTGGCCGAAAGACAGGTAGTGGTTTTCCGGGTGAGTCTGCTGGGATGTTGCTGAATTACAAGCAGTGGCGACCGATTAGTCAGGCAACAATGTCATTTGGATATGGTTTGCAAGTTACGCCACTGCAGTTGGCTCAGGCCTATGCCATTCTCGGTGCCGGTGGCATTGCGCGGCCGTTGACTTTCAAGCGTATTGACGGGCCGGTAGAAGGCGTGCGGGTCATTGATCAAAGTGTGGCACACGAAATGATCAAGATCATGCAGGGTGTGGTGAGTGCTGAAGGAACAGGCAAGCTCGCGGCCGTCATGGGTTACCAGGTTTCAGGAAAAACCGGCACAGCCCGGTTAGCCAGCATGGGCAGTTATTCAACTGCAAGGTATGTCGCCAGTTTCGGTGGTGTGGTTCCCGCAAGTCATCCACGATTAGCCAGTGTTGTAGTGATTAATGAGCCGCGAGACGGCAATTACTATGCGGCAACGGTGGCGGCGCCTGTATTTGCAAATATCCTTTCAGGTGCATTGCGATTGCTTGCTGTACCTCCCGATGATCTCAACGTTGTGCCTACTGCTACGGTGGTGCAGGCAGGAGGTACGCCATGACTGCATTGGCACGTACTCTCAACGTTGCCCATGGTAGCTGCAACTTACGCGATCTTTTGCGGGGGCTCATCAGTGATTCTCTGCTCCTGCAGGTGCCTGATATGGTTGTGACTGATCTATCTTTAGATAGTCATCATCAGATTGTAGGGTCGGTATTTCTTGCTGTGCCTGGAATAAAAAAACATGGAGTTGATTACGCAGTGCAGGCAGTAAAGAACGGTGCTCGGGTTGTGTTGTGGCAACCCACTCAAGATCGAACTGTTTTAGATATTTCATCTGCAGCATGTATTGCTATTCCGGGTCTTAATCAGATTCTGGGTGAGTTGGCCGATCGTTTTTTTATGCGGCCTTCAAGTCATTTACAGATTGCGGCCATCACCGGAACAAATGGTAAAAGTACTACAGCATACGTCTTGGCTTCAGCTGCTCAGTGTTGTGGCATCGAAGCTGGCTATTCTGGAACGGTTGGATATGGTCGCATCCCGTCATTGCACCCGGTAACGCACACGACGGCTGATGTGGTGACGCTGCATCGTCAATTGGCCGATATGTGTGCAATGAATGCTGGCGCTGTTGCTATGGAGGTCTCGTCACATGCATTAGACCAAAATCGAATTGCCAGTGTTCGAATAGATACTGCCGTATTCACTAATTTGAGTCGCGACCATCTTGATTATCACGGCACTATGGAAGCTTATGCCGCTGCTAAGCAGAGATTGTTCAGTGTGCCAGGATTGCGGCATCGGGTATTGAACGTGGATGATAATTTTGGTCGGAAGCTTGCGGCCTTAGCTACCACTGCGAGCATCACTACTTTGTATGGTGCGGGTGCAGCTATTTCATCATCTCGCTATGTGCATGCGAGCTCAATTGAAGTGCGTGAAGATGGAATGCGCCTACAATTGGGTGGTAGCTTTGGTATGGCTACATTACATTCCAATTTGTTAGGGCGGTTCAATGCCGAAAATCTTATGGCGGCGTTGTGTGTGCTACTGGGTTGGGATGTTCCAATCTTGCAAGCAGTGCAGGCCTTATCCCAGGCAAGTGCCCCTCCCGGGCGAATGGAACTACTGAAGGCAAACAATAAACGAGTCGTGGTCGATTATGCCCACACGCCTGACGCGCTTCAAAAAACGTTACAAGTATTGAAGGCTCATTGTCGTGGTCGTTTGATTTGTGTATTCGGATGTGGTGGTGATCGTGATTCAGGTAAGCGTGCATTGATGGGTGCGGTTGCGGCCACCTACGCGGATCAGGTCGTGCTTACCAACGATAATCCACGTAATGAAGATCCAGCGATGATTGTCGCTGCGATTCAGGCAGGAATGGGTGCGTTTCCCGTAATTGTTCAGACTGATCGTGCGCTCGCCATTGAGCATGCAATAGAGTTGGCTCAGCCTGGTGATATGGTCTTAATTGCTGGAAAGGGGCACGAGGATTATCAAATTATTGGTGATCAAGTGCTGAGCTTTAGTGATCGCGCTGTGGCACAAAGCTGCTTGCGGGGCTCAATATGAGTCAGGTGCGGTTTACTATGGCAAACCTTGCTCAGCACACTGCAGGTCGGCTAGTGGGCGCTGATGTGGAATTCACTTCAGTTTCGATTGACTCGCGAAGCTTACGGTCAGGCTCATTGTTTGCTGCGTTGAAGGGGCCAAATTTTGATGGCCATGCCTTTGTGCACGGTGCTATCACCCAAGGCGCGTTAGGTATCTTGGTGGATCACGAGTTGTCAGTACCTGTACCTCAAGTCGTGGTTGGTGACGTGCTGGCTGCATTGTCTCAATTTGCCAGTGTATGGCGGCAGCAATTTACTTATCCGGTTATTGCGGTGACCGGCAGTAACGGTAAGACAACAACTAAAGAAATGTTAGGGGCCATTCTGTCCCAGCGCGGCGAGACCTTGGTGACGTCTGGTAATCTTAATAATCACATCGGTGTACCACTCACTTTGTTGAATATGAGTGCTGTCCACCAAGCGGCCGTTATTGAAATGGGCGCTAGCAGTAGAGGTGAAATCGCGCATCTAACTGCGTTGGTTAGGCCCACAATTGGTTTAGTGACCAATACAGGTTCTGCACATCTTGAAGGTTTTGGTGGTCTCGATGGAGTAGGTCAAGGTAAGGGTGAGTTATTCAGTGGCTTATCTGCTGATGCTGTTGCCGTTATGAACGTGGATGATGACTATTCCGGCTACTGGCGCGGGCATTGTGGTACACAAAACATCATTACGTTTGGGGTTGATCATCCAGCTGATTTCTCAGCCAGCAAAGTG
This sequence comes from Pseudomonadota bacterium, assembly GCA_947454465.1. Lineage (GTDB taxonomy): Bacteria > Pseudomonadota > Gammaproteobacteria > Steroidobacterales > Steroidobacteraceae > CAILZL01. The sequence goes on from CANGJP010000015.1 coordinate 33,081, forward strand.
TTGGCACATCACGATGAAGAAGGATTCAAAACTCGTTTTGAAATGACAACGCCGCAAGGTCAGTGTGGTGTTAGTTTGCAGCTTGCTGGTATTCATAATTTACGCAATGCACTAGCAGCTGCGGCAGCAGCGTGTGCAGCCGGTGCAACCTTGGCACAAATTAAAACTGGGTTAGAGGCCATGCGTCCTGTGGGAGGGCGGTTGCAGCCTAAGCCTGCTATTCATGGCGCGATGATGATAGATGATTCATATAACGCGAACCCGAATTCAGTACGTGCCGGTATCGATGCACTTAAAAGTCGTGGCGGTAGAGCCTGGTTGATTTTTGGTGACATGCTGGAGTTGGGTTCCGGTGCGCAGCAGTTACACACTGAAATTGGTTCATATGCGCGAGCTCATGGAGTTGAGCGTTTGTTTGCGGTAGGTGGTTATTCCCAGCATACAGTAGATGCTTTTGGTCAAGGTGCTCAATGGTTTCCTTCGCTGGATGAATTAATTACTGCGGTAAATGCCACTCTAGAGCCGGGAGTCACGGTTTTAATTAAGGGTTCGAGGGGAAACCGATTAGAGCGCGCGGTCGCCGCATTGTCAGTTAATCGAAAGGCTGCCTCTGGGCACTAAATATAAAGAGACAAAATGCTGCATTACCTTGCTCAACAATTAGTCGCTGCTCATTACACTGGATTTAATGTATTCAGCTATCTGACGCTGCGCGCCATCATGGCCGCGTTGACGGCGCTGATCATGTCTTTTGTGTTAGGGCCAGTAATGATTCGTGCTTTTACTGAAAAGCAAATTGGTCAGCAGGTGCGTAATGATGGTCCTCAGTCGCACTTGAAAAAAAAGGGCACCCCGACAATGGGTGGTGCCTTGATACTGGTTGCAGTCATTGCAGGAACTTTATTATGGGCAGACTTAAGTAATCGGTTTGTATGGATTGTGGTCGCTACAACGGTGTCATTTGGCCTTATTGGTTTTGCGGATGATTACCTAAAGTTAGTAGTGGGAAATAGCCGTGGTTTGATTGCTCGTTATAAATATTTTTGGCAAACAGTGGCCGGGTTAGGTTGTGCATTTGCCTTGTACCTGACAGCGCGGGTACCTGCTGAGACAGCATTATTTGTTCCGTTGTTCAAGCAAGTGGCCATTCCATTAGGTGCTGGTTATGTGCTGCTGACGTATCTGGTTGTAGTGGGGTCAAGTAATGCTGTCAACCTAACGGATGGATTGGATGGACTGGCTATCATGCCTGCTTCTATGGTTGCAGGTGCGCTAGGTGTGTTCGCTTGGGCGAGTGGTAATGCTGTATTTGCTGGTTATTTGAGCATTCCACATATCCCAGGCAGTGGTGAGTTGTTGGTGTTCTGCTCAGCAATGGTGGGAGCGGGGTTGGGGTTTCTGTGGTTTAACACCTATCCAGCCCAGGTGTTTATGGGGGATATCGGTGCCCTTGCCTTGGGTGCGGCATTGGGTGTGGTGGCTGTGATTGTTCGGCAAGAGATCGTTCTGTTCATCATGGGGGGTGTCTTCGTCATGGAGACTCTATCAGTGATGTTGCAGGTTACCTCATTTAAGTTACGCGGCAAGCGAATATTCAAAATGGCGCCGATACATCATCACTTCGAACTAAAAGGTTGGGCTGAACCCAAGGTGATTGTGCGTTTTTGGATCATAACCTTCATTTTAGTCTTGGTGGGTTTGGCCACCTTGAAGGTTCGTTAATGACGCAACCAACCGGAAAACGATTGATTGTAGGTTTAGGTCGTACCGGTCTATCGGTTGCGCGTTATTTATATGCGCAAGGTTTATCTTTTGCTGTGTGTGATGCGAGCGATCAGCCTGCTGGATTAGAAGAGCTCAAGCAATTTGCGCCTGATACCCCGCTGTTTCTTGGTGGACTGAGTCCTGCAGCGTTAGATAATGTTGTTGAGGTAGTTGCTTCGCCGGGTATTTCACAGCGTTCTGCGTTGTTGCAAGCGGCGATAAGTAAGGGCGTGCCTGTAGTGGGTGATATTGAATTATTTGCTCGTGCTGTAAAAACACCCGTTGTGGCGATAACAGGAACAAATGGTAAAAGTACCGTGACTACCCTGTTGGCATTGATGGCCCAAGCGGCAGGTCTGCGCGCTTTCGCTGGCGGTAATTTAGGTCGGCCTGCATTGGATTTATTACAGGAATCACCTGCTGACTTGTTTGTACTGGAGCTGTCCAGTTTTCAATTAGAAACCACTTCAAGTCTCATGACGCGGACTGCCACGGTGTTAAATGTGACCTCAGATCATATGGATCGTTATGACTCCATGCTGGGTTACTCACAAGCTAAATCGAAAATTTTTGATGGTTGTACGGTTGCTGTTATCAATGTGGATGATCCCTTGGTGGTGGCTATGAAGCGCCATGATCAGCAAATGCTCAGTTTTGGAATTAAAGAAGGAGTGGTTGCTGATTACGCTCTAACTAAAGTAGGACATGAAGTGTGGTTATGTAGGCGTGGAGTGCCACTGTTAGCCTTGTCAGAATTAAAAATAAGCGGATTGCACAATGCGTCAAATGCACTAGCCGCTTTAGCCATGAGCGAGGCGTTGCACTTGGATCAATCGGCGTGCTTACAGGCTCTACGTGACTTTGCCGGGTTACCGCATCGATCTGAATGGATTGCGGATGTCAATGGTGTTCGCTACATCGAAGATTCCAAAGGAACTAATGTGGGTGCAACCTTAGCGGCAGTTAACGGTATGCAAGGTCCATTGATCGTTATTGCTGGCGGTCAGGGTAAGGGACAGGACTTTGCTCCGCTCGCGGAATCTTTCCGACATAAAGTAAGGCATGTCGTGTTGTTGGGGCAGGATGCGCCACTGATTGATCAGGTGCTTAAAGATATATGCACTACTGAGCGGGTTAGCAGTATGGAGCAGGCAGTTCAAGCGGCAGCACGCATTGCACAAACGGGTGATACGGTGTTGTTATCCCCAGCATGCGCCAGTCTAGATATGTTTCGTGATTACGCGCATCGTGGTGCCGTGTTTGCCGCTGCGGTGAAGGGGTTGTATTCATGAGTTCAGCCAGTTCATCGGTTAGCTATCCTCGAAGTGGTACGCGCAATCGTGCCATCCAACTGGATGGTTTGTTGCTGCTTGCGGTGGCTGGCATATTGCTGGTCAGTGCTGTGATGGTGGCATCGTCATCAATTTCCATTGCCGCACGGGAAACTGGTGATTCATTTTATTTCTTTAAGCGCCAGTTGTTATTCATTGTGCTGGGGGTCATGGCATGCGCTGCCACGGTAAGGATTCCTTCTGCGTTATGGGAAAGATTTCAGTTTCCACTGATGCTATTCGGGATGTTTCTTTTGGTTGCCGTGTTGATTCCAGGCTTAGGCGCAGTGGTAAATGGTAGTCGTCGCTGGATCAACCTCGGGGTGCGATTCCAGCCTTCTGAGCTGTCGCGAATTTTTATATTAATGTTTATTGCCAGTTACACGGCTAAAAAACAAAAAGAGCTGAAGGTTGGTTTGAAGGCGGCACTTGTACCTCTTGGCGTTTTGTTTGCAGCCGCAATTTTATTGCTGTTAGAGCCAGACATGGGTGCGGCTATCGTTTTGGTCGCGGTTGGAATGGGTATTTTGTTTATTGGTGGCATGCAGCTGCGTTATTTCATGATGTTTGCAGGTCTGCTCATGGCAATAGCTGCCGCGTTGATTAAGTTATCGCCATATCGCTGGAAGCGAGTCACTGGTTTTATGGACCCTTTTCAAGATCCATTTGGTAGTGGATTTCAGTTGGTACAGTCATTAATCGCGATCGGGCGTGGTGAGCTGTTTGGTGTTGGTTTAGGGGCCAGTGTACAAAAGTTGTTTTATCTACCTGAGGCGCACACTGATTTCGTGTTCGCCGTGCTTGCTGAAGAGTTTGGCTTTATTGGCGTGTTGTGTGTGCTTTCTTTATTTATATTGCTGGTTTGGCGTGTCATGGTTATTGCACGCGCTGCGGCTGAAGCGAGTCAGCCATTTCAGGCTTATGTGGCGGTCTCGTTTGGTTTATGGGTCGGGTTACAGGCCTTTTTCAATATAGGCGTCAATATGGGTATTCTGCCAACCAAAGGGTTGACGTTACCGATGTTGTCTAATGGTGGATCAAGTCTGTTGGTGTCCCTTATTTGGCTTGGTATGGTATTGCGAATTGGCCATGAGTCCAATCTTTCGGGACGGTCGGCGCTACCGAAGAAGGCCAAGAAATGAATAGCGCACCACGTATCGCATTAATCATGGCAGGAGGAACAGGTGGGCACGTATTCCCAGCCTTGGCCATTGCCCGTTGTTTGCGCGAGCGTGGCTTAACGCCAGTATGGTTAGGAACTGAACTTGGTATGGAAAGTAGGTTGGTGCCTCAGCATCAAATTGAGATGGAGTTTATAAGTGTCAGCGGAGTGCGTGGTAAAGGGATAAGCACACTTTTAGCGACCCCATTAAGATTGCTTCGTGCAGTGTGGCAAGCTTGTGCTGTTATTCAACGTCGCAAGCCGGTTATCGTCATTGGTGCCGGTGGTTTCGTCAGTGGTCCGGGAGGAATCGCTGCGTGGTTGTTACGTAGGCCGCTTGTGATTCATGAGCAGAATGCTATTGCTGGTATGACTAATCGTTGGTTGGCACATGTCGCCACCCTCGTCTTTGAAGCGTTTCCGAATTCGTTTCCACGTGCTGCTATTTGTGTTGGCAACCCTGTGCGGCGTGAAATTGCTGCTATTGCTCGTCCTGCACTTCGATTCGCTGACCGCCAAGGTGCTATTCGAATCTTGGTTGTTGGTGGCAGTCTAGGTGCACGGCGATTGAATGAGTTGCTTCCATCAGCGCTGTGCTTATTACCGTCACATGAAAGACCACAGGTTGTTCATCAGGCCGGTGAGAAAAATATAGCTACGGCAGAAGCGGCATATCGTCGTCATCAGGTTGTAGGTGATGTGCGTGCCTTTATTCAAGACATGGCTGAAATGTACAGCTGGGCTGACTTAGTGGTGTGTCGTGCTGGTGCATTGACAGTCAGTGAATTGGCTGCAGTGGGTGTGGCATCACTGCTGGTGCCGTTCCCCGCCGCGGTCGATGATCATCAAACACATAATGCACAGTTCTTGGTGAATGCCGGTGCGGCGGTATTAATTCAGGAAACAGAGCTGACGGCACAGCGATTGGCTGACACTTTGCGAGTGTTGTGTGTGCAAGGCCGTTCTCAGTTATTGCGGATGGCTGAGTGTGCAAGGGCCTGTGCCATCGTCGATGCCGATGTAAAGATTGCTGATGCATGCCTCGAGCTTGTAGGAGGCGTAGCATGATTGAACCGATGCAAGATCGCATGCGGCGCATTCACACCATCCACTTTGTAGGTATGGGCGGTGCCGGGATGGGTGGTATTGCCGAAGTGCTGCTGAATTTAGGGTATGCCGTACAAGGTTCTGACCTAAAGCCCAATGCCGTAACGAGTCGATTGCAGGGATTGGGTGCGCGAGTCATGTTTGGGCATGCCGCTGGAAATATTTCAGGTGCGGACGTGATTGTCGTGTCCACTGCAGTGGCTAGTGATAATCCTGAAGTTGTGCAAGCACATGCACAGCGTATTCCAGTCGTACCACGTGCTGAAATGCTCGGTGAATTGATGAGGTTCCGGTATTCCATTGCAGTAGCCGGTACCCATGGTAAGACCACCACGACCAGTATGGTGGCTAGCTTATTGGCTGAAGGTCAACTTGATCCTACTTTTGTTATTGGTGGGCGGTTGAAAAGTGCCGGTACCAATGCAAGGTTGGGAACCGGTAAGTATTTAGTGGCCGAAGCAGATGAGAGTGATGCTTCATTTCTACATCTGCAAGCCATGATTGCGATTGTGACCAATGTGGATGCAGATCATCTCGGTACTCATGATGGTGATTTTGACCGGTACAAACAAAGCTTTGTCGATTTTTTACACAACCTACCTTTCTATGGTTTGGCCGTGATGTGTATTGATGATCCGGAAACAGCCGCGCTGATCGATCGAGTCGGTCGCCCCGTTGTAACGTATGGCGTGCAGGATCAGGCTGATGTTCGTGCGATCAATATTCAGCGTCACGGTATGCAAACCAGTTTCGATGTGAAGCGTCCAGGTTGTGATTTACTCAATGTGCGCTTGAATACTCCAGGTTTACACAATGTATTGAACGCGCTGGCCGCGATTGCGGTTGCCACAGAGCTTGGGGTAGCAGATCAAGCTATTCAGAAAGCCCTAATGCAGTTTCAAGGAATTGATCGTAGGCTGCAGCAATATGGTGATGTGCAGTTATCAGTCGGCACTATTACTTTGGTCGATGATTATGGTCATCATCCCACTGAAATTGCAGCTACTCTTGAGGCCATTCGTCAGGGTTGGCCAGGTCGCCGCGTTGTTCTGGCTTTTCAGCCACACCGGTACACTCGCACGCGTGATTTGCTCGATGAATTTTCCAGAGTGTTGGCTGAAACTGATGCATTATTGGTCACGGAAGTTTATGCCGCGGGTGAGTCGCCAATTCGTGGTGCGGACGGAAAAGCAATCTGTCGTGCTGTACGTTCACATGGGCGTGTTGAGCCGATACTAGTTAAGAGTGTTGAGGCACTGCCGGCTGCATTAATCCCCATCTTACGTGATGGGGATGTGCTGGTAACGATGGGGGCAGGCAGTATTGGTGGTCTTGCGGCCGAGTTGCCACAGTTGCTCGGCACTCATACTAGTCAGGAGCGTAAACA
>CANGJP010000016.1 GCA_947454465.1 Pseudomonadota bacterium
CGTCGTTAATCGGCTGAAGCACTGGCATGGTGAAATTTGCCGCCCATGAAGCAGTTTCAACGATGTGCTGGGACTGGGCTTGCTGCACATAAGCTGAAGAGGAATGCGCTTTAGTGACGTGATCAGGCTCATCAGTTAAAGGTTCTACTGGTCCATTAAATCCTTCCCCATACTGATCAACAAGATCTTGTAATTGGCCCACGTCTAGCTGTATAGACTGACTGGCACTGCCTTGATTGGTTAACTCACTCGGAAGATTGGGTGGCGCCAATTCTAATGGATCAACATCTAAGGGTTCGATAACCTCAATGAGACTAGGCTTCTGCCTCAACTCAAGGTCAAGCCGATCCTCGAGTGAAGCCAGCTGGTTAAGCAGGTGTGTCTGCGAAATAAAGTATCCAGTACCCTCGTCAAGATGCTCTATAATTTGCTCGATTGCTCTGACCGCATCCCACAACAGCTGCAGCCCAGCTTCAGGCAGCGGCAGCCCATTATTAAATAACTTACTGATATAACGATTTATCGGCTCAGCAAGCTTGATCCCTTGACGGGCACCCGCCGCTTTCGATGCCCCACTTAATGTATGACACGCCCTGTGCAAGGCTTCAGTGATGGGATGAGGAGGCAAAAATTCGCTGCACACTTGCAGATACTCTCGAATCTGAGCTAAATGACAGGCTACTTCCTTTGCATAGATATCATGCAGTGATGGATCTGTCGCTGTAGCGGGCTCAGGCATAAAGTCCGCATCCCCCACCGAGTTATCCACCACTGACTCTGCATCATCTTCCTCTTCTGAATGAGTAGGGCCACTATGTGCGATGGCATGGGCAATGGCGATCAATCCAGCGATATTTTGCTCCGGTGCTCGACCGGCCTCGAGCTGCTCTATCAGCTCGGGTAATGCCTTAATGGCTAACTGAAACAATTCGACTATTTCAGGAGATCGCTCCAGTGTCTGGCTGATGATGCGGTTAAGAATAGACTCAATCGACCACGCAAATTCACCAATCAACTGCGCACCCACTAACCGACCACTGCCTTTTAATGTATGAAATGAGCGTCTTATTCCTATCAATGCCTCGTGATCAAGAGGATTGGCTTCCCAGCGTGGCAACAAGCTCTGCAAACGAAACACCTCATCACGAGCTTCTTCAATAAAAAGCTCCAAGAACTCAGGATCGGTTTTATCGTCTGGACGCTTGAGAACAGGCGGCAGTTTCAACTGCAATACGGAACCTGAAGACGTATTGATTGGCGTCGTGTTCTGAGCTTTCAGTACGCCCGTGGCTGCAGTGACTGCCGATACATCTACCTTCCCTGATTTTTCCAACTGTACAAGCAATGCGTGCTCAGGAACTTGTTCAACCAACAAGCCCAATTCACGTAGAGATTGATCTGCCGAATCTAGCATCTGCCAGTAATCACCAAGACCTATCTGTAATCCCTCTAGATAATATTCAACGGCAACGATAGCATCCGCTAAGCGCTCCATTTTTTCTGTCGCTTCTGCAACCAAAGGGGCACGAACGCAATTTGGTAAGGCACTTTTAATACGCTCAGTGACTGCTGCCGCTCGTACTTTGCCAAGCATGACCATGGCTGCATGAATGTCTCGAATCAGATAGGACACCTGATCTAGAGTTTGGGCCTCACCCTGACCTTCCATTGCAAGCGCAATCACTTCTTTGATTCGTGCAACATTAACAATGCACTCACGCAACACCGCTGCGGATACTTGCTGGAATTCACTATCGTACTCATCTACACCCTGAGAACCAATAAGCTCATCTTTATTAATAGTCTTTGAAGGTTGCACCAGTTCCAGCAACTGTCCGTCGAGACGATCTTCTATACTGATTAACGATGACGCCATAGCCATCAAACTGGCTTCGTCTAATTGAGCATGATTCTCTATTTTTTCTTGCAGGGTGCTCGCCTGATGCTGAACACTCACTCGTAACTCACCCAATCCCAAAACACCGAGGGTATCACCGATCTTTTTCAACAACTCAAGTTGAGGAAGCAAACTATCTATTGGCGCGCCGTCTTTGCGCACGTACAAATCCAGCGCATCTTTAACACGAGCAAGATCTTCAGCAATGGCCGTAGCCACGGTTTTCATTAACTTAACCGAAGGTGCCGATAGACTCTCCCTAGCCGCCTCAACCTGCGCATCAAGCGGTAATAATTCATCCAAGCGAAATGATTTTCTAACAGCAGCAATACGTACACCATGACTGGTTGCTCGCGCTACGTAGTACAAAAGATTATTGAGCAAATCAATAGGTGGCTCTTGAGTAAAGAGCATCTCTCCTTCTTCGTACAAACGCTTCATCTGTCGATCAGCCTGACCAAGCAAGCGTTTGATTGAAGCCGTACTTTCTAAACCCTGCTCTTTAAGAGCCTCAAGCACAGCCCCGACAACCCACCACAACTGAAACACGGCCTGTATTGTCGCAACCTGCTCAAGTCTTGCAGCCGCACGAGCCATGATTTCTATATTCTGATCAAGCCGTTCTCCCTTAATTAAACCCAGCAAGCCAAGTTGAAAGCGGGTACGCATTCTGCGCGCCCAATAAGACACTGAGTTATCTGACTTGGCATCCTGGGTCTGCACAGGATTCGGTTGTTTATCCGACCTGAGATTTAATAGTAATAAGGTACCTTCCGATAACAGCGCCTGTCCCCGCGCAGCACGCAAATCATTAAGCAAGGGCAACAGAATCAGCGCCATATCAAGACCGCCAGCCATCACACGATCTAAATAAGCGGGCAGCTGCACCATCGCTCGCAACAGTGCATCAAGCCCCTCAACCAAGTGCAACTGTGCCTCAATATGATCAATGAGGTACTGCACCAATTGCTCCATCTCCTCCACTAAGAGCGCCGCCCCATAGACCTCCACCATGCGCAATGCACCATGAACGTGATGCAAATGATCACGACACTTAATTAAAATCTCGATCTGGTCTTGCTGCTCACCAAACAACTCTAATGCTATGCGCGCCTCATTGAGCTCATCATTTAACTCACGCGTAACCAGATGCAGCGCTTGCGTAGATACCTCGCTCATTCGTTTATCGCTCCAGCGATCACGCCCTTCCTCGATATATAATCCTTCATGGCTTTAGGCGCCCTCGGATGAGGCACTTCCGCCTTGCCGAATCATTAATGTTTTTGATTTATCATCCGATTCGCTAGTTATCATTACATCAGTTTGATGCTCTAAAAAAGTCGGCATCGGTAATTTAAAACCAGCAACAGATTTACGCATCAAGCTCGAAAGCTGCGCCAATTTACTGATTGATGTGGAGGTAACCGCACTATTATCTGCCGTCTGCGCACTGATTTCGCGTAGTACCTGCATATTGCGTGCGATCTTTTGTGCGGATTCTGACTGCAGACGCGCACTAGCGGATATGTTTTGGACTAGGTTCGCAATCTGGTTAGACACTAGCTCTATTTCTTGCAGTGCCGACCCTGCATTCTCCGCGAGCAACGCCCCACTGACAACATCAGTGGTACTGCGCTCCATTGATTCAACCGCTTCATTGGTATCAGACTGAATGGTACGAACCAAAAGATCAATCTGCTTAGTGGCTTGTGCAGCACGCTCAGCAAGCCGTTGCACCTCATCGGCAACGACTGCGAATCCACGCCCCGCTTCACCTGCCATCGATGCTTGAATAGAAGCATTGAGCGCCAAAATATTTGTTTGCTCAGCTAAGTCATTAATCAACTCAACAATATTGCCGATTTCCTGAGAGCTCTCACCCAAACGCTTGATGCGCTTAGACGTATCCTGAATCGTTTCACGAATAACGTTCATACCGTCAATGGTGCGCCGCACCGCATCGCCACCCTTATGAGCGACCTCTACCGAATGCCTTGCCACATGAGCCGAACGTTCTGCATTACTAGACACCTGCTCAATGGAGGAAGCCATCGCTACTACCGATTCAGAAGCTGCACTAACTTGCTTAGCTTGCTGGACAGATGCTTTAGCCAAATGACCTGAGGAGGCAAGCGCCTGTCGCGCTGAACCATCCAGCGCCACTGCAGTTTTATTAATGGTAGAGACCAGCTCACGCAATGCCTCAATGGCATAGTTAATTGAATCTGCAATTGCACCTGTCACATGCTCAGTGACTGTTGCTTTAACAGTGAGGTCACCTTCTGCGAGCGTAGTAATTTCATCAAGTAAACGCAAAATTGCAGCTTGGTTCTGCTCATTCTGTGTACGTTGTTTTTCACTGGTACGACGTAAATCGGCCGTGACTAGCTGTATAACAATCAACGCGACAAGCGCCCCCACCGCCACCCCAAGCAATACAGCAGCCACATCAACACTGATCGCCAACACATTAATAAACAGGATGGCACCCGCACCGACAACCGAAATCAATGCAATGACCATGAGTAGCGTCGCATATCGAATACTGATTGTTTTAAAGTTATTAATCATAAACCTCCTACTTTTGCAGCCTATTGGGCAGCCCCCATTAGGAATTCATTGCTTTCTAGCAATGCACTTAAGCTAAGAACCGGCGCCACTTCGCCACCGCGCCGAAAGGCGCCTGCTAAATACCGATCACAATTTAGAATCGTAGCCGGAGGTTGTGCACTGAACTCCTGATCTATGAAGCGACGGAACCCCATGACCTCATCCACAAGTAAGCCAGCTGGAACATCGCGATTATTGGGAACTAAAATCCGCGCGTTGCGCCCTATCTGAGTTACTGCCCCCCCTAGGAAAGCACGCAGATCTATAATCGGTAACACTTGCCCCCGCAGATTAATTAACCCACGAATCCAATAATGGGCACCGGGCACCCTCGTCAATGCAGCGGGCACACTCATGACTTCACGAAGCTCATCACGTGCAACTAAAAAAGTTTCGGTGGCCACACGAAATGCCACACCCACCCATGCAGCACCTGAGCCCTCAACAGGAATCTGGCCAGCTTGTGCCGCGCGCGCGCGCCTCTCAATCTCTAACAACAGCTGATAAGGACGTTCCCTTAATGAATGCAAATCTACTGCGGACATGCTAAATCCATCGCTCCTTCTTATTGCTTTTATGACACCAGGGCTGACCGCGCTTTTGACAACAGTACCTCAGCAGATACCGGCTTGATCAAATAATCAATTGCCCCTTGGCGCATCCCCCAAATCCGATCCGTTTCCTGATCTTTTGAGGTCACCATCACCACCGGAATTTGCTTAGTATCAGGATCAGAAGCCAATTTACGGGTAGCCTGAAACCCATTGACCCCAGGCATTACCACATCCATGAAAATCAAATCGGGTTTCAATTGCCGCGCTTTTTCATAACCCTCCGCACCCTCGGCAGCAGATACGATCTGATAACCATGGCGTTCTAGGATAGTTTTCATGGCATGAACTTCAGTCGGGGAATCGTCAACAATGAGGATAAGCGGCATGATTAATTAATTTCCTTGGGTGGCCACATGCCCGACATGGGTTTCAATCGCAGTCAATAACTCATCCTTAGTAAATGGCTTGGTAAGGTAATGCTCGGACCCAACGATGCGACCACGAGCACGATCAAACAGACCATCCTTACTCGATAGCATGATGACCGGAATCGACTTAAAGACCTTGTTGTGCTTAATGAGGGAACAAGTCTGATAACCATCTAGACGCGGCATCATAATATCGACAAAGACGATGTCTGGCTGATGATCCGCGATTTTGGACAGTGCATCAAACCCATCCACTGCGGTGAACACCCGACACCCTTCTTTAACAAGTAGGGTTTCAGCCGTGCGGCGGATCGTTTTACTATCATCAATGATCAGCACTTTCAGGCCAGCCAAACGCAATTTTTCACTATTCGCCCCGTTCATCATGAATACCTCAAGGCTCAAACTAATACCCCATTACTGGGATTGCTATAGTGGCTGGCTTTTAACATATTGATATAGTCACTGCCATCGCCTTACTGAGTATAGTATGCAACCAAATACTGCTTCTGTCCGGCCAAATCACCCAGCTAGAATTTGTAAGCATACCCGTTAACACCGACTGATGCAGGTTAGAGATCAGCACATGAAAAGCAGAGAAAACAACCGCGCCCGTTCCTTACGGATCGCCGTCGTAATGGATCCCATTGATAGCATCAAACCAGCAAAGGACTCCACCCTGGCCATGATGCTGAGCGCACAAGATCGCGGACATACACTATTTTATGTAGAACAGCGGGACTTATGGCTACGAGATGGGACAGCCTGGGGACGGATTCGTCCTATCGAGGTTCGCGATAACCTTGAAAACTGGGCCACCCTTGGTGCTGAACAGACCGAAAAACTGGGCAGCATGGACATCATTCTGATGCGTAAAGACCCACCCTTTGACATGGAATACATCTACACCACTTATATCTTGGAGCGCGCCGAAACGCAGGGTGCATTAGTTTTAAACAAACCGTCTGGCCTTCGGGACATGAACGAAAAAGTTTATACCGCCTGGTTTGCCCATTGCTGCGCCCCTACTCTCATTACCCGCGACATGGGTGACATGCATGGCTTCTTAAATGAACATCAACAAATTGTCTGTAAACCATTACATGGCATGGGGGGGCGCTCCATCTTTGTCATCAAGCAACATGATAAGAATGCGAACGTCATATTCGAGACCATGACCCACTACGGTAGTCAATTCGCCATTGTGCAGAAGTACCTACCCGAGATAGTAGAAAGTGGAGACTCGCGTATCCTTATCATCGACGGCGAAGCCGCACCTTATGCACTGGCGCGAATCCCCTCTAGCACCGATAACCGCGGCAATCTTGCAGCGGGCGCACAAGGCAAAGGACGTGAACTCAATGACCGTGACAAGTGGCTCGTCAGTCAGATTGGTCCAGTATTACGTGAACGCGGCATGCTATTTGTCGGCATCGACGTCATCGGCGGCTACGTCACCGAAATCAATGTCACCAGCCCAACCGGCATCCGGGAACTTGATAAACAGTTCAAATGTGATATCGCCAGTTTGTTCATTAAAGCTATTGAGCTGCGCTTCAGCTAAGTCCTTGAGAATACTGCCTCTGTTATTATGCTGCTTGCTTACGGCCTGCCTGCAACAGGAGGAGCAACGCTATGACAGCGAATTCATTGCGATGGGCACTTGGGTACGAATTTCTATCTGGACTGGTAGCACAACCCATGCTGCTTCAATCACTCAACAAATCGAAAATCAATTAAAACAGCAAGGTATCGATTGGTATCCCTGGAGTGAAGACTCGCATAGCGAACTTCGTCGCCTGAACGCCGCACTCAATAAAGGGGCTACCTTTAACGCATCAGATGATTTACTCCAGCTTTTAAAAATGTCCATGCGCATGCATCTAGCCAGTGAAGGTTTCTTTGATCCTGCCGTGATGCCCATGACTGCTGCCTGGGGGTTTGCCAATTATCCGCAACCAACCCTGACCACACTCCCCAGCACTACATTTTTACGCTCCTGGCAACGATCACGCCCAAAACTGACTGACCTGATCCTTCAAGATCATTTTGTCAGCAGCGCACGACACGATCTACAACTGGACCTAGGAGCCATCGCCAAAGGTTATGCTCTGGATCTGGTCAAGCAACACTTACATCAATCCGGCATTTCGCAAGCCTGCATTAACCTCGGCGGCCAACTTTTAGTAATAGGCAAATCATTGCCCGCAACCTGTACGTGGATTCATTTACAAAATCCTCGGTCTAATGACTCACTGGGGAAAATTAAATTAATGGATGGGGAAAGTATTTCTACCTCAGGCGATTACCAACGCAATGCCCTCGTAGATGGAAACTTGATTCACCACCTACTCGATCCCTACACCGGGGCACCCGTCCCTCATACCCAATCAGTAACGGTCATTGCTTCCAGCGCTGCACTGGCTGATGCTGCCTCCACCGCACTCATGGCGGCCGGCCCTGCACACTGGCGAGCGATTGCCAAAAAATTAGGTATTCGTGAAGCATTACGCATCGATACCTCTGGTAAGATCGAAGTGTCTACGGCACTGTATAGTCGTTTAACGTTATCCCCGCAGACCCTACATAGCCACCCCATCCAGCTTGTTGCTTTGTGAACACCGTTGACCCCAGTCCAGCATCAACACTGATTGATGCCGCAACATTGGAATTAGAATCCATCCTGCAACGACGCGAAGCAATTGCGCCAGTAGGCGATCGCCTGCTTACCACCATTTTTATAGTGGCATTACTGCATGTAATACTCATTACCGGCGTCACGTTTGTAGGGCCTGTCAACACAAACAACGAGACTGCGCCCACTCTAGAAGTCCTATTATTAAACAACCCGTCACCCAGCCGTGAAGCAAATAAGGACGCTGTATATATCGCTCAACGCAGTCAGGCCGGCATAGGCAATGCTCAAAAAAAACAACATGCGGCCATGCCGGAGGACTCTCCAATCGCTGCAATTAATCAGGGCACGCAAAACGGCAACGAACGTCACAATACCGAAGCGGTAAATGGAAAACCATCCGTTGAGAGGATCGCAAGTCGCGCCAAACAATCCGAACTGGCTTATCAAACTGGTAGCGATACCCCAACAGGCATCAATCACTCAGCACTGGCACTCAGCACAACACCACCCAGCCCCATCATCACCAGCTCGACCGAGACCGAGTTACGTCTCAGCGGTCCACTTATCCACGAAGCCATCGTCATACCGGATACTACAGAATCCCGACTGGCCCCCTACCTAAATAGCTGGAAACGCAAAATTGAACGCATTGGCACATTAAATTATCCGCGCGCTGCACGTGGCGGTAACCGACAAGGCAATCCCGTTGTGGAGGTCACCATCACTGCGAATGGTTTACTGAAATCTGCAACTATACAACGATCCAGCGGCAACAAATCAGTGGATCAAGCAGCGCTGACGATCCTGAAACGGGCAGCACCCTTTGATCCTTTCTCGACGGATCTCAAACAGGACTACGATCAATTGCGATTTGCCTACGAATGGCAATTCATCACGGAGTAGATCATGACGGCGATACAAAATCGTCAATGCACACTCAGCCAACGCTTGCGAAGCAAAGAAACCACGAGCAAAGCGGTCAAGCCCCATAACCAACCTTGGCTCATCGCACCGCCACCACTGCTCGTTGCATAAACTGTACAATTACTATAACCGGAGGCCATGACACCATTCGCACTTAAGCGGTACGCGCTACCGTAGGAACCATAAGCCGAATTGCAAGCACCCCCATACGCGGTGACACCGACTAGATCACCATTACTAGCAAGGGCCAAACCCGATGAAGGAGACACGCCTTCAGCATAGGAAAATTCATGCTCTGATATGAACCCGGTACCGTCTAATTGAATGGAGAACACACTACCGTTACCAGATGCATTGATGCCATATAAACGACCATTCTTAAGCACCAACCTTCCCGTTGGGGTATATCCCGTAGTCATATCAAAAGAAAGCAACATTAAAGACGTTGTACCGGCATAGGTACCATCAGTATGTAATTGATAGATCGTACCCAGTCCGCCTAAACTTTGATCCGTCGGTTTACCACCATCTGTGGTCGTTCCGACTAGCACACCCGCAGAAGTCTCCACCAGTCCTGCAGAGGGAAAGGCACCGTAATCATTCCTGCCCACAAGATCAGGGGTATTTGCATCTGCATCCAGCGTATCGTCTAAAGCTGGAAAATTGAAAATCGTTTGAAAGTCACTGCCATCTTTATTGAGGCTATAAACAGTTCCCGTACCCCGCTTGGTCACAACTGTCGACGTTGAATCTACTTTATTCGTCAAGCTATAAAGATTAGCCCCACCATGACTCGTCACGCCATATAAACGACCATCATGACCCAATAGCAAGGGCCCACTCGGGAAGGCACCTTCGGTACTTGAACCGTCTGTTGCCAATGCGGCAAAGGTATGAAGTACCTGGAAATCCGTGCCATTGGTCTTCACTCGAAAGACCACGCCGGTGCCATGCACACCACCCGAATTAGTTACCCCATACAAATAACCAGAGCCACTGTCTTCAATGAGGGGAAATGATGGATATAACCCATCAGCGTTAAGGGAATTAGTAGCAACCACACCACCAGTAATTACCGCGATGTTAGTAATATTCGAATCAAATCGATGCAAGGTTTGGTAATCCGTGCCGTCTTGACTGACTCGGAATAAAGTCCCACCACCATCAGATAAAGAAAATACAGTACTCCGTGCACCGTACATGGTACTGCCATACAAATGACCATCTGCGCCTACCAATAAGCCCGCTATGGGTGAATAACCATCAGTACTGCTGAACTGAAAGATCGTTTGGGGGACACCGCCATCCAGGCTGACCTTGTAAATTGCTCCCCCATAGGTCAGTGAAGTATTAGAAAGCGTACCGAATAACGTATTGTTTGCTTCAACGACTCCACCGGAGCCCTTACTGAGATCAAACGAAAAAACGGTTGAATAAGTGAGCGTTGCCGTGGCGTGCGTGACTGTGGTACCAAACAAACCCAGGCACAAATAAAGCAGTGCTTGGCTCAGACCCCAAGTCATGACTCTCTGATTCCGCACAACCACACTCCTATCCCGTTTTTGGCGAGTGTAACCGCCAAAATTCTCGTTTTGATGACCAAACACGTAGACCGCTTAATTGAAAACCGACAGGGTCAATGGCCCCAAACCGGCTAATTAGAGGTGGCTATTGTTCACTTTATTGGCATCAAAGCAAATTCCGCTACATTCCAGACTGGGTTTGCGTGCATTGTCCGTGGCCAGCATCCATTCATTTCATTGACCATCGGGCCAGATAATCCGCCACTGCTTCAAATTCAGTATCTGCATAGCTGGTAAACATACGGTGTAAATCATCGCTAACATTAGCCCGCTGCGCCCTAGCCATACGCCGCATTTGTTCAAGAAGATACCCATAATGCTGTCCGCGTAAGTTAGGCACCCACCAGTCAGCATTACCCTCTGCAAGACGGCCATGACAACTTGCGCAGAACCCCTCATAAATCAACTTACCCTGCGCAAGTTGGGTGCCCGAACCCTGCTGAGAGATCGCACTACTCGGTAGGTTAGCCACATAGCCCACAACGTCGGCAATACTAGTAGCGTTATTTAGACCGCTCTGCATCAACTGCTGATGCATCACGACGTGAGTACGCTCCTGATCAAGAAAATCGACGACTTGCTTAACCAAGTATTCGTATTGCTGACCAGCCAACGCAGGGATGTTTTCGCTCGGCAATCCTACCGCACCGACTTGATGACATTGTAAGCAGTGCTGCTGATAGAGCTTTTGACCGCGAGTCTCATCGGGCTGCTTACTCAAAGCACTGCTTAAATATACATCAGGAATGTTCGCACTTTGATCAGCCGCTATTGCTGTGACACACCACATACCACACCCGGCAAGCACCAAGCATTTCAACATACCCATGACCATTCGCTTCACCTCAATCGATTAGCAAGCCGATCCACTGCATTTAGGTTCTATATCCTATGACCCTTGATACCTGCCCATCAGGACTACTACCTAGTGCAGGAATCTGGCGACCGCTGTGGCACAATCCCACCATGAGTGGCAGCATTCCTAACGCACCCCCCATCCAAAGCAGTCGCAGCCTACGTGACCGGGTTGATGAAATATTGCCTGGCTGGCAAAGCTGGTATCCCAGCCTATTTGATGCCGCTCAGGACTTAGGCATCCTCAGAGCCCAGGTGTGTGACCTGTCTTCGCTGATGCTCAGTCATCGCCATGCCAACATCTATAACGAAGCAGTACAAGCCTTCCGAAACCAATGGTCCGTGGAAGAACCGGAAAACCAAGATGATGATTCAGAAGGAGATTTTTCCCAGGATCATCACGATTTTCCGGATTCTGAACCCGACGGTGACAAGCCTTCTACCAAGCCGATTGCTTGATAAAACTGCACTAAAATCCGCCGGCACCCACTCGCACAGCTCAGGCCTCTGCGTATAATGTCCGACCAAGAGGCATCTGCTTCGAATATCATTTGGAGAACATCGATGAGAATCACCATGACCGCACTGGGCCTGCTGATCGCAGCCACCTCCTTTGCTCAAGCGCCTGCTAGCCCACCCGCAGCAACTACCGCTGAAGAATGGTTCCAGCAACACGATGCAAACAAGGATAAGTTCCTTGTGAAGACCGAAGTCACCGGCACCAAAACCGAAGGTAACTTCGAGAAATTTGACACAAATAAAGACGGTAAGTTGGATTTCGCCGAGTACAAAGCCGGACGTGAAGCCACTGAAGGCGCTGCAGCTTCAAGTTCGTCCGCACCTGCTGCTGAAGGCGGTATGGGCGGCGGCATGGGCGGCGGCGAAGGCGGTATGGGCGGCGGCGCTGGCGGTATGGGCGGCGGCATGGGCGGTGAAGCTCCTCCAGCCAACTAAGCTCAGCTACGGTCGTCCAATGACCAATAAAATATCGTTTATTTGATATTTAAGCCCCGCAACATTGCGGGGCTTTTTTTCGTTAATAAATCAACGAATCGCTACGATCAGCCATCCAATTTTGCTCATCGATTTTTAGAAGAGACTCCAAGTCATTCACCGTTGCACTGCTATCGTCCACCCAGTTGCGCAATTCGGGGCCGCCATTAATGACATCTATGGCAAGACGATCAAGCTCGTATTCATAAGGAAAGTCTCGCCATAACGGGTAATCGGAATATAAAGTGCGGATCGCCTTGAATGCCACCGCCTGTACTCGCCAAGGCTTGAAAGCCACATGCTGATACGCGCTGTCTTCGACATGGATTTGAATCCCAGAACAGAGCGTGCCCACATGCTTGTGAAAAGTGGGCTCAAACCAGCATGCACGTAAGCGACAACCTGATAACCATGTTGGCGCAAGGGCCCACATCCTTTTAAGAACCAAACCGGCATCCATGTCTGGTGCGCCGAATAATTCGAGCGGTCTAGTTGTTCCGCGACCCTCACTTAATGTCGTGCCCTCTAACATTACAGTGCCTGCGTAAGCTCGCGCCATCCACAAGTTAGGAGCATTCGGAGAAGGATTAACCCAAGTACGCTCTCCAAGTGGCCATCCGTAACCTGGCGCTGCATCCGATCGCCAACCCTGCATCTCAATCACTCGATAATCAACATCCAGCTTAAGGTACTTTACGAACCAATGTGCCAATTCACCTAAGGTCAATCCATGACGCATCGGCATGGGCCCCGCACCTACAAAGCTTTGCCAACCTTTACGCAACATCAAGCCCTCTACTGGACGGCCGACAGGATTAGGTCGATCCAGAATCCATACCGTCTTACTCTGCTGCGCGGCCGCCTCCAGCACATAACGCAATGTGGTGATAAAAGTATAGATACGGCAACCGAGATCTTGGAGATCAACAAGCAGCACATCGAAACTATCCATCATGAATGACGTGGGACGGCGCACCTCACCATATAAACTAAAAACAGGAATGCCGTGGATCGGATCATTAAAATCTGGCGACTCCATCATGTTGTCCTGCTTATCACCCCGCAAACCATGTTGTGGGCCAAACGCCGCTGTCAATTTAATCTCCGGCAATTCAGCCAAGGCATCCAGTGCATGGGTTAAGTCCGGCGTCACAGAGGCTGGATGTGCAAGTAAGGCGACACGCTTACCCACCAAGGATTTACGTAGATTGGCATCTTCAATCAATCTATCAAGGCCCGTCTTCAACATGTAAAAATTCCTGAAATACTCAAATCGTGACGACAAACCCGCTTCGATGGTGAAAATCGGGTACTGCTGCTAGGTGTGCAAGCGCCCAATACGAACACCGACCCTGCAACTCTTCAATCACCATCGACAGAGCAATATGTAATTCCGCACAGTAGTTAAATTGCGACGGCAACTCCAACTGCACTTCAATCAGTAGCTGTCGATCTACGTGAGTTGCTTCAATCGTAGGAGCAGCACAATCGAGGATACGCATTCCCTGCCTATATGCAGTGAATTGATACGCAGCCCACTGTGTAGATGGACTGAAATTGAATTCGCAATATGCCGCCTCACCAGGAGCAGCAATAAACAATTCAGCGCAGGTATGCCGCCACAATTCATTTGTACGTAATGAAGGCATCTTCACCGGAATACAAATAGAGCCGCCCCCAGAAGTCACTCGATAGACCAACTTTAGGGTAGTTAGAGCAATACGCTCCATATACACTTTTATATCCACAACTGCCGTATCTTCACTGGCAGGGTGAGCCATCAAGGTCAACCATTTACCCAATTTTTTATCCTACATATTCAAAATCCACCATCCAACCTAAACACACAGAACCGGTCATACGATCACAGCATGGCCACACAAACCTGCCCACATCGAGGCTTTATCTAACACACAATATGATTAGCAACAATCATGACAGGCAAACATGGATTTAACTTAGAACGAATTTTTTGTCGACACCGAAAACTGTAACTTTCTATCTTTAGCATCAGCATTCATAGGATAGGCCAAATCAAGATGGAACACTTCGCCGCGACTTGAACGAATATTCCCCAACCGCAACCCAATCCCAACATCAGCATAGATTTTTCGAGAACCTGGTTGATAATCGCCACCAGAAATTTGGCCTATATCAGCAAATACCACTCCACCCACACTCAGTAATCTCAATATCTGCCAATCCGTATAAGCACGCTGTTCAATAATCAGCGTCCCTCGTTGTGTGCCGCTTCTATAGCGCAAAGGATATCCGCGCAAGCCTTCATCACTACCCAAATACAACTGCTGTGAATCATCTGGATGGAGAAGACTTGCATAGTCAAACTTCATAACAAAAATACGATCCCTACCTTGCTGCCAGTCATATCGGACGTTGCCACCCCACAAAGTGCCCTGCCAACTATTTTCCTGATGCCGGCCATTCAGACCGATATCCCAATAAATGCTATGGATTGCATCCAGCTGATCGCTAGCTTGCAACTTTATCTTTAACATTAAAGCATTACGATCAGCGCCCAACGATTTAGCTGCATAGCCAGCCTCAACCAACAGGGCGCGCCCCATAAAAACGTCTTCCACACGATCTATCTGATCGCGATGACGCAACACCGCATAGCGATCTTCAAACCAATTGAGGCCTACCCACGGATAGCGCGAATTTTGATCAGCAGGGAGAACATCAGTCCCTAGTAGCGGATCAGCCTCGAAGCGCTGCTGACTCTGCGTCAACCCCAATGACCAACGCCGCACCCATTTGGATGAACAGCGGTCACACGAATATAAACCGGTTGACCAGCCGCCCTGAACATTCCAGTTATTCAATCTGGTCTGATACTGATCAACCACTACTCCTTGTGAAAATCGATAATCGGTTCTTTGCTGATCGGTGATATCAAAAGATGCACTCCAGCGGGCATCCAGTGAATAGAAAGGCCGAACCAGTGACAGGCTACGCAAGCCACCATCACTTGCTTGCTGATAACCGGCTCGCATTTCCCAACGACTGCTCAATACATTTGGATCGTAATATGAAATCTCGGCTGAATCACGATCTACATTTTGAGAGTAATCCAAGGAGATAGACTTACCCAACCCCAGTAAATTTGACTCGTCAAGTTGCAAGCCACTACGACTATAACCACCACTATGACTATATGAAGCACCGGGATTAAGCGTCCAGTTATCATGAACTCTCACGAGCAAATCAACTGTATTACTTTCAGCATTAAATCGCAGAACACTCACGGTGGCGTCCGCCAGATAATTACGTGCACGTAGATTACGCGCTGTTTCAACTAGCACATTTCGATTGAATGGATCTCCGCTTTTGAATAGGAGCTGTGGACGAATGGTTGACTCACGCGTTTCAACGTGCAGACGGTTTGCCGCTCGATAAAACCCCCTGCTTTCTTTAGGGTTATTCAAATCGAATACATCATCAACCTGAATTTCAATGACCCCAATACGCACTCCTTCAGCCTGCATTCGCTCATCATCCGGAATGAGCGACTGATCCTGTACATAAATAACATCTGCCACCAAGGACTGCGCTTCGGCATAACCAAAACATGCAGCACACCATATACCGATAGAGCAGATAAACAACTTAGTATTAATCAGATACCTCGCTCAACCCTCATCGAGGCGAACACGAACGGCACAAGCTTACTGACTTTTATAGCCCGACGTAATCGGATATCGCCAATCACGACCAAACGCACGATTACTAACACGAATGCCCGGGGGCGCCTGGCGCCGCTTATATTCATTGCGTTTAACCATTTGCAACACACGCCCAACCACCACACGGTCATAGCCACGTGCCGCAATTTCCTCAACCGACAAATCAGACTCAATAAAAAGCTCAAGTATTGCATCCAGTACTTCGTAGGGAGGCAAGGAATCCGTATCCTTCTGATCTGGACGCAATTCTGCCGAAGGTGGGCGATCAATAACTTTCTGCGGAATAACCATTGATTGCGAATTACGATAACGCGCCAGCCTGTAAACCAGCAACTTACTGCAATCTTTTATAGGCGCAAACCCACCAGCCATATCACCATAGAGTGTGGCGTACCCCACCGACATTTCGCTCTTATTACCCGTAGTCAGCACCATCTTTCCTTGTTTATTGGAAATCGCCATCAGCAGTATTCCACGGCAACGTGCTTGAATATTTTCTTCTGTCGCATCGGGTTTCGCTCCAGCAAACACGTCTTTAAGCGCGGTCTGCACTGACTCAAACATGCCACTGATTGAAATAACGTCGTAGCGCACACCCATCTGATGAGCCTGTGCCGCAGCCTCATCCAAGCTTAGTTGTGAAGTGTATTGTGAGGGCATCATCACAGCATGCACACGCTGCGCACCGATAGCGTCAACAGCAATAGCCAAAGTGAGTGCCGAATCAATACCACCGGACAACCCTATTACGACACCAGGAAAACCATGCTTTTCGACGTAATCACGCACTCCCAAAACCAATGCAGAATAAACACTGGCTTCTTCTGTATAAGGCGGCTCAATGTGACCAAGGCGAGGCTCAATGGCGCCATCTATCACCTCGATATCCACTGGATATAGCCCTTCTTGGAAAGGCGGCATACGTTGCACGACTTCTCCCCGTGCATTCATGACAAATGAATTACCATCAAACAACAACTCATCCTGGCCACCAAGTAAATTTAGGTAGACCACAGGCAGCCCAACCTCAGCAATACGTTCACGCACAACTGCCTCGCGACGTTGCTGGTAATTCAGTGAATAAGGGGAACCATTAATGACTAAAATTAATTGCGCGCCTGCCGCCTTGGCAGCGAGCGCCGGGGTCGGTTGCCAGATATCTTCACAGATTAGTGTAGCAACCCGAATGCCTTTCAAATTAAACAGGCCCGTCGTAGTGCCCGCTTTGAAATAACGCTTCTCATCGAAGACTTTGTAATTAGGTAACTCACGCTTGCGATAATTCAGCAGCATTTCACCATCGCGTAAGACGGCACACGCGTTATAAATCGCCTGATCCGCATACTCCGGATAACCCACTATCGCGGTAATCCCAGTGATCTCCTGAGACAGGCGCAACAAGCCTTCGGCAACCTGCTGACGTACCCCAGCATGAAACAACAAGTCCTCAGGTGGATATCCCGTCAAAGTTAATTCTGGGAACATCACCAAATCTGCAGACAGCCGATCACGCGCGTCTTCAGCGGTTTGTATTACCCGCGCAGTATTTCCATTCACATCACCAACAGGGATGTTGAGCTGAGCCAAAGCGATGCGCACGGTGGTGGACATGATGAATTAATCAACACTATAAATAAGCTAAGCACTAACAACAACGCCCTCGAGGTACAGAACCGCGAGGGCGTCATGATTTATAGCAAGAACCGCCACTACTTCTTCTTTGCGACTTTCTTAGCCTTTTTGATAACCGGCTTTTTCGACTTAGAAGCTACTTTTTTTACGGGCTTCTTAGCAACTTTTTTTACCGCCTTCTTGGCTGATTTTTTAGCAACTTTCTTGCTGTTCTTGACGGGTGACTTTTTGACCTTAGCCTTGACCTTAGCTTTCGTTTTGGCCTGAGTTTTAGCCTTAACCTTACGCTTACCGTGCTTGGCATATTCCTCAGCAATAGCAGCACCAAGTTCGGCAGGAGAACGCACAGTACGAACACCTGCATCTTCTAATGCTGCAAACTTATCCGCGGCTGTACCTTTACCACCAGCAACGATTGCGCCTGCATGGCCCATGCGTTTGCCAGGAGGTGCGGTCACGCCAGCAATGTAAGACACCACAGGCTTAGTCACGTTGTCCTTAATGAACTGCGCGCCAGCTTCTTCGTCACTACCACCGATTTCACCCACCATGATGATGGCTTCAGTCTGCGGATCTTGTTCGAACATGCCCAGCACTTCAACGAAATTTAGGCCGCGCACAGGATCACCACCGATACCTACGCAAGTACTTTGTCCCAAACCAATATTGGTGGTCTGGAAAACAGCTTCATAAGTGAGCGTACCGGAACGCGATACAATGCCCACCTTACCTGGCTTGTGAATGAAGCCCGGCATGATACCGATCTTACATTCACCCGGAGTGATGATACCGGGGCAGTTGGGACCGATCAGCATGCTGCCGTAACTGGCCAACGAGGCCTTCACTCTAATCATGTCATTGACCGGAATCCCTTCGGTAATACACACAATCAATTCGATACCGGCATCAGCGGCTTCGAGAATCGCATCAGCTGCATAAGGCGCTGGTACGTAAATCATGCTAACGGTTGCGCCAGTAGCAGCAACAGCATCCCGCGCTGTGTTGAACACAGGAACGCCGAGATGCTTTTCACCCGCACGGCCTGGAGTAACACCACCCACTAGCTTGGTGCCATAAGCCATACATTGTTCGGAGTGGAAGGTGCCTTGCTTGCCGGTAAAGCCTTGGCAAATCACCTTTGTTTGTTTATTGACTAGGATACTCATTGAAGATCCGCTCGATGTTAAGTTTTTAAGTGCCTAGCGGGCTTTATCCACGCTAGGCTCGATGAAAATTAAACTGTCTTGGTTAAACAGCCTAGAGTTACTTGGCCTTTTTAACCGCTGCAACCACCTTCTTGGCCGCATCAGTCAGGTCAGACGCTGAGGTCAACGCCAAGCCACTGCTGGCCAGTAACTTACGTCCAGCTTCAGCATTAGTACCTTCAATACGCACCACCACAGGGACCTGCACACCCACATCTTTCACTGCAGCAATAATGCCTTCTGCGATCATGTCGCAGCGGACGATGCCGCCAAAGATGTTGACCAGAATGGCTTTCACCTTGGGGTTAGACAGAATCAGGTTAAATGCAGCCGTAACGCGTTCTTTAGTTGCACCGCCACCCACATCAAGGAAGTTGGCTGGCGAGCCGCCGTATACCTGAATCACGTCCATTGTTGCCATGGCCAAGCCTGCTCCGTTGACCATACAGGCGATATCACCATCAAGTGACACGTAGTTGAGGTCGTGCTTAGCAGCGGCCATTTCCATCGCATCTTCTTGGCTAGGATCACGCCAACTGGCCAATTCTTTCTGGCGAAACAAGGCGTTATCTTCAATGTTCAACTTGGCATCTAACGCCACCAAACTACCATCGCCAGTCACGATCAGCGGGTTGATTTCCACTAAGCTGGCGTCTTTTTCCAAGTACAGCTTGTAAAGACCCTGAGCAATGGCAGTGAATTCCTTCACTTGGTTACCGCTCAAACCCAACGCAAAGGCCATCAAACGACACTGCGAATCCTGAAGACCAGCGGCGGGGTGAACATTCACTCGGATCAGCTTTTCTGGGGTGTGTTCGGCCACTTCTTCGATATCCATACCGCCAGCTGGGGAAACGATGAAAGCAATATGCCCTTTATCGCGATTCAGTACCATGCTGACGTACAGCTCGCGCTCAATTTTGCTGGCAGGCTCCACATACACCTGATGAATCGGCAGGCCTTCTGGTCCGGTCTGATGGGTATGCAGATACTTGCCAAACATGCCTTTTGCGGCTTCGGCAGCCTTTTCTGGGGAATCCACCAGTTTTACACCACCGGCTTTGCCACGCCCACCGGCGTGCACCTGGGCTTTAACCACCCACTTACTGCCGCCAATCTTACGAGCAGCATCAGCTGCTTCCTCAGGGGTTGAAGCCACGTGACCTGCTGGCACCGGAATGCCGTAACGGGTAAAAAGCTGTTTTGACTGGTATTCGTGCAGATTCATGCGCGATGTGTCTCGGTTCAAAGGTTGTAGTAAAGGTCGGCACCATCAGCACTTGTCATACTGAGCCAGACCACAGAGCCATATATTGTGTAGGAATTGCGTACAGAAGCAAAGTATTACGCCGATATTTAAGGTCACAGACAGATCTGAGATGCAGTCGGTTTTAGAATCACAGACTAGGCATGCTAAGTTGGGATGCCAATGAATATCGAATTTCGGTCACAGCCTGCCCCTGCCAGCGCGCTCCATTTATCGGGCGCCTCGGATCAATTTGCGTGGCGGATTCTTCGACTCCTAAACTACTTTCGCTGCCTGATCCCACTGGTATTGGGGGGGGTGTTTGTTTTACTGAACCACGATCCGTTCGGTGAGCATAATCCACCGTTGTTCGCTGCAACGCTGATGGCATATGAGTTTTTTGCTGTACTAAGCTTCGTCACCCTCCACCGCCAATGGCCCGGATTGCACATTCAAACCCGGCCGCAATTACTGAGCGATATCATCGCCATCAGTTTACTGACCTATAGCAGCGGCGGAATGACCAGCGGCCTCGCCCAATTACTGATCCTGCCTATTGCCGCGGCGCCGTTAATTATTCAGCGCAAATTGGGACTGTGGTTAGCCGCTACGGCCACGCTATCGCTCCTAGCGCAACAAGGTCTCACCATTCTCCACGGAGGTGGAGATGTAAGCGAACTAACCAGTACCGCGATGCTGGGTATATTGATGTTTATCCTCAGCTTCAGTGTCAGCTACGGCTTCCAGCGACTGTTAGATAATGAGGCGTTGGTCAAGCAACGTGATGTCGATATTGCCAACCTTGCAGAATTGAACGAATTCATTGTTCATCATCTGAGAGAAAGTATCTTGGTGGTCGATGCTGAAGATCGGGTACGCTTAATCAATGAATCCGCGTCCCAGTTGCTTAAAGACGGCCCCGTGGCAGCACGGACGCAACTAGGCGAATTCTCTCCACAATTATTGCAGTTACTCGATCTATGGCGCCACCAGGGCATGGAGTCAACTACTATGCCCGCCACGCTGGTCTCTGCAAATGGTGCTACGCTCATCCAACCCCATTTTGTAGCCTTAGCCAATAAAAGCCCTGGCCCCACTCTTATTTTTCTGGAGGACACCAGCATCGTAGCCGAACGGGTTAAGCAATCAAAATTAGCTGCACTCGGTCATTTAAGTGCCAGCATTGCCCATGAAGTTCGCAATCCGGTTGGTGCCATGAGCCATGCTGCACAACTTTTACTCGAGTCACCCAATCTTGACCCATCTGACCAACGATTATGCAACATCATCTCAAGCAATTCTCAGCGTGTCAGCACCATCATCAACAACATCCTGCAGCTTTCGCGACGTGATACCACCCACGCTCAAGCGCTGCTGCTAAACGACTGGGTAAACGAATTCACCAGACAATTTAAGCAAAGCTACCAACTTAGTGATGAAGAGCTACATGTAGCAGTACCGGCATATCCTGTCGCCGTCAAAGTCGATGCCTCACATCTTCATCAGATCGTTTCTAATTTATGCGAAAACGCATTGAAGTACGGTCAGACTGTAATCGGTAAATGGCTTGAAATACGCTATGGCCGCATTAGCAATACCAATCGACCCTTCCTGGAAATAGTGGATCGCGGAGCGGGCATCAACCCAGATCAAACCAGTCGTATTTTCGAACCTTTTTTCACTGCAGGCACGGGCGGCACTGGGCTAGGCTTATTCATTGCCCGTGAACTCACCCATTGCAACCGAGCCATCCTGATCTACGAACCCCGCCAAGGGGGTGGTAGCATTTTCCGGATAGTATTTTCTGATCCACAACGTTGGGAAGAATAAATGACCCAAGCCCGTGCACTGATCGTCGATGACGAGGCTGATATCCGTGAACTACTGAGTATCACGCTTGAACGCATGCAGATAGATGTCAGTGCCGCCCCCGATCTCGCCAGCGCAACGCAACTGCTACAAAACGGTGATTACCAGCTCTGTTTAACCGACATGAACTTATCAGACGGTAGCGGACTGAGCTTGGTGGAATGGATTCAAAGTCACCGGCCACATTTACCCGTAGCAGTTATCACGGCACACGGCAATGTTGAGTCGGCTGTACGAGCACTAAAACTCGGGGCTTTTGATTTTATCTCCAAGCCATTGGACTTAGCGGCTTTACGCAAACTCATCATGGCTACATTAAAACTGACTAACAGCCCCGACAGTACCGGCTGGTTTCAGGAAAGCCGATTATTGGGACAATCAACTGCCATGCATACTTTGCGCGAAATGATCGACAAAGTTGCTCGCAGCCAAGCTCCCGTACACATCTATGGTGAATCGGGTACCGGCAAAGAACTGGTCGCGCAATTAATCCATGAAACTAGCGCACGCCGTGACAGACCCTTTGTGCCTGTGAATTGCGGCGCGATCCCAAGTGAGTTGATGGAAAGTGAACTATTCGGTTACAAAAAAGGCAGCTTCACCGGCGCTACAGTTGATAAGCCAGGCCTTATACAATGCGCTGAAGGGGGCACGTTATTTCTTGATGAAATCGCTGACCTGCCACTTCACATGCAAGTCAAACTGTTACGCGTCATTCAACAAAAAACAATTCGGCCACTAGGTGAAACACGTGAGATACCTACCGACGTTCGCATTCTATCGGCCACCCATAAACACTTAAATCTCTTAGTTAGCGAAGGTAAGTTTCGCGAAGACTTATTCTACCGCGTGAATGTCATCGAGATTCGCGTACCTCCGTTACGTGAACGAGAGAACGACATTAGTCAATTGACTGATTGGCTACTAAAACAGCAAAGCAAACTGATGGGGCACACACTACAGATTAGTCCTGCAGCAGTTAACGCTCTTAATCACTATCACTTCCCCGGTAATGTCCGTGAACTGGAAAACATCCTTGAACGCGCTGCAACATTATGCAGTCAGCATCGAATTGAAGTAAGTGATCTACAATTACGCCCTATTACACATCCCGTAGCAGAGCAAGCCATTAACAAACCATATACCGAAATTTCAGAAGGTGAAGCACTAGGCAATGCTCTTGAAGAGATAGAACGCGAAGCGATTTTAAATGCACTGACACAAACCCGATTCAACAAAACCAAAGCCGCAGCTCTACTAGGGATGAGCTTCAGATCTTTACGCTACCGCATAAAAAAACTAGGGCTTGAGTAATTCACGATGCGCACATGACAAACACAAAAATTATCGTTACCAATAATGTTTCCTACGTTGGAAACTGACACAAATCGTCACTTAGTGCCAAAACCACTCCACTTCAAGCCCACCAAAAATACTGATCTATTTAACTATATATTCGGACTATCGTCTCTAGATCAGATAGTTATTAAAAATATAAACCTGATGGCATGCCACTTGCTAATGCATTCATAGGCATTTATCGCTCATTTTCGCTTACCACCACTTTTAGGAGATCACCATGCATAAGCAAGCTCAACAGGGATTTACCCTCATCGAATTAATGATTGTCGTTGCCATCATCGGCATCCTGGCAGCGATCGCACTGCCTGCCTATACCCAATACACGCAGAAAGCTAAATTTGCCGAAGTGATTCAAGCCACCGCAGGCATGAAAACAGACGTTGAAGTCTGCGCACAAGAATCCGGTGATTTAACCACTTGCGATGGCGGCGCCAACGGCGTTGCCGCAAATGTTGCAAGTACAAACTCCACAAAATACACTGCCACTGTCACTACTCAAGATGGAGTGATCACAGCCACAGCAAAAACTGGGGTAGGGTTACAAGACACCACTACTGGTTCAGGATATACCTATGTTCTGACTCCAGCACTGACCAATGGGCAAGTGACTTGGACGGTTTCAGGCACCTGTATCACGGCTAACATCTGCAAAGCCGGCTAATCACTCTAGGTAGACAAAGAAATCTACCCAAGTACAAGCAAAGAACCCCTAACCCTTATAAAAGGGGTTCTTTGATGCTGATTATCAGTGAAGAGGTCTGACGACCAAATCTCAACCTAGCAATATCTTAGCGTTTGATCCCAACTGTGACGCACATCCCTCAGTCCTTAAGGCAACTCCGGCAAAATCAACCCTTCATTTAACATTGTTCCAAATGGCAATTACGGCCAGACTTCAACTTACGATCTTGGCATAACACAGACCATCCGACCATGATTGATCCCACCGCAATGTCTTCCAGTACGCTAAGGATGGCCTTGCAAGGTTTGCCCGCTCGCTTAATTCAGGATGGAATCTTAAGCGATAAGTCTGCTTTGCAGGCTTTGGATGAAATCAAAGCCAGCAATACCAACCTCGTCACTCATTTAGTAACCAAGGGTTTAGCAGATCCACGCGAAATTGCGATCGCTTCATCTCAAGAATTTGGTGTCCCCCTCCTTGACTTGGATGCCGTTCACCCCGACCTTGATGTCATACGACTGGTGTCTAATAAGCTGCTACAAAAACACCGTGTATTGCCTTTAGCTAAACGTGGCAAACGTCTGTTTGTCGCGGTATCAGATCCTACTAACACCCATGCTTTAGATGAAATTAAGTTTCAGACCAGCATGTCGGTCGAACCCATAGTGGTTGAAGAAAACAAGCTTCAGAAATTAGTGGGAGAAGCGCTCGAACAAGTCGAGAGCCAAATTTCCAACCTAAGTACCGCCGATGTGGATCTTGACGGCCTTGATATCAGCAGCGACGACGAGACGGTTGAATCGGTGGGACGCGACGACATCGATGAAGCCCCCATCGTACGCTTCGTCAACAAAATGCTGCTAGATGCCATCAAAAAAGGCGCCTCTGATATTCACTTTGAGCCATATGAAAAAATTTATCGTATTCGTTTACGCATCGATGGCTATTTGAAGGAATTATCTGCACCGCCGGTTCAACTGGCAAACAAGCTGGCGGCGCGCATCAAGGTCTTAGCGCGTCTAGATATTGCCGAACGCCGTATCCCACAGGATGGACGCATCAAATTACGTATCTCAAAAACGCGAGCCATCGATTTTCGAGTGAGTACTTGCCCGACGCTGTTCGGGGAAAAAATAGTGGCGCGTATTCTTGATCCTTCCAGTGCAATGATGGGCATTAACGCACTGGGTTACGAACCTTTTCAGAAAGAGCTATACCTGCAAGCGCTAGCTCGCCCGCACGGCATGATCTTAGTGACCGGCCCAACAGGTAGCGGTAAAACCGTTTCGCTTTATACGGGCCTGAATATTCTTAATAAAGAAGACACCAATATTTCAACTGCGGAAGATCCTGCCGAAATCAATTTACCTGGTGTCAATCAGGTCAACATCAACCCTAAAGTAGGACTTACTTTCGCATCAGCTCTGCGCGCATTTCTGCGCCAAGATCCCGATGTAATCATGGTAGGTGAAATCCGTGACCTAGAAACTGCTGAAATCGCTATCAAAGCCTCACAAACCGGGCATCTTGTACTCTCGACGCTACACACCAACGATGCACCTAAAACACTTAGCCGGCTCGTTGACATGGGGGTACAACCCTATGCTATTGCCACCTCCGTCTCCCTGATTATTGCGCAGCGTCTTGCACGAAAACTCTGCGAGCATTGCAAAGAACGACTTGAATTACCCCCCTCCGCCCTGCTTAAAGAAGGGTTCACAGAAGCTGAAATCACAACCGACTTAAAAATCTACAAACCCACCGGCTGTAATTTATGCTCCGACGGGTATAAAGGACGAATCGGTATTTACCAAGTTATGCCCGTCACGGAAGCCATCAGTCGTATTATTTTGCGTGGCGGAGATTCAATGGAAATCGCAGACCAAGCCGCAAAGGAAGGCATCTGGGACTTACGTCGATCTGCACTGGAGAAAGTCAAAAATGGGATTACGAGTCTGGACGAACTGCATCAGTGCACTGTTGAATAACCACAAGCGCCACACCCCGTTATCTGAACTTCCACACACAAAAACGGTAAGATGGTCATAGGCGTCTATTTCCACAGCGTGAACTTGCCACCAACACTCGTTAATTTATAACGTAAGGTCATGTCCCCTACCACCGCCACATACAAACACCCCTACACTTACGAAGGCACGGACAGAAAAGGTCTCAAGGTGAAAGGACGCTTGCTAGCAGTATCTGAGCCAGCAGCCAAAGCAGAACTGCGCAAGCAAGGCATTATTGCCAAACGAGTTCGCAAACAAACTCAACTGATCAATACTGAAAAAAAGATCGAAAGCGGTGATATCGCGCTTTTTTCTCGGCAATTGGCCACGATGCTACAAGCGGGCATTCCCATGGTGCAGGCCTTTGATATTGTCGGTAATGGCCATGAAAAACCCGCCATGCAAAAACTGATTTTATCTATTAAATCTGACGTGGAATCAGGTAACACTCTTCATGAAGCACTCGCCAAGCATCCGTTATATTTCGATGATTTATTCGTCAATCTAATCGAAGCCGGTGAACATGCCGGCGCACTAGAAACTCTGCTCGAAAAAATAGCCACTTATAAAGAAAAAACTGAGGCACTGAAAAAGAAAATAAAAAAAGCCATGTTTTACCCTGCGGCAGTCATCGTGGTGGCCATTATCGTCACCATTATCTTGCTGATTTTCGTCATTCCTCAGTTTGAAAGTATCTTTAAAGACTTCGGCGCCGATCTCCCCACCTTCACTTTAATGGTCATTGGTTTATCTAAACTCGTGCAGTCTTATGGCGTGGTTCTCGCGCTCTTGATAGGTGCGTCTGTCTATAGCTTTGTGTATCTGCACAAGCGATCTAAGCCTATGCGTCAAAATGTGGACCGCTTATTACTGAAAGCACCCGTCATCGGTCCAATTTTGGTCAAAGCAGCCATCGCGCGCTTCGCACGCACGTTATCAACCATGTTCTCTGCCGGAGTTCCGCTCGTTGAAGCCCTGACCTCAGTGGCTGGAGCAACAGGGAACATTGTGTATGAACAAGCCACGCTGCAAATCCGTGATGAAGTGGCCACTGGTCAGCGACTGCAACGCTGCCTAGAAAACACCGGACTGTTCCCGAATATGGTGGTGCAAATGATTACCGTGGGCGAAGAGTCCGGCTCACTGGATGCCATGTCGGCCAAAGTAGCCGACTTCTATGAGGCTGATGTCGATGCCGCAGTAGACGCAATGAGCAGCCTACTCGAACCGCTCATCATGGCAGTGCTAGGGCTACTCGTTGGCGGTATGGTCATCGCCATGTATCTGCCTATCTTCAAACTAGGCTCAGTCGTCTAACGCTTATAATCATCACCTAAGCCTATACGTGGAGCCTAGTCAGTCAATATGCACTTTGCCGAACTTTTCGTCTTAGAACCCACGTTGTGGGTCAGCATTGTTTTTATTTTGGGCCTATTGATTGGCAGCTTTCTCAATGTCGTAATTTACCGACTCCCGATCATGATGGAGCGAGAGTGGCGGCTGCAAGCCGAAGCCCTGCTAGGGACTTCAACCTCACCCCAGCACCCCCCCCCGTACAATCTAATCGTGCCCCGATCTGCCTGCCCTCAGTGCAGCACTCAATTAAAGGCGATAGAGAATATCCCGCTAATCAGTTGGCTCATCCTTAAAGGGCGCTGCGCACGGTGCTCAGCTACCATTTCAGTGCGATATCCACTGATTGAATTTGCCACAGCAGTACTTTCCGGAGTGGTTGCCTGGCAATTTGGCTTCAGCCTCCACACGGCAGCAGCACTGCTACTGACGTGGGTGCTTATCGTGCTGTCCTCCATTGACTTTGAACATCAGCTTTTACCGGACACCCTAACCCTGCCCATATTGTGGATCGGGCTGACCTTGAGCCTTCTTAATGGGCAAGTCATACCAACCTCTACAGACTCCGCCCTCATTGGTGCATTGGCTGGATATCTAAGTCTGTGGCTGGTTTACCAACTATTTAAATTAACCACCGGCAAAGAAGGCATGGGCTATGGTGATTTTAAATTACTGGCTGCGCTAGGCGCTTGGCTAGGCTGGCAATATCTACCACTGATCATCCTGCTCTCTGCCTGCGTAGGGGCGACAGTGGGTATTGGTTTAATTGTTTTTGGCGGACGCGATCGCCATATCCCCATACCCTTTGGCCCTTATCTTGCAGCCGCGGGGTGGATCGCCTTGTTATGGGGCGAGCAAATTGTTTCCGCCTACATCCGGTTCCTACAGAGCCGAACGTGAAACATCAAAAACCACTGCGAATTGCCCTCACCGGCGGTATTGCCAGCGGTAAATCCGCAGTAGCCAGCGAATTTGCAAGGTTGGGTGTACCGATTGTGGATTTAGACGAATTGGCACGCCACGTAGTGGAGCCGGGGCAACCGGCGCTTATGGCCATAGTCGCTCGTTTTGGCAAAGGCATCCTCTCCGCCAATGGCAGACTGAATCGCGGTCAACTACGGGAGCGAATTTTTAATCATCCCCAAGAAAAAAGTGCATTGGAGGCCATCCTCCATCCCGCCATTCGAGCCGCTCAAATGGCGTTGGCAGCACAACTCGACGGCCCTTATCAAATTCATGTCGTACCCCTACTGATCGAGACCCAAGGTCAGTCCTTATATGATCGAATTCTGGTCGTGGACTGTGATCGGGACACTCAACTGAGACGGTTACTGGGGCGCGATAACATTCGAACCCAACTGGCCGAACAAATACTGGCCACTCAGGCAGACCGCAAAGAACGCTTAAAATATGCGGATGACGTACTTGAAAACACCGGTGATATTGACGAATTAGTCGCAAAAGTAGGCGTTTTACACCGGCTTTATCTGGAATTAGCCATTGCACGTGCATCCGAATAACTAGGCTTCGGCTCTAACCGTGAACAGCATCCGTGTAAAACTGTTGGCTTGAACCCATTATGTGCAGCACAATAGCACGATGACCACAGTCGACAGACAGAGCGGCACCCACAACGAAGCCGCCACGATCACCTACGAGCAACCGCTCAGCGAGCGCTTGCGCACCTATTTGCGACTGGAATTTTTGTACCGTCAGGCCGAATTCAATTTGCAAAGTACCGATGCGTGGTCAACGCGTTCCGCCATGACCGCCATGCTCGATATCCTGGCCATCACTGCCCGCGGCGACTGTCGTACCGAGGCTCTTAAGGAAGTTGAGCGTCAACACACTGCACTCAGCAGTTATCGGGATAGAAATGGTGTCGATAACGAACGTTTCGACCACATCATGAAACAGCTGTCACACCACCGCACTCAGCTCAATTCTGTACCGGGCGCCTTCATGCAAGGCCTCCGCGACTCAGAATTCCTCAGCGCTATCCGCCACCGCAGCGCCATACCCGGCGGCACTTGCGAGTTTGACCTGCGAGATTATTATCACTGGTTGAATCAGGACTTTGCACTGCGCCAAGCTGATTTCGATAACTGGATGGCAGACATTCGCATCCTCTGCGAAGCCGTTACCTGCCTATTGTGGGTAACCCGAGAACATGCCCGCCCCCGACGCGAAACAGCCGTCGCGGGTCAGTTTCAACTAAATCTCGAACGAGACAACCCATGCCAGTTGCTGCGCATCACCCTACCTTCGGGAAGTGAGCTATTTCCTGAAATCAGTGGCAGTCACTACCGCTGCAGTGTACGTTTTCTTAAATGGCAAGGCGTTGGAAGTCGGCCTATTCAAGCCGAACAGGATGTACCGTTCTTGCTCACTACTTGCAACTGATCCTCTATGTCTGTTGTCAAATGCCCAACCTGTCAGCGTGAGGCTGAATGGTCCGCTAATAACGCATGGCGACCTTTCTGTTGCGAACGTTGCAAACTGATTGATCTTGGAGACTGGGCTACTGAAAAACATGCTATCCCAGTAATGCATACTGAAAACGATACTGACACTCCTCAAGAATTCAGCTCAAGCTCTTAAGCAATCTCTAAATATGCGGCTTATCTGCCGTTAACAAATTAGCTGATGATAGTTAATCAGCCTAAATTCAAAGCAATACCTATCCATCTAATGACTTGCGCAGGTCTCGTTGGTTTGAATGATTGATCTCTACACGCTCGCTGCGGTCGTACTGGGCTTGCCTGAGTGAGATATATTCTTCGATGACCTGACCAAAGGTCTTGGGCCTTAATGGCAACTGTTCTGACTTACGAAACAGAATCACATAGTAGAACCGTGAGGCCAGCTTTCTAGCCAATTCCAAATCACGTGTTTTGAGACTACGGTAGAGATAACGGCGCTCGCTATCACCTTGATATATACGAGCTTGGAAGATGCCTTGGCGGCTGAATAGCAGCAGCTGACCTGCCGCTAAGTATTCCTCATGCTCCACCAAACCATCTGCAAAACTTTTGCCTTAATTCTTAATTATTTAGGTCAATGCAATTTACTGATCACCAGAAAAAACAATGCCCGAACTGGGCGGGCACTATCAATACAGTTATCAATCACATTTGATTTAATAAGGTACTAATTCTCAGTTAGAAGCTGGAATGGTGAATCGGCAAAGCACTGTGTTATCCCTAACCAGATCAGAACTCCAGATAAACTTAGCAGACATCTTCCAATCAAACCAATTAAAGTCACCATGTGGCTGCACAGCCCATGCGGAGTGCACAGTAGCTTGAGGCCAGCTACGATCATCAAAGCCAGTACTCTTCCAGTTAGCTGGTTCTGCATCTATTTTTGATTTACAAACCTGCTGTGGATTACTGGACTTCTCACACTCATCCAAATTGATTGGAGCCTTATGAATTACAGTACAACGCCAACTATCATCTGAGACTGCAAGCGTTTTACCAGTGGCACCGTCAATAAACTGCGCGATAAAACCACCATCACCTGCTTGCTGATGTGAACTACCGATATATTCCAGCCCAGTATCATCTTCCTTAAAGTCTTTCATGACTACGCTGAGTTGCGCCGGTAGTGCAGTAGTGAACGTGAATGACTCCGTATTGAAAGATCTTTCAGTGTTATAGGGCACAGAGTCTTCTTTAATTAAAGTATCGCCAGAATATAGCGCAAACCAGTTATCTACCCAAATTTGCGCTTTTATTGTTCTCGCTGGACTTGAGGATATTTTTGCACTCGGAGTTGATGCTGAGAAAACTTGCCCACAACCTAGCATCCCAATCGACACTACGCCGATAGCCGTTAACACTTTGGAACTTTTCTTCGTGCTCATAATCTACCCAAATGTAATCAATGAAACCTATTGATAACCCTGATTTCTACTTGCTTACAGCCATAATCGTGAACGAGTCAGGAATCAAATCACCACGAGCTGGACGTTTGCCGGCTTCAGGTTCTGGTGCGGGGCCAAATTCACCGGCGATCGTTAATATGCGATTGGTTTTCTGATCAAGCGTTAAGGTCTTGGCACCCGCCATCGTTTTTACAGTTTGCTCGACCGTAAAACTCGTTGGACTGTTTTCCTTAATGATGGATAAAGTACCATCACTTTGTGAGCTGAAGGCTTCCATAGTGTTCGGATTGAATTGAGCGCCATCGCAGCCCTGACCAATCGGCAATGCATCAATCACTTTTCCGTCCTTAGCACTGAGCATGACCATTGCTTGAGGCTTGCGGCAGGCCGCAAACAGAATCTGATTTTTGACATCCATGGCAAGTCCAGCGCAACCGCCGCCCTTGCCTTCCAGTCCATAGTGCCCAGTCACTACAAGCTTCTTTGCATCAATGATTGCAATATTATCTTTATCCTCAATATTCACATAAATGTGACCGGCACCATCGGTGACTGCTTGCTCAGCTGCACCACCCAAATCTAAGGTACCCACTATAGCCCCATCAGCAGCATTGATTACCGTAGCTTCTGGCGCAGTGTGACCAAAGATGTAAATACGGTCATTGAAGGCATCATACAAAATCCCGTCCGGCTTCCCTTCCACTTGAATGGTTTTAATCGGCTTTAATGTCTTAGCATCCCACATGGCCACTGGATTACTGGTCGCAAAACCGTGCCCTGACTTTGCCGAAACAGCAGCACCCATCGCACTGATATTGGGCAATTCAGTCACTGGAGCTAAGGTATCCAAATCAAAGACAGACACTCGACCTTCTGTGCCATTACGAGGGATATATAGACGACGACCTGCCTGATCAGCGTAAACATAGTCATAGCCGCCTAGACCACCGACTTTTGCAGACTTATTGACGCTGTACGGTCCCGCTTGTTCAGCCATTGAGACAGCTGATATGCCGATCAATACAAGACCACTGACTAGACGTCGCATTATCAAACCTCGTTAACTGTTATCAGGCATGGTTTGAATATGCTGATAGGTGAAAAGATTAAATTGACAAGAAATGTTTACAATCCCTGAAAAACCCTGAACGTAATGTAACTTTAATCGGAGATCTTCTACATGACTTCTTCTTAATCTGCACTGTACTCAATACGAGTTACTGTTCAACCTTTGGCGCCCTGAAATCTAAACAAAACAATGAAATTAATTCACGTTCCACAAATCAATGCACGCTACTGGGCCGGTATAACCATGGCCAGTATCTTTGGTACTAATCTTGGAGATTTGTACGCTCATGATAGCGGGCTTGGAATCATCGGCGGCCTTCCTGTACTTGCCGCACTTGTAGCTGTGGCTTATTTCTTCGAGCGACGAGATGAAAGCCAGCATGAAGCATGGTACTGGTTAGCCATTATCATCATTCGAACAGGCGCTACTAATATTGCAGACTATCTCTGCGGACGTCGCTACATGGGTATCAATAGAGTGGCGCTTTCTGCTGGGCTTGCCTTGCTGATCACCGTACTGATTTGGCGACGCAACTCGAATGAGAAATCAGGCTTACCCCAAACCGATGCCAAGTATTGGATTGCGATGTTAGCAGCTGGCGTCTTTGGCACAGCAGCGGGCGATGCACTGACCAAGTCGTTGGGAGATGCCAACAATATCGGGGGTGTATATGCATCATCTATTATGGCTGCATTACTTGCTGTCACCCTCCTCTTCGGACGCGGCGGCCGTATTCAGACTTTGTATTACTACTGGCTAACCATTTGTATCGCTAGAACTGCAGGCACTGCCATTGCCGATATGCTGGCAGAAAATGAGACGCTCAATATTGGCCTCCCTATCTGTACCATTGCTACCGGAATTATTTTTTTGGCCATACTCACACTTTGGAAGACACGGTTAACGCAAGCTCAGAAAACAACCTAACCATCAACCATGTGAATAGTTAATTTTAGAGAGAACCATAATTTGAGGCGGGTGTCGCTTTAAACGACACCCCCAACTGTCTTGTTACAGGACACTTAGCCCCACCGTCTAGACCTACCAACCCCTCTGCAAAACTTTTGCCCTAATTCTTAATTATTAAGGTCAATACAACTTATCTAATCACCAGAAACAACAATTCCCGCACAGAGCGGGCACTGCATTAGTTACTCATTCATTAAGACTATCAACCGCCACCCATTCCGCCGCCGCCACTTTTACCACCACCGCTCTTACCACCACTAGACTTACCGCCTCCGCCTGAGCGCATGCCCTGCATCATTGAGGTAAATTCTTCTACACTTAGCGAGCCATCGGCGTTGGCATCTGCCGTCTTAAAACGATCAGCAATTGATACAGCAGGTGCGCCAGCTGAAGAAGATGAATCAGAGTTAGCTGCAGGACGTCCAAACTGAGCAGAAGACAGCTCCTCAAGACTCAGTTTTCCATCACTGTTTTTATCTAATTCTTTAAAACGAGTTGCAGGATCCGTACGATTTCCACGAGATGCTTTTGACGAAGCGTCACCAGCACTAGGTGATTGTGCAAACGCTACAGTTGCACCCAAGACCAGAACTGCTATTGAGAGAAGTTTGCCTGACATTATCGACCCCTTTAGTGATGTCACTTGGAAATGAAAGAATCGAACATAAATGTAATCCACTTTATTAAAGTCCAGGGAGAACATGAATGAATTTTCATTTTGCAAGTTAGGCTGATAGCGATCTACTTATGACTTTTGTAAAGACTCCTTAAGAAACCGTAACACTAACTGACGATCTTCAATATTCATACTATTCGCCAGTATGTATCCAAGCTTCTTCTCTACACGCCTTCCCCAACCCATCTGCAAAACTTTTGCCTAACATTTGCATAATACGCTCATTAGTTTTTACACGTGTTGAGCAATGTTGCAGTGAGAAGTTGGATGTTGCGACCACCGAGTAGTCTAGTTAATTTTTATTCGAACGCTCTAACCAAGCTTACTGACCAATGATTTTATTAGTTAGCCGATGGGACTCAAAGAAACGCCAGATAACTTCAGCCGTAGACCCTTGCGCCTCGCCCACATCCAGCGGCCAATCATGCTTCCCTCCCTGTAATTCATATAATGACACTTCGGTAGCATCTACTGCAGTTGACCAACGATGTAATCGCACAGTGGCAGTACGATTCTTTTTGACTCTAGCTATTCCTAATTCCTTATTTTCATTTTTTTCAAGTGCAAGATTTCTTACCCAGAAATCCATGACATCCTGAGTGCCAAGATATGCCCCTTCACCATCATGATTTTCAAGATCGCCAATCCAAGGCGTAGTGTCATCGTCAGTACCATGTATTTCCATAACAGATACCCGCTGATGTGGATCACAATGCCATGAAATCATCATAGTTCCAGCAACTGGCGCAATAGAATTAACGAGAGGTTTCGATTGGCAAGCTAACAAGTAGCTCATATCTGCACCATTAGACATACCTGTAGCGAATACAGAACGTGCATCTAATTTAAGATCTTTCACCAAAGCAGCAACCAATACTCGGATGAATTTCACATCATCGACCTCTCTTTCCTGCAAGGTATTGTCTTCGTAGCCCACATTGAAAAAGGCAGATCCTTCATGATCTAGCGTCCCTTGTGGATAAACTGCAACAAAACCATACTGATTAACAAGCGACGTAAAGCCCGCATATTTTCGTACAGACTCAGCGGTGTCATAGTAGCCATGAAAGACCAGCACTAAGGGCGCTCCTTGTTTAGTAATCTTAGGTAAATCTAATATGAAGGTACGATCCCGACCATCTACAGTCAGACGATTTAATCCAGCGTGCCACTGAATATCTTCACTTGAATCACTAGCTGTCGCATTATTTTCTGTCGTAATAATGGCGAAGAACAGGAGCCAAAACCATCTCATAAACAGCCAGCAACAACCTTGAGGACTTATAGACGTTAGTACCGATAACTTATCCATTACTTGTATAACTACAGCATTTCCGCCAATTTTCATATTTACTTTAAGGCTACTAACTATTTTTTCGAAGATATAAGTTTAGATTGCTCGATGGATTTTATAAATTCGACAAGTAATGCAGAGTCATCGCCATCTATATCTGACAGATGATCATCATCAAGCCATGACTGATCAGCCTCAAGATGTGGACTAACTAGACCAACATGACCCGACTTGTAGTTCTGTATTAGAGCAGCGACTTCACCTGTTTCATAGAACGACCAAATATCTGAATCGTCTCCATCGTTAGCCATAAACTCAGGCCCATCTTGAAAATAGACCGAGCGATGCTGGCCATGCCAAGATACTATTTCCATGCGAGCTTCTATTGTTTTACTGTGAGCTCTAATTTTACCTTTAAATAAATTTAAATTATCTGATGAAGCAAGATACGCCCCAAGACAAACGCCTAAATAGCTTCCCCCACCAGCAACAAAGTTATGTATAACCTCAGCCTCACCCGGCTTTAAGTCATCCATCAACTCATCAACATCGTCACCGCCAGGTATGGCGAATAGATTGACGCTCTTCAATCTCTCATGCGTGATCTCACCAGCATGTATCTTTTGCACATCGTAACCCGCTTGTCTGATTACTTTGGCCAGCGACTGAGGGCACCCATCGCAAACGCCTGGACCATAGTAAACAGCAGCGATTGGCTGTGACTGAGACCAAGCATCAGGAAAAATAAAAAATCCAATCAGTAAAAGTAATGAAATTTTCTTCATTTCTATCAGAGAGTTATCTTTGTATATAGGCAAATAATTAATACATTAGCAGCGTGAATTGGACTTCAATCCATGATTGATTTGCGTATCTTAAGTTAGCTGTGTGCCGTCAATATTCTATTAGCTTCGCGCTCGCCTGATTCGAATGCGCCACGCACTGTCGACGTGTGTTTCTGATAAGTCGCCTCTCCAGCAAAAAACAGCCTATCACCCACAGGCTCAGACAAGGTTTCATTATCTCGCCCGGTAGCACCAGGCGGTAAGTAACTATAGGAACCCAATGAGAAAGGATCCATACCCCAACGTGTTTGCTTCACTGCAACAGGATCAGATAATCTAACACCAAACATTTTACGGAGAACCTGCATGGCAACTGTAGTCAGTTCTGCATCCGTCTTTTTTTCATTCTCTAATGCTACCTGCCCTACGTTATACCCAGCAAGAATAGGTACATTCATAAAACTCGATAAATTAACCCACTCACTAAACTGTCGGCTTTTCGAATCCACAAAGTTAAACAATTGACGATCAGGCCACTGCACTCTGTCAAACTTCAGGCATATTTTATTCATTAAGCCAAATCCAATAGCCTGAATCGCATTCAACTTTGAAGCCGGTAACGGCGGATAAAATTGCACAGTACCCGACTTTAGAACCCCCAAAGGTAAAGTCACGATAACCCGCTTGGCTCTATAGACATTTTTATCGCTATGAACCTCTACATTACTAGCCGATGTGATTACCCGACGCACGACTTCACCTAAACGAATATCTAACTGCTTTGATAACCACAGTGGAATTTGTACATATCCTTTTGGCAATACAACATCACCCCCTAGATCATCTGCACCCTGATCATAGTGGTAAAAGGACAGTTGACTGAGATCAGCAGCATATTCATGCTCAATTTCATAATTGGCCTCAAAATCTAACATCTGTCGCTGACTATCATTTAAAACACTGGAAGCCACCACAGAATTCCATACTGTTTCCAAAGGAACGTCAGATGAGTGCTGATCTCGATAAACCTTTCTCAGTCGATTCACCGAACCATTTACTCGCCTAAAGAGCTGCTCAGAAGTCTCGATTTGCTCTTCAGACCACTGAGCACCATCACTACTGTAGATATTTCTAGAGTCATAGTCAGTCATAAAGGTCGTAAGTGCATTGGAATTGGCTATTTCTGCTAGCGGATTTCCACTAATCCCATGAATCCATTGAGCTCCTAGATCTACAGAGACATCGGAGC
Organism: Pseudomonadota bacterium; assembly: GCA_947454465.1. GTDB lineage: Bacteria > Pseudomonadota > Gammaproteobacteria > Steroidobacterales > Steroidobacteraceae > CAILZL01. The sequence continues at coordinate 37,476 of CANGJP010000016.1, forward strand.
CAATAGTATCCGTCCAAACTCGTCCACCGATACGCTGCCTCGCCTCTACAACTACTACCCGCTGTCCTGCCTGATGAAGTTTTTTTGCTGCCGCTAATCCAGCCACGCCTGCCCCAATAACAATGCAGTCGTAAAGCTCAGTTTCAGTTGACTTTGCACCTTGCGCAAGAGCAAGTGCACCCGCGGCGAATACACCGCCGATTAACTCACGGCGTGTATGTCTGTTCTTATGCGGCTCGGAAGGCATCTGATGTCTCTTATAAGTTTTGTGACTGGACAGGAAATAGTTTTAATAAGATTAAAAATCTCTAAATTCTATTAGCGAAAGCATAATATGAAATGTTAACGGATAATACTTTCATTCATACCTTTACTTGGGTCGATCCAATGAAATTCCGCATAAGTCTTTTTGCTTGTGGCATCTCAGTATTATTAGTCACTCTAATAATCGCAATATCTCTTTTCATCTTGAAAAACGACCAAAATATTAAAGCCCCCAAACCAGAATTACCGAAAAAAAGCAGCTGGACAATAATGCTGTATATGTCTGGTGACAATGATTTGGAGGAATATATAGTCAAAGACATTGAACATGAATTAGCAAAAACGGGCTCTTCGAAAAGCATACAGGTTGTGGCGCTAGCGGATCGGGGGCCCGGTTACGACCAGAGTCGCGATGACTGGCAAAGCACTAAACTGTTCCACATAGAAAATGGAATGCTGGCTGACTCTAAAAGCGCGATTGCTGACTGGGGTGAGCGAAATATGGGCGACAAAAACACCCTCATTGACTTTGTTACTTGGTCAAAAAACAGATACCCAGCTGAGCACTATGCGCTGTACTTTTGGGGTCATGGCTGGAATTGGCATCCCGGATATGTAATGGAGGATGACACAGACAAAGACTCCTTAGATATGGACGAACTCAGGCAGGCTTTGCCATCCATAGGCTTTATTGATTTAGTCGGCTACGACGGATGCAATATGGCTTCATTAGAAGTTGATGCAATGTGGCATGGGCATGCAACAGCAGTTACCAGCTCTCAGGAATTCGTAGATTGGAGCGGAATTGACTACAGCAAGATCATCGAAGCATTAACACTATACCCAGACATGACTGCCGACCAACTGGCGATTGCTAGCAGCCGAAGCGCATCTGATGAAAAAACATGGTTCGCGGTAGCAGTTGACGACAGAATCATCCCGCTATTTGTGTCATTAAATGACTTATTCAGTTATATGCACAGCAACTTAACTAATAGATTTAGAGCTTATAAGACCGCTTTCGGAAAAGCAAAAGGATTTACTGATGCCCCTTTAGATAAAGACTTATATGACTTGGTTGATAATATCAGTCATGCCACAGACGATATAAGCCTCAAAGCAAAAAGCAATGCTGTAATGAATGCAGTAAAGCAATCTGTTTTAGATGAGCATCATGCTATTGAATACAAAAGAGCTCATGGCATAACCATAAGTACTTTTGATGGAAACAAAGAATACGACTCTGACTTTAAATATTATTCAACCATAGGCTTTCCCAATATGAATAGCTGGGTTGATTTCCTGAATAGCTATAAGGCGCAATATCACTGATTACTAACTATTAGCTCCTATCAAAATACGTCTTATCACCACTTTGAATTATTAACATTACTTAGCGAGATCACAGACTGACCCACCTCATGCTCCACCAACCCATCTGCAAAACTTTTGCCTAACATTTGCAAAACACACTCATTAGTTTTGCTACGTATTGATCAATGGTGCAGTCAGAAGTTGAGTGCTGTGACCTCCAAGTGGTCTAATTATTTTTTATACAAACGCTCTAACCAAGCTTATTGATCAACGCTTCTATCAGTGGTTGGTCTGCCGGTAATAGATCAGCAGTTGCTAACTGATCTACACTAACCCACCGTAGAGCCTGATGATCTAATGGTTTTGGTTCACCCTTAAACTCAGTAACTAACCATAACTCTAAGTGAACAACTCGGTCGGGATACTCATGATCACAGCTGACCAAGTACTGGGCTCGTTGTACTTCTATACCTAATTCTTCTTCTAGTTCTCGCCTTAATGCCGCCAGTGGTGTCTCACCACTATCTATCTTGCCACCGGGAAACTCCCATCCCCCAGCCATATGTTTTCCCTCAGGTCGTTGCGCAATCAGTATCTGACCTTGCAACGACACTAAGGCACCTGCCACAACATGGATAGCAGGCTTGGGTGCATGGGGCATGATTTAGATCAGTTTTCTAGTGCACCGTGGCAATGCTTGTA
>CANGJP010000017.1 GCA_947454465.1 Pseudomonadota bacterium
ACTGGTAGAGGTATACACAGGTGTTACCCCGCGCAGCCGTACAGGCATTGTCTCACTATTCATCGGCAACTGATCATGACGCGACAGCGTTAAATGAGGCCGAAATCCGTTCGCTCGCAGCTCGCTTTGGTTCGCCATTGTTGGTGATCGATTGCGAACAAGTGCGTCGTCAGTACCGCGCTCTTTCTGCAGCCTTGCCCGGTGTTGATCTGCACTATGCGCTTAAGCCGCTGCCGCATGCCGCTGTGGTGGCTTGTCTGCGTGATGAAGGGGCTTTCTTCGATCTGGCCACCACCGGCGAGGTGGAATTGGTCAAGACCGCAGGTATTGCTCCAGAGCGTTGTATTCATACTCACCCCATCAAGCGCGACAGTGACATTCGTGATGCCCTGCGTTACGGCGTGACTACCTTTGTGGCCGACAATCCCGATGAAGTGCGTAAATTTGCTCGCTATCGCAAGCGTGCTGAATTACTGATTCGTGTGTCATTCCGCAGTCCGAATGCGGTGGTAGATCTTTCTAAGAAGTTTGGATGTGAAGCCGGTGCGGTGCTCGGATTGCTGGAGTTAGCCCGTTCATTGGGCGTGCGTGTGAAGGGCTTGAGTTTTCACGTGGGTTCACAGGCCTGCGAGCCGTCAAAGTATGTTGAGGCGATCAATGCCTGTAATAACCTCATTGGTGAAGCGTTATTGGTCGGTCTGCCAGCGCTTGAAGTGCTCGATATTGGTGGTGGTTTTCCGGTGGCCTACAACGAGCACGTTGCGCCGATTGACGAATTTTGTGCCCCGATTCGTGAGGCGTTGGCTAAATTGCCAAAGCATGTACGCTTGATTGCTGAGCCGGGCCGGTTCCTGTCGGCTCCAGCGGGTATTGCGGTGTCTACGGTGATGGGTAAGGCTAAACGCGATGGCCGTTGGTGGTATTACTTGGATGACGGCGTGTACGGCTCTTACAGCGGTCAGATGTTTGATCATGCCAAGTACCCCGTGTCAGCCTTAAAAGACAGTTCACTGACCTTCCCGAGTGTCTTGACGGGCCCCACCTGCGATTCTATTGACGTGATTGATGACAATATCGAGCTGCCTGAGTTGGATATCGGCGACTTGATTGTGGGCCGAATGATGGGTGCGTATACCTGGGCCAGCGCGACGGATTTCAATTTCTTCCGCCGCGCTAAAGTGGTGGTAGTCAACGAGCGTCCTGCCGCTGAAGGCCGTATCGTTAAGTTACAGCGCCGCCGCTAGGCCCTAAGGGTTGTTGTCACGCGCTGTATCTCCAGCGCGAGCCATTTAAATTGGGTATTGGGTCTGATTTGTAGAATCAGGGCTTGCTAATGACCTGTCATTTGGGGTTAGCTACTGCTTATCTTCTGCTTACGGTGCGTCATGACTCCACCCGTTGAGCCTTCAGAATTTCTGATCACCCGACGTTCCCTGCTCGGTATGGCTGCTAGCTTGGCCTTGCTAAGTCCCTTTGCGAGTTTGCGCGCGCAGACTCCTTGGTCAAATCCTGCAGCTGATCGGTCCCTGCATTTTGTTCACACTCATACTGGCGAAACACTGGCTGTGAATTACTGGTGTGACGGCGCCTTTCAAAGCCAATGCCTGGCGCCACTCAATCATTTTTTACGTGATTTTCGCACTAATGAGATGATCGGTATGGACGTGGGGCTGTTGGATATTCTGTATGAGTTGCAGGACCTCGCGGACCGCGATGCAACCTTCGAAGTCATTTCTGCTTATCGATCACCACAAACCAATGCGTTGCTGCGGAAAAGTTCTTCCGAGGTTGCGCAGAAGAGTTTGCACATAGAAGGTAAGGCCATAGATATTCGCATCAGTGGCTTTTCGTCTAAGAAGTTGCAGCAGTTGGCCCTAACGCATCAGCGGGGTGGTGTGGGCTTTTATGCCAAGTCGGATTTTGTGCATGTCGATACAGGAAGGATTCGCAGTTGGGTAGGCTAGCGGTCTAGCAACCGCTGCGTATCACAGTAGTGCGGCGAGTTTGGCGTCATGTCCATAAATGTCCTCGAAAAACTGCACAACCCCAGACTCTAACGGCATGACCGTACCGTAAACAATCATAACGGGAATGGGTTTAATCAAATTCACGCGCTGGTTGGCCTCGCCTTGTAGGGCTGCCGTTATGTTTTCTTGATGCCAAGGTTCGGCAGCGTTACTCAGTACATATTCCGCCAGCGCTAGCGTGTTGCTCACGCGAATGCAGCCATGACTAAAAGCACGGCGGGATTCATTGAATAATTGTTGTGCTGGTGTGGAGTGTAAGTAGACGTTGTACTTATTTGGCAGCATGAATTTGATATTACCGAGCGCATTGTCCTCGCCGGGACGTTGTCGAATGCGGATTTTTCCGGTGGCAAGTTGGTTGATGTTTTCTAAGGTTGCCGGTACGACAGGAGATTGGTCACTTTGCCCTTTGACCAACTCGAAATGGTGTTGTTCAAGATAATTGGGATTGCGTCGGATATTCGGCAGCAGTTCGCGCTGGGTGATACTGAGTGGTACATCCCAATAAGGGCGAAACACCATATACTTCATCTCGCCCAGAAAAACTGGTGTTTGAGTATGCTCGAAAGCCTGTCCCACAATCACTTCCATGCGTAGCAAATTGGCTTCAGTATCGTCTGTAGACTTGAATGCAAATAATTTAAATTGCGGGATATTCACCACGATCATGGGCGATTGTAGAGGCGGTAACCAGCGCCATCTTTCTAGTGTTAACTCAATTTGCTGAACCCGTTTAGAGAAGGGGGTGGTTAACGCCTTGAAGGTCTGTGGGCCCAGAATTCCATCAGCAGTCAGTCCGTGTCGGAATTGGTAATTTTTTAGGGCTTGAACCAGCAAGGGGTCGAACCGGGTATCGTCTAACTCAGTGTGGTTGTTTGTTTCGGTAGCGCTTGCGGTTAAATCCTGTTCTGCAAGTAGTAAACGACGAAGGGCGGGCACATCGCTATAACTGTCACCCTGTTTGATAGAAGTGCTTGTGGGTTTACGCAGCTGTACCCATTCGGGATGTTCGGCCAGGGTTTGATACCGTGTCAAAGCGGATTTCAGTAAACGATAGTGCGTGAATTGGGGCTCCAGCTTTTCTATGTCCGTGTAAAGATCATGGCTTTTAGAAAGGTTGATTAATGTGGATGCAACATCCAGTTCCTGATTGCGAGTGATTGGAAGGTTGAACCCGACTTGCCGTGGGTCAATACGGCCGTAATGAAGGTGGCGAATGAAGCGTACGGCGACGGTACTTATTGCGATGTCGAGTGCCGCCTGCTGTTGAGCTGTTATCGACTTTCCAGGTCTAGATAAATCCATCAGATGAGCGGTCAGTGAGTTGGCTTCATAGTCTGCCGTATTCAATCCATACGTCGCAGCCTGATTTAATACATTGAGCAGTGCCAGCGCAGAGGGCGTGACTCTATCATTGATAAACCAAAGTGGCGTGGTGCTATTGGGTGAGTACAGTGTGGCCAGTACTGCATATTCCTCGCTGAAGTCGCTTTTATGGAGTAAGGACGACTGTTTGTTGTTCAATATCGATTGAATAAACTGAGGGGCATCTTGATCTGCACTTGGCTTGTTAGCACTTAGTGCATCACTGGTAACGAATATGCCAAGAGACTGAAGCGTCAGAATTAAAATCAGGCACAATGTGATCTTGGGATTGGGCATGTTGATATTCTAGCGGTGGTTTAGTGATTTGATATGAAGATTGTGGTGAATGATTTTGTTGAGGGAGCCAAAGCGGCACGCGGTATCGCTGTCATTATTGATGTATTTCGCGCCTTTTCCTTAGCGGCTTACGCATTTGATGCAGGTGTTTCGGCGATATTTCCTGTCGCTGAAGTCACTGAGGCTTGGCAACTTAAGCAGGCACGGCCCATGCGGTTATTGCTTGGGGAGCGTCATGCGCAACCCTTGGAAGGGTTTGATGGTGGTAATTCCCCTGCACAATTGAGCCGTTGGCAGTTGGCCGGTAGAGAGGTTATTCATACCACGCATGCTGGTACTCAAGGATTGATCAATGCGTTACATGCCGATGAGGTGTTAACAGGAGCGTTAGTTAATGCATCCGCTATTGTGCGTTACATTAAGCAGCGCTCACCCCAACAAGTGACCTTAGTGCGAATGGGCTATGCGGCGCGCGAGCGCTGTCTCGAAGATGACCTGTGTGCGGAACTGCTGGTATCGCTGTTGCGCGGTGAAGCATTCCCCTTAGATGATTTGCAGCAACGGTTGCGGATGGCGCCCGCGGCAGCAAAATTTTTTGATTCTCAATGCCAGGCCTACGCGCCACTGGCGGATTTTGAACTGTGTACTGCTGTCGATTGCTTCGATTTTGTTTTACGGCTTGATCAGCAAGCCCGCCCATGGCGATTGCAGCGATGGGATGTGCCCCGTTAGGGTGCTGTGCATTGTTTGGTTAAGAACAGCGAATGTAAGGGGTAATGTAAGTGATGAAAGCCAATCATTCTGATCCTATTGATACCGTTGTTTTTGATGTGGGGCGTGTGCTGGTGGCGCTAGATTTTGAGTCTCTGCTCAGTTGTATAGGGCGGTCTTCTCGGTCATACACCATGCCGGAAGTCATAGCGGCGATTGATCTGGATGCGCATGAGCGCGGTGAATTTGATGGCCATGTTTTGGTGGATCGTTTGCATGCGCTGACGCCTAGTGTAGAACGCAGTGAAATTCATCGTGAGTGGTTGGGTATGTTTGATCCGGTATTGCCGATGTTTGCATTGGCGCGGCAGCTGAAGCAGCGATATCGCGTATACCTGCTAAGTAATGTAGGTGATTTGCACTGGGCGCACTTGAATACGAAGTATGACCTGATAGGTGCTGTGCATGATGTCATGCCATCTTTTAAGACGGGCGTCATCAAGCCGGACACTCGAATTTACCAATTGGCCGAAGAGCGGTTTAATCTGAAGCCACAGCGTACAGTGTTCGTCGATGATTTGTTGCCTAATGTGAATGCTGCAAAGCAGCGTGGTTGGCATGCAGTTCACCACCGTTCACCTGAGGCAACTGTTCAGTATTTGCGTGATTTAGGCGTGGAGTGCTAAAGCATGGCGGTCACATGGCGTACTGTGCTGTTATTGGTGTGTTCCAATGTATTTATGACTTTTGCGTGGTACGCGCACTTAAAAAATTTGGCATCCAAGCCTTGGTATGTGGCGGCGTTTGTGAGTTGGGGTATCGCGTTGTTTGAATATCTCTTGCAGGTGCCCGCCAACCGTATTGGTTACACCGTGCTGACATTACCACAGTTGAAGATCATTCAAGAAGTGATCACGTTAAGTGTGTTTGTCCCCTTTGTTGTTTTGTATATGCGCCAGCCCATCAAGCTGGATTATTTGTGGGCGTCTTTGTGCATGATGGGCGCGGTGTATTTTATTTTTCGCAAATAGCGTTTCATTGTCATTTCGATGTGTGGTGCGTTACATTGACAGCCACGCTGATTCTAGTTCGGCAGAATCTCATATAGGCTGATATGCAAATAATTGTCAGGACTGACGGTTTCGGCTCAATTTATCGATCATTATGTTTTTTAATACACAAAAATGAATTTTCAACGACTAAGTGCTCACTGCATTGGAGGATGAAATGAAAAAATTAGTGTTGTCGATTGCTTTGGTGGCTTCAACTGTGGGTATTGCTGCTGCCCAGATGCCTGCGCGCTCTGCTGCCCCAGCAGGCACGGAGGTTTATCTGATTGCACCCGCCGATGGCGCTGCCGTTAAGAATCCCGTGGTGGTTCGGTTTGGGCTGAAGGGGATGGGCATTGCGCCTGCTGGTATACAGATGGACAACACAGGCCACCATCATTTGTTTGTTGATACTGATTTGCCTACGGACATGAGTAAACCGATCGGTATGATTGATAACAAGATCATTCACTTTGGTAAAGGACAAACAGAAACAACGCTGACCCTGCCACCAGGTAAGCATACGCTACAGCTATTATTGGGTGATTATCTGCATGTTCCTAATGCTGAGCCTATGGTCTCCAAGAAAATCACCATTACGGTGACCGAATAGTATTTCTAATAAGCCTGTGGTTTGCGTGACTGCAGGCTTTCTTTTGATAGCAAGGGTTTGTCGGGGTTGATTTTTTAAGCTCGCGTGTAACTAAAGGCGATCACTTCATCGATATGACGCGCACCCGTGGCGCACATCAAGACTCGGTCAAAACCCAGCGCTACGCCAGCACATGCGGGTAATCCATGTTGCAGGGCTGACAAGAAATGCTCATCCATAGGCATCAGGGGTAGTTTGCGGCGTTGCCGCTCTTCTAGGTCTTGAGTGAATCGTTGTTGCTGTTCCACAGCGTCACCTAACTCATGAAAACCATTGGCCAATTCAAGGCCATCTAAATACAACTCAAAGCGAGAGGCTACGTGGCCGCGGACCCGGGCAAGTGATGCCTGCGATGCAGGATAATCATAGATAAAGGTTGGACTATCTTTGCCTAGTAAGGGGCCAACTTGTACGGCCATGATGAGGTCTAGTAATCCATCGCGATCTTGGTGGAGCGGTCTCGGTACATCAATGTTTGCCTGTTGTAGGCTGGCTAAAATAGTCGCAGTGTCATCATTTAGTGCATCAATCTTCGCGTGATGGAGCAATGCTTCTTGATAGCTGATTCGTTCACTGGGCTGTAAGCAGCGATCCGGTATAAGACGCTGCAGTAGTCGTTCAACATCATCCATCAGTTGGTGATGATCAAGACCCAGTCGATACCATTCAATCATCGTGAATTCAGGATTGTGATGGCGGCCTAATTCCCCGTCGCGGTAGACGCGCACTATCTGATAAATGTCACCGCTGCCTGCTGCAAGCAGTCGTTTCATCGCATATTCTGGTGAGGTATGTAGGAAGGCTTGTTTGCCGCATACTTGTGCTTGGATGCTAGATAGATGAATGTCGCTGACGGCGGCATGAGATAGCGTTGGGGTTTCAACCTCAAGCGTCTCAGTTTCTGCAAAATACGCGCGAGCGAGCTGCAGTAATTTTGCTCTTGTTTTCAGTGTGGCCAGACTGGCTGACGGTAACCATTCAGACATGGGCGGTCTGTTCGGTTGAAGCTGCATTCACAAGTCGGGCGATAGACTCACCCAAACGTACCACGGCACCGGCTTTAATATCTGCATTCCAAACAATTTGATTCGGCTCAAATAACAGGATAACGGTCGATCCCATATTAAAACGACCAGCCTCATCGCCTTTTTCTAAGGTGTGGCCCGCTCCTTGTGAAATATGCATTGGCGCACCGCAACGTCGTGGTGGCGGATTGATCTCACCTGCCCAGACGCTTTCGATGCTACCGACAAATAGCGCACCCACAAACACCATGGCGAATTGTGAGTCCTGATGAGTGAGGAAATTACAAATAACACGTTCGTTGCGAGCAAATAATCCAGGAACAGCGCGTGCCGTGGCGGCATTCACGCTAAATAATTCACCCGGTACGTATAGCGTGTCTTGTACAGTGCCAGCCAGCGGCATGTGCATGCGGTGGTAGTTGTAAGGTGCAAGATAGATGCAGGCAAAGTGACCGCCTTGGTAGCGTTGCTCGAGCTGTTTATCGCCGCCAAGTAATGCCAGCAACGAGTAATGATGTCCTTTTGCTTGGATGACTTGGTCACCATTGATAGCGCCGCACTGGCTGACGGTGCCATCGACAGGGCTGACTACGATCTGTCTGTCTAGATCAATGGGGCGAGCGTCTTTTTTAAGAGCGCGTGTGAAAAAGGCATTGAAGCTTTCATAAGTCATAGGATCGCTTTGTACCGCATCACTCATGTCGATGTGATAAAAGCGCAAGAAGATTTTGATACTTAGCGTTCGTAATATTGGGTGGCGTTGTCGCATCAGTGCATATATCGCACGAGATAATAAATGCTTTGGTAATAGCTGTTGTGCGAGCGCAAAGAGCTCGTCACCAATGCGGGTGGTACCGGTGAGAGGTGATGTCATTATGGGGTCTGCTGGATGACGTTTCGCAAATCTTTGGCAAGAGTTTGCGCGGTGTGAGGCGGTGAGAAAATGGCTGTCATGCGTCCTTTAGGATCGATTAAGAATAAGGTGGCAGCATGATCCACGGTATAGTGAGCATCGTTTTGTTTTTGAATGATGACCGGTACACCTAAGGATTGAGTGAGTTTATCGAGTTGTTCGGGTGTGCCTGTTAGGCCGATAAAAGTTTGATCGAAGAAGCTGACGTAGTGATTAATTTGCGTGGTGGTGTCTCGTCCTGGATCTACTGAGATGAAGATGAATTGCGGTTGTTGGTTACTAGGCAGGTTAGCCAGTGATGTTTTGACTTGCGTCAGTGCGCTGAGGGTGGTGGGGCAAATGTCAGGGCAGTTGGTGTAACCGAAGAACAGCACACTCCAGTGCCCCAGCAGTTGTGCCTGCGAAAACGACTCGTCACGATGACTAATTAACTGAAAGTCTGCCACAGTACGGGGCGGATGCAGTAAGGTGCCGCTGCTCAATGTGATAGTTGGTGGGTCGTTGCGCATGAATTGAGCTGACCACGCCCCCAGTACCATCGCTACAATGGCGATCGCAGAGAACATGGGTACGCGTGATTTGGGCATGTTGGGCATGGGGCTGAGCGTGGGGTTGTAATTATGGCATGTATGAAGGTTCTTGCCTTCATCATGGTTTATGAGGTTGCATGGTATTAACGGTTAAAGCATTGATGGTCGAGCTGAGTCGGCAATTGGCTCAGGCCGATTTGTTTTACGGTCACGGCATGGACAATCCTGAAGACGAAGCCGCTGAGTTGGTGTTCTTTGCTGCGGGGTTACAACATGATCAGGCTCCAGGCTGTTACGCTGAGTTGCTAGATGACGTAAGCATTGGCAGGGCGCGTGCTTTGGTGCAACGGCGTATCGATGAGCGCCTGCCGGCGGCCTATCTGACTCAGCGTATGTGGTTTGCGGGCCATGAATTTTATGTCGATGAGCGCGTGTTGGTGCCGCGTTCCCCTATTGCTGAGCTCATTCATGCTCAGTTTCAGCCTTGGTTGCAGCCAGAGTGTGTCAGGCGCGTGTTGGATATTGGCACCGGTTCTGGTTGTATTGCCATAGCCTGTGCGCTGGCTTTCCCTGAGGCGCAAGTGGATGCTGCGGATGTTTCGCCGGATGCATTGGCGGTTACGCAGATCAATATTGAGCGCCATCAATTGACTGCGCGTATGCATGCGGTGTGCTCGGATGTCTTTAGTGCCGTCTCTGCAGATCGCTACGACCTAATTGTTTCTAATCCACCTTATGTCAGTCACGCCGAAATGGATGAATTACCCGTTGAGTATTTACGTGAACCTGAGTTGGGTTTGCGGGCCGGGCCGGATGGCTTGGATGTCGTGCGGCGCATTTTGGCGGAAGCTGAAGTTCATTTGCAGCCCCATGGACTGCTGGTGGTTGAGGTGGGAGATTCTGAAGTGACACTGGCTGAGGCGTATCCTACTGTGCCGTTCATTTGGTTGGACTTTGAGTACGGTGGCGGCGGCGTTTTTGTGCTGACTGCCGCACAGCTCAAGGAGCACCGTGCCGCTTTGGCTGCGGGAGTGGCCTAATAGTCGCTACAATGCGACCTCAAGACATGTCAGTTGAACGCGTCGCTATCACAAGCGCGCAAGAAAGTGCGGGTTTTTATGTCCGGTAATACGTTTGGCAAATTGTTCACCGTCACCTCCTTTGGCGAAAGTCACGGGCCAGGTCTGGGTTGCATCATTGACGGCTGTCCTCCTGGACTCGAAATCAATGAAGAAGACATCCAGGCCGATGTGGAGCGCCGTCGTTCAGGAACATCGCGTTTTACCAGTCAGCGTCAGGAGCCGGACCGTGTGCGGATCATGTCGGGTGTTTTCGAGGGTAAAACCACGGGTACACCGATTGGTTTGATTGTTGAAAATACCGATCAGCGTTCTCGTGATTACGACAAGATTAAAGATCGGTTTCGCCCTGGGCATGCCGATTACACGTATCAGCAGAAGTATGGTTTCCGTGATTATCGTGGAGGTGGGCGATCTTCGGCACGCGAGACGGTCATGCGCGTGGCGGCTGGTGCGATTGCCCGCAAATACCTGCTGCAACGTTATGGCGTGGTGATTCGTGGCTATTTAGCCCAGTTGGGGCCGATCAAGTTGGATGCACCTAATATTGATTTTGCCTATGACAACCCGTTCTTCTGTGCTGATCCTTCGCGCATTGCCGAACTTGAGCAATACATGATTGCCATCCGACGTGAGGAGGATTCTATTGGTGCTCGGGTTAACGTTATGGCCACTGGAGTTCCGGCCGGATGGGGGGAGCCTATCTTTGATCGCTTAGATGCTGAAATTGCCTATGCCATGATGAGCATCAATGCGGTGAAGGGCGTGGAAATCGGCGCAGGTTTTGCCAGTGTGGAACAGAAGGGCAGTCAACATCGTGATGTGATGACTCCCCAAGGCTTTAGCTCTAACAATGCTGGCGGCGTGTTGGGAGGTATTTCATCGGGCCAGGACTTATTGGTGAGCATGGCTCTGAAGCCTACGTCGAGCATTAGTCTGCCCTGTGATACGGTTAATGTAGAGGGTGAGGTGGTTGAGGTGGTCACGACCGGCCGCCACGATCCTTGTGTGGGCTTACGTGCAACGCCAATCGCTGAAGCCATGTTGGCGCTGGTGCTGATGGATCATGCGCTGCGTCATCGGGGACAGAATGCCGACGTAGTCTGTGCAACGCCAGCTATCACTCGAAAATAATCTTATTCAATCGATTATATCCGTTTGGCGTCCTGTTTATTTTGCGGGAGATTTGATTCTAGGGCGGGTTTTACCGGTGCGTCGCTCGTTCAGGCGCTCTACCATTTCCCGCACGGCAGAATCGACCTGTGCCTCATTGCCTGCATGCAGGCCCGTGATCAGATTGCTGCCCTGCGCAATCACATACCTGAACCAAGTGCCTTCACCGCCATGGGGTGTGCTCGTGGGATCGATTGACTGCAGTTGATATTCAACTGCAGTCACTACGTCGGATGCTGCGGGGGGCTGGGTCATGCGTACACCATACTCCATCATCCGTTTCCTTGTCGGACAATCGTACTGGGCCGTTAATTTCTAAGCCGTGCAGTCACGTCAGTCAGTGCGGGTCATCATCTGGTAATGGTGGTGGGAGGTTTTTGGGGAGAGGTTGTTTGCCGCTTCGCCAAAATGCTAACAGTCCACCTGCCATGAACAGCACGATCAGTCCAAAAACGATGAGGCCTGTTCGCATAGGGCGCTCCGTACGGTCCGGTTTTTTCTAAGTTGCCAGGTCTGGGCGTCACTCGTCACGGGCCAAGATTAACTGATCCCATATAATAAGCCTCTGCTTTTCGTGGAGTGCTTATTTATACTTCGCGTTTATTTTTTGACAGGGCGTAACGAAATGGCACTTGTGGGTTTGGTCGGTTGGCGAGGTATGGTGGGCTCTGTATTGATGGAGCGCATGCACGCTGAGGGTGATTTCAATCTGATTGAACCGGTGTTTTTTTCAACATCGAATGCCGGTAGTCCAGCGCCAGCCTTGGCAAAAAATGAAACGAAATTACAAGATGCATTCAGTATAGAAGCGCTGAAGCGTTGTGACATTATTCTCACCGCTCAGGGTGGGGATTACACCTCTGAGGTATTTCCTAAGCTGCGTGCTGCCGGCTGGAGCGGCCATTGGATTGACGCGGCGTCCACCTTGCGTATGCAAGATGATGCAGTGATCGTGCTGGATCCGGTGAACATGCCGGTGATTAAACATGCCCTCGCCAATGGCGGTAAGAATTGGATTGGTGGCAACTGCACTGTCAGTTGCATGTTGATGGCGGTGGGTGCGTTGTACAAGGCAGGGCTGGTTGAATGGATGAGCACCCAGACCTATCAGGCGGCGTCCGGCGGGGGTGCTAAACACATGCGTGAGTTGCTCACTCAGTACGGTACCTTGAATGCTGAAGTACGCACGCTACTTGATAATCCAAGTAGTGCGATTTTGGAAATAGATCGCAAAATCATTGCTAAACAACGTAGCCTTTCAGCGGAAGAAACCGCTAATTTTGGCGTGCCACTAGGCGGTTCGCTGATTCCTTGGATCGACAAAGATTTGGGCAATGGTCAATCTAAAGAAGAATGGAAGGGTATGGCGGAAACCAACAAGATTTTAGGTCAGGGAGCCGGGTTTGGTTCGACTGCAGTGCCCGTGGATGGATTTTGTGTACGGATCGGCGCGATGCGTTGTCACAGCCAGGCTTTAACCTTTAAATTGAAGAAAGACGTACCCGTGTCTGAAATCGAGTCGATGATTGCTGCCGATAATGCTTGGGTCAAAGTCGTGCCAAATACTCGTGAGGCCAGCATCCGAGACCTGACACCCGTGGCGGTGACGGGCACCATGCAGATCCCTGTCGGGCGTATTCGCAAGTTGGCGATGGGACCGGAGTATGTTGGTGCTTTCACCGTTGGTGATCAGTTGCTGTGGGGAGCTGCTGAACCCTTACGACGTATGTTACGGATCTTGCTTCAGGCGTGAGTCGAGAGTCGGGATCAATCCAGATCGACCGGAATGGGGCAGGGTTTCCAATGTGGGTAACCCTGTCCGTTAGCCAAGCCTTCAAGTTAATTTAGAGATCCCTTAAATTTAGCGTGATCCTACCAGTGTGAAAAAAAATGCTGAGTCACTCTTCTGTGGTCGGTATTCATGTTTGTTAAGAGGAGGCGAAACCTTGCAGGGGTAGGTCGGAACGGGTTCTGACGGAGTAAAGCCAGTGGGAATGCCCCCAACCTCCCTGATCCCTCTGCGGTTTTCTTGATTGAGCTTCAGCTAAATCGAACCAAGTCCCACTTTCGGCTTAATCTGGGTGCTGTTTATTGTCATATCTCAGTGATTTACGTCCTAATTCATAACAATGGTTGGAGGCAGTGCCTCGCTGATCTCCTAATTTGGCCGGGTATTGGGTTCTACGCTATAGTCGCTGTTATTAAGTTAAATATTATGGCCGATAAGTGGTTGTAAGGACTGACACATGTGGCGACAGTCGTTTTTGGAGAGATCATGAAAAAGATAGCCTTGCGCTTTCTTGCAGCAGGTGCGCTGGTGTCGCCGCTTTCTGTGTATGCATTGGGTCTGGGTGATATTCATCTGAATTCTGCGCTCAACCAAACTTTTAATGCTGATATCGATTTAGTCAGTGCCACGGCTGATGAATTGAGTACTCTGCAAGTAGCGCTAGCAAGTTCTGATACGTTTCAACGCTATGGGCTGGATCGTCCTGAGTTTTTATCTAATTTTTCGTTGCGTGTGGATAACAGTAAAGCCGCTCGGCCTGTTATTCGAGTCAGTTCCAGCTCTGTGATCAATGAGCCGTTTATTAACCTGTTGGTTGAAATCAACTGGTCGGGCGGTAGGTTGTTGCGTGAGTACACCTTATTGCTGGATCCACCGGTTCTGGAGTCGGCTCCTGTTGATTCTCCGGTTATACAGTCCCCCCAAGCGGGACAGGCTGCAAATGGTTCGACGCCAGCGGTTGGGATTGTTCGAGGGTCTGACGCTGTGCCGCCAGCGGCTCAGTCCGCATCACCACCCGTTGCGGAGTCCGCTTCAACTGTTCCGGTGCGCCAACACCCAACCTCCTACACCGTGAAGTCAGCGGACAGTCTGTCGAAGATTGCCAGTGGTCTGAGTCACGATAGTCAGGTTAGCTTGAATCAAACCATGGTGGCGCTCTATCGAGCCAACCCTCAGGCCTTTGCGGGCAACATGAACATGTTGCGTGCCGGTAGTGTGCTGCGTGTTCCTCCTGTTAATGAGATAGCGGCGGTTTCTGATGCAGAGGCGCTGGCCGAGATTACTCAGCAGCATGGTACTTGGCGTGCTGGTAATGAGCGTGTGGGTGATCAACCGGCCGCTGAGCGCTTGCGTTTGGTGCCTGCGGAGCAGTCAGCGGCTGCTAATGGTCAAGCCAGTGCAAGCCAGTCAAGTAGTAGTCCCGAGCCAGTTAACGAGCGTATTAAAACGCTTGAGTCGGATTTGGCCGAAGCCAAGCGATTGCTTGATTTGAAAAATACTGAACTTGCCCAGATGCAACGGCAGTTGACCCCTGAGCAATCAGAAAGCAATGCGGCTGAACACGCTTCTACTTCTAGTAGTGCAGTCTCTAGTGAGCAATCGAGTGCTGCTGCCGTTGTTGAGTCAGTACCGCAGTCAGTACCTCCTGCAGTGAGTCATGTTGTACAGCCACCCGCTTCTGCTAATTGGTTGCAGCAACTGGCTGAGCACACATCATGGTTAATTACGGCGGCATTGGCTCTGATCGTGGCCCTGTTACTGGTGTTGCGGCGTCGCAAATCCGTTGCTCATCAAGAAAGTGAGGGGGATGCGAGTGCAGAACCTAATTCTGAAAGCTACTTGTATGAGCGACGTAAGCAGCAGCGTGAAGTGGCTGAAACTGAAGCCATCAATCAGGACGATACTCATGTTCACCATGATGCAACTGTAAATATTGATGATCCTCAATCTGCATCACAGATACTTTCAGATATCACGATCAGTGGTGAGGATGATGAGCATATCGATCAACACGATGCTATTTCTGAAGCGGATTTTCATCTGTCGTATGGACTGTATGATCAGGCTGCGGAAATCATCAAGTCAGCTATTGAGCGTCAACCTGAGCGCCATGATTTGAAGCTCAAGTTAGCGGAGATCTACTTTGTTTCCGGTAATAAGGATGCCTTCGTGGTGGTGGCGCAAGAGTTGTACGCAACCCGTGATCTAGCTCCGGTGGGTGAATGGGATAAGGTTTTGATCATGGGTAAGCAACTGTTACCTGATCATCCTTTGTTTGCCGCTGACTTGGTAGGATCATCTGTCGCTGAGCGTGTCGATGTGAATCTTGAGGGTGGTGAGCATCATGTCGATATTGAGCTGTTTGATGCGCCTGAAGGCGATCAGTCCTCGCCGTTGACTAACCATGATTCAAGCCTCGGCAGCGACTATGCAGTGGGTGATCATGCGGAGATTGATTTTCTTCTTGATGAGCCGAATCGCGGAGTGGATGAGTCGCCTTTATCGAGTCAGCACGCTGCTGTTTTTGATTTTCTCCATGCTCCTGAGCAGGGCGCGGCAACGGTTCGTGAACAGCTGGATCGTGAGTTGTTTGCCGCTGATCAGCAGAGTAAAGAACGAACCGCTGAATTGGCGTTAGATGAGATAGGCATAGATGTCAGTGGCATTCATGCCCAAGGTGCACATCTTGATGACAATCAGTTCGACGAATCTACGCGGGTACCGGTTGTTGATGCCGATCAGACATTGGCTGATACCAGAAACATGGTTGCAGACGATAGGTATACGCTGAACCAGGATGATCAAGCGTTCACGGCGACAGTTATTCCGGATGACACCATTGAAGACCTTCGCCACAATGCTGGCCAAACGGGTATTCACAGCGCGGTTGGCGGTCAAACAGTTAACCTTGATCATCTGCATGATTTGGGTGGCTTTACAGGGATCAATGAGTCGATACAGCAAACCAGTCGTACAGAAATGTTCGATGATGACTTTGATCTAGATGAATTTGAGCCTGCGACCATGACGGAGGTGGGTACCAAGCTTGATTTGGCACGTGCCTATATGGATATGGGTGATCCGGATGGTGCACGCAGTATTTTGAAGGAAGTACTGGAAGAAGGGTCTGCAGGTCAGAAGCTGGAGGCGGAACGTCTGTTATCATCTATAGGCTAGATTGTTGATTTGGTGCTGACGAGGGAGCCGGTATTGCCGTGCTCCCTCGTTTGTTATGTGTGGATACAGAGTTGCCTTATTGCATGCTAAGAATTGCCCTCGGCTTAGAATATGACGGTAGCGCCTTTGCAGGTTGGCAATGGCAGCAGCATGCGCAAGGCGTACAAGCAGCGGTTCAATCAGCATTGTCCCTTGTCGCTGATGAGTCCATAGCGGTGGTGGCGGCTGGTCGTACCGATGCCGGCGTGCACGCAACGATGCAGGTTGTTCATTTCGATACCGTGGCAATTCGTGATGAGCGAGCTTGGTGCCTGGGAACCAATACCAATATGCCAGACACGATCAGCGTTCTTTGGGCCCGCGAAGTGAGCGTTGATTTTCATGCTCGCTTTGGCGCGTTATCACGCAGTTACCGCTATGTGATTCTCAATACTCGTACACGGCCTGCCTTGTTGCGCGATCGTGTTTGTTGGGTGCGTGAACCTTTGGATGCCGCGTTGATGGATCAGGCGGCGCAAAGTCTAGTTGGTCGTCATGACTTTAGTTCGTTTCGTGCGGCGGAGTGTCAGTCACCCACGCCCGTTCGTCATATGCAGCGTATTCAGGTTACGCGGATCAATGAATATGTGATCATTGATGTTACGGCCAATGCATTTTTACATCACATGGTGCGTAATATTGCCGGAGTATTGATTGCAGTCGGGCGCGGAAAGCAGGGCATCGCTTGGCCCGCACAGGTTCTGGAGGCCCGTGATCGTGCTCAGGGGGGCGTCACGGCCGTTGCAGCTGGACTTTACCTGTTTGGTGTTGAATACCCTGTTGAGTTTGGCCTACCCACGGCACCGGTATGTTCGCTGTGGCCTCCGGGCCCCACTTTGTCACCGATTGCCACACTGGCTGTTTGAAAGCAAGGCTTGCCCTTGCGAGCGCAAGAGGTAATCATCCGCGCCTAACTTTTTGTTGAGATTACGCCATGACCTGGTTTGCCAAGATCCTTCCTTCGCGCATCAAGACCGAGCGCCGTACGCGTTCGGTTCCTGAGGGGTTGTGGATGAAGTGCGCTGCATGTGATGCAGTGCTGTATAGAGCCGAGCTCGAGCGTAATTTGCACGTGTGTCCCAAGTGCAGTCATCACATGCGTTTGGCGGCCAGAGTACGACTAGAGGATTTTCTTGATCCTGATTCGGGTGTCGAGTTGGCTGATAGCGTCACGCCCGAAGATCCGATGAAGTTTCGTGATACCAAGAAATATAAAGATCGACTCAGTCAAGCACAGAAAAGTACCGAGGAGGCCGATGCGCTTATCGTCATGGCGGGCAAGGTACTCAATATAGAGCTGGTGGCCTGTGCCTTTGAATTCGATTTCCTAGGTGGGTCCATGGGGTCGGTAGTGGGTGAGCGCTTTGTCAGGGCGGTGGAATATTGCCTGCAGCATCGTCAGCCCTTGATTTGTTTTTCCTCCAGTGGGGGCGCCCGCATGCAGGAAGCAATGTTTTCATTGATGCAGATGGCTAAAACCAGTGCTGCTCTAGCTAAATTGGCACAGGCGCGTCTGCCGTTCATTTCCGTGTTGTGTGATCCCACAATGGGTGGCGTGTCTGCCAGTCTTGCCATGTTGGGTGATGTCAATATTGCCGAGCCGCGTGCACTGATTGGTTTTGCTGGTCAGCGTGTTATTCAGCAGACCGTTCGTGAAACGCTGCCTGAAGGCTTTCAGCGCAGTGAGTTTCTGCTCGAGCATGGCGCGGTAGACATGATTGTCGATCGCCGTGATATGCGTGAAAAAGTTGCTCAGTTGCTGGCGGCGTTGACGCATCTGCCCTCGCCAATAGAAACCGTTGCCAGTTGATGGCCTGCAAAACTGCCCGTTAACCCAGCGCGATTCACTAGATGGGTTCCGGTTGCTGCGTGCCGTAAATCACGATGCGATTTGATGTACTTGAAGACTGGCTGAGTTGGCAGGAAACCCTGCATCCTCATTCGATTGATCTCGGACTGGGTCGCATACGGATCGTATTGGATCGGCTGGGTTGGAAACCGCCTTCCTGCCCAGTTATCACCGTGGCGGGGACCAAGGGTAAGGGGTCATGTGTCGCCTTACTCGAGAGTATCTATCGTGCTGCGGGTTACCGTGTCGGCACCTTCACTTCACCGCACCTGCGTCACTACAGCGAACGTATTCAGATTGCAGGTCGAAACATTACTGCGCTTGAGCTATGCGGTGTGTTCGCACGTATTGATGCGGCGCGCGCTGATCTTTCACTGACTTATTTTGAATTTAATACCCTGGCGGCGTTGCTGACTTTTGAAAGCGCCATGCTTGATGTGTGGGTGTTAGAAGTAGGCATGGGCGGACGTTTGGATGCGGTCAATGTGGTCGATCCCGATGTAGCCGTGGTGACCTCTATCGGTCTTGATCACACTGAATGGTTGGGTGCCGACCTGAATAGCATTGCCAGAGAAAAGGCTGGGATTTATCGTGCTAACAAGCCGGCCGTGTTTGGTTCGTCAACTATGCCCGTCGCCATTGCTGAATGTATTCAGTCAGTTGGCGCTATTTTGTTCCATTTGGGTGAGCATTATGGGTATGTGCCACAGGGCGATAACTGGAGTTGGTGGATGCGGGATGTGCACCTAACTCATCTGCCTGTCCTCGGTATCGCCGGATCGATTCAGCTTGAAAATGCCAGTACTGCGTTAGCAGTGGTGCACTTGCTGGCTGAGCGGTTACCGGTCTCGGTCAATGGACTGCAGGCTGGCTTGCGCACTGCACGATTAGCGGGCCGTTTCCAAGTGATATCACCTCCGCAGGTTCAGGGTGACGTGGAGTGGGTGTTGGACGTCGCGCACAATCCTATGTCGGCGCAGGTACTGGCCAGTCATTTGTCTACCCTCAGGCGAATCAAAACCTTAGGCATCATTGGTGTCATGGGTGATAAAGATCTCGATGGCATGGTGCTGGCGCTAGGCGCTCAAGTTGATCATTGGTTGGTTGTCAGTCTTCCTGGGCCGCGTGGCTTATCGGCCGCTGTGTTATCGAGTCGTTTGCAAGCCCTCAAGGTGTCGGTTATGAGTAGTGCTGAGACCATGGCCAGTGCCTGTGAGCAGGCGGTAGGCTTGTCTCATCAATACGGGCTTCAGCGCATAGTGATCTGCGGGTCGTTTTTGACCGTCGGTCCGGCATTGGATTGGTTGCAGTTTTAATTGCAACTAATCGTTATACTTCGCGACTGTGGAACGTCAACTTCAAGAACGTCTATTGGGTGCAGCAGTACTGATTGTTATTGCTGTTATTCTCGTGCCGGAAATGTTTTCTGGCACCCATTCCCGTTCATCACTATCGCCATCGGGTGATGCGTCTAACGCGGGACAGTTAAAGACAATTCAAATCGATCTGCAATCCGCAACGGTCAGTGCACCTGCGGTACAAGCTTCAGCGCCTGTTCCAGTTGAAGCGTCTCAAGCCGTCGTTGCTGCAGTGACCTCTTCCAGCGAGTCTTCTTCTGTTGAACAGGTTGCTGCCCCGCATTCGGAAAGTTCTAGTCACTCGAGTGAGGCCGTCAGCAGTGCGCCACCCGTTGCTGTGGTAGCGCATCCTGTGGCGACTCCAGACAAACCTGTTGTGTCTGAAGCTAAAAAAACCGCCCATGCCAAACTAGAGCAGTGGGTTGTTCAAATCGGCAGCTTTAGTACCAAGGAGAGGGCGCAGCAGGTCATTGGTAAGCTTGCTTCTATGGGATTGAAAGCCTCTCAGGCGCCGATTAAATCGGGCAACAAGACCTTATATCGGGTACGAAGCGCTGCGATTGCTGACCGCGATGAGGCAATGACTGCGCTGAAAAAAATTGAAGCTACCTATCCTGGGGCTTCTGTAGTTTCTCTCCGTTAGCGTGTGTTTCTTTTCGAATGCTGAATTTGCGCTTAAATTCCAATCTCGCCGCAGATTCAGGTGCCGAATTTGCTAGAATGCACAGGCCCGATTCGGTGCAGTGACCGTCTCATTTAATTGAACCAAATCAATGAGCCCCAGATCCGCATGAATGCCATCGATTATTTGCTGTTAGCTATCTTGCTGGTCTCGTTGGTGCTGGGCTTTTTCCGTGGTTTCTTGCGGGAATCTATCTCTCTACTTAGTTGGTTGGGTGGCTTATGGCTGTCGTGGCATTACGCCTATCTGGTCGAGCCTTACTTGGCGGGGATGTTAAAGGAGTCACCTTGGAACATCTGGGCCGGTCGCCTGTTTCTGTTCGTTGCAATCTTGGTGCTGGGCTGGATCATTGCGGGCATCGCCAGTTATTTTGTACACCAGTCAGGCATCAGTTTGACGCTTGATCGAATGCTGGGGGTTTTGTTTGGTGCGATTCGTGGGGCCGTCGTGATTGCCATCCTCGTGATGCTCGGGTTGCAGGTGCAACTTGACCGAAGTCACTGGTGGCGCGTTTCTCACTTTATGCCGATGGCAGTAGAAGTTTCCGGCTGGATTAAGGGCTTTGCAGAGTCCGCGGTTAAATATCAGAAAGCGCAGTCCGAAGTGGCTGTTGAGGCGTAGTTTAAGTATGTGCGGAATTGTTGGTTTTGTTGGAAATGCGCCCGCTAATCAGTTGATTTATGACGCATTAAGTGCGTTACAGCATCGCGGTCAAGATGCTGCAGGCATCATGACCTGCTTTGATGGTGAGCTGTTTATGCGCAAGGGTACCGGTCTGGTACGTGATGTGTTTCAACAGCGCCATATGCTGTCCTTGAAGGGCAGTATTGGTATTGGCCATACCCGCTACCCAACTGCCGGTTGTGATAGTTCCGCTGAAGCGCAACCCTTTTACGTTAATTCACCTTACGGTATTGGTTTGGCTCATAACGGTAATCTCACCAACGCGCAGGAACTGGCAGAAGTATTGATGCGTGAGGATCGCCGCCATCTCAACACCACTTCCGATTCAGAGGTGTTGCTCAATGTCTTTGCCAGTGAGTTGTCACGTGTTAGCACTCCGCGTGCTACTGCCGCTGAGATTTTTGCAGCACTGGATGCGGTGTACCGACGTTGCCGTGGTGGTTTTGCTGCGGTGGCGTTGATTGTGGGTCATGGTCTTGTTGGGTTTCGTGATCCTCACGGTATTCGTCCTTTGGTGATCGGTAAGCGTGAAAATAGCCGCGGCACGGAATACATGCTGGCCTCAGAGAGCGTGGCGCTTGATCTTGCCGGATTTAAGCTGTTACGTGATGTTGCGCCGGGTGAGGCGGTCTTTATTGATGAAGTGGGCCGGTTCTATTCGCGTCAATGCGTGTCGTCTACTTTACATACGCCTTGTATCTTCGAATACGTTTACTTTGCTCGACCCGATTCCATCATCGATAACATCTCGGTACATAAGGCTAGATTGCGTATGGGTGAATTGCTCGCGGAGAAGCTGCGACGTGTGTACCCTGATCATGATATTGATGTGGTGATTCCTATTCCTGACACCAGTCGCACTGCGGCTGTACAAATTGCCCA
The DNA here is from genome assembly GCA_947454465.1 of Pseudomonadota bacterium. GTDB lineage: Bacteria > Pseudomonadota > Gammaproteobacteria > Steroidobacterales > Steroidobacteraceae > CAILZL01. The sequence goes on from CANGJP010000017.1 coordinate 21,282, forward strand.
GTTACTGGGCATTAAATTCCGCGAAGGGTTTGTGAAAAACCGTTATATCGGTCGTACCTTCATCATGCCTGGCCAAGAACAGCGCGCTAAATCAGTCCGTTCCAAGCTCAATCCGATTGACTTGGAATTTCATGGTAAAAATGTTTTGTTGGTAGACGATTCTATTGTCCGAGGTACAACCTCAGCGCAAATTATTGATTTGGCACGCGAGGCTGGTGCACGCAAAGTGTACTTTGCCTCTGCAGCACCTGCGGTGCGTTACCCAAACGTGTATGGCATCGATATGCCTTCCGTGAATGAATTAGTGGCGCATGGTCGCAGCGAGGCTGAAGTGGCCACTGAAATTGGTGCTGATTGGCTGCTGTACCAAGACCTTGATGATCTGGTGCATGCTTGTCAGCATCATGATTCCTCTATTCAGCGTTTCGATACGTCCTGTTTTTCTGGCGAGTACGTGACCGGTGACGTCACGGCTGATTATCTGGAAAAACTGCAAATTGAGCGTTCTGATGCGGCCAAAGCCAAACGCCGTCAGGCTAATAAGGGTGAGATGAAGGCTATTAGAGCTGTATAGGTATCACTGAATCACCGTCCGCTCGGAATGCACTCGACAGAGAGAAGATGAATGTCGATCAGGGTTTTGTGTATTACGGATGAAATTGAGTTCGGACGCCTGCTTCAGCATCACCTCGATAGTTTCATGTCAGGGATTGTATGTAAGATTTATTCCCCTGTTGAGCGAGGCAGGCCACACGAGGCCTTTCAGGCTACTGGATACGATGTCGTGCTGTTGGATGGCGCGGTAGAGGCCGGTGCGGGCTTGGAGTGGTTACGTGATCTGGCAGGTCGAACAGGGTTTGCGCCGGTCATTTATTTTTACCTAACGAAAGATCACTATCAGGCCTGCTTAGAGTTAGGTGCTAAGGGCTGTTTTGCTCGCGGTCGATTTGGCCATCGTCAGTTTGTTACCGCACTTCATGAGATCAGTGAGCAACGCAAGCGTGCCGCTGTTCTGTTGTCTGCACGCCAGTGTGCAGATCAGGCTTGTCAGTTTGATGGTATTTCGATTCGTGGTCACCGCCTGATCAAGCCGCTTGGTAGCGGTGCATCTTCCAAGGTCTATCTCGCTGAAAGTGAGAAAGAAGGCGAGATCGTTGCGCTAAAAGTGTTGGTGCATCACCACGACACGAAGGACGCTCCTGAGCGTTATGAGCGTTTTATGAGTGAATATCAGCTGTTGGCTGATATCACTCACCCTAATGTCGTGCATATCTATGATTTCGGTGTCGCTGATGATCATGCTTTTATTACCATGGAATATTTCCCACTCGGTGATTTGCGGCAACGTCTTCAGCGATCGATGAGCGTGATGGAAGCGCTAAGTTATACCGAGCAAGTAGTGCGCGCATTAGATGTGGTGCATCAAGTGGGTGTACTGCATCGCGATATCAAGCCCGGCAATATCATGCTGCGTGCAGAGGGTTCGGTGGCATTGATTGATTTTGGTGTGGCGCTCCCATTACAGGCTGCTACTCAGCATGACAAGTTGGGCAGTATTTTTGGTACGCCCTACTACATGAGTCCTGAGCAGGGTCATGGTGGTTTGGTTGATGTGCGCAGTGACTTGTATAGTATTGGTGTGATGCTCTATGAATTACTGGCCCGTAAGCGACCTTATGTGTCCGATTCGGTGATGAACGTGATTTATATGCATCGGCATCTACCAATACCAGAGCTTCCTATGCATGCAGTGTGGCTGCAGCCGCTGTTGAATCGTCTCATGGCTAAAAACCCCGAGCATCGCTTTCAAACGGCACAAGAATTGATATCTACCTTTGATGAGATGAAAGCATGGGTCGAATTGACCCGTTAGAATTGTTTCATCATTAAGCTTTGAATCTTACCCATGTCATTACCACTGCAATTTGCCGATACCTTGCTGGAGCCTACGCCCGATGCGTGGTTTGACTATGCCGCGGCTCATTGGCAGATCTTGCTGGTTGATCATGCAAATTGTGAGAAAAAAGCAGCGTCTACGGCGTTGTCACTGATCTTCACGTATCCGGAAGATATGGATCTGACCGAGCGCATGTCGCGTCTCGCGCGTGAAGAGTTGCGTCATTTTGAACAGGTGCAACGGCTAATGCAGCAGTTGAAGGTGCCGTTCACTCGTCTGCCTCCTTCACGGTATGGTGAGTCATTGCGCAAAGTCATTCATCGTGAAGAGCCTGCACGACTGTTGGATATTTTGTTGTGTGGTGCCTTAATTGAAGCGCGGTCCTGCGAGCGTTTTATGGGTTTAGCGCCCCGACTGAGTGAGCCGTTGCAAAGTTTCTATGCGGGTCTGGCGGCGTCTGAGGCCCGTCATCATGGGTTGTATCTGCGATTGGCTGAGCAGCGTTATTCGGGTCAGTGGCAAGAGCGATTACAGTACTTGCGTGCTGCTGAAGCGCAGTTAATCACGTCACCCGATCCGTTGTTTCGCTTCCATTCTGGGCTGCCGATGGAGCTCAGCGAGGCAGGCTGATCAGCTCGTGTCCTTGGGCGGACCAGTTCAGCACGCTGCCTTGGTGGTGCCAGTCGCCGAGTACGATACGAGTTCCGCCAGTGGAGTGGGTGCCGGGTTGATGAACGGCCGGACGATGAGTATGACCATGAATCAACCACTGCACCTTTGCCTGTTGCATATAACGTGTGACCGCTTGCTGATTGACATCCATGATGGTGCTGTGGGTTTGTTGGGTGTGTTTACGGCTTTCGTGGCGCATACGGTTGGCTAACGCTTGCCGTTGCTTGATGGACAGGACGCGCAACACACCCAAGGTGAGCGGATGACGCAGAATGCGGCGTAGTCGTTGGTAGGCCAGGTCATCGGTACACAGTACATCGCCATGGCACAGCAAGACCTGTTTTCCATACAGGTTAATCACGCTGCCATCTTTTAATAATTGGCAGCCGGTACGGCGGCAGAAAGCATTCCCGAGTAAAAAATCACGGTTGCCGTGCATCACATAGCACGCAACACCACTGTCGGTCAGGGCTTTGAGTTCATTTTGAATGCGCTCATAGGTTGGGTCAGGGTCATCATCGCCAATCCAAAACTCGAACAGGTCACCCAAAATGTACAGCGCTTCAGCCTGACGCGCTTGGCCACGCAGGAACCCCAGAAATTGCTCAGTAATTTCTGGCTGTAGGCCATTGAGGTGAATATCGGATACGAAAAGGGTGCTCACCCGTCCAGTTTACCCGTTGTGTCCTGCGGAAGGGTGGGCGACGTGACGCGGGAATGAGGTTCTGTGCAGCAAGTTCTGCGCAATCCCTTGGCTTTCCGTTACCATTCGAACCTGTATTCCGTATTGGCCATTACCAAGATTTCCAGCATGTTGCAGATTCATAACTCGCTCAGCGGTCACAAAGAAGTCTTCAAGCCCTTGGTGCCGGGCACCGTGCGCATGTACGCCTGCGGGATCACCGTCTATGACTACTGTCATCTCGGTCATGCGCGCATGCTGATTGTGTTCGACATGGTGCGCAAATACCTGCGTTCGTTAGGCTATCACGTGACCTTTGTGCGCAACATCACCGACATCGATGACAAGATCATCGTGCGTGCTGCTGAAAATAATGAACCTATTGCTGACCTGACTGCGCGGTTTATTCGTGCTATGTGGGATGACTATGCGGCATTGGGTGTAGAGCGAGGGGATCATGAGCCGCGCGCTACCGAATATGTGCCTGCTATTGTCTCGATGGTTAACCGCTTGGTGCGCAAGGGCCATGCCTATGCGGCTGCCAATGGTGACGTGTATTTCTCGGTATCCAAGTTTGCTGACTACGGCAAGCTATCCGGCAAAAAGCTGGAAGACCTACGCGCCGGTGCGCGCGTTGAAGTGAATGAAGCCAAGCAAGATCCGCTGGATTTCGTGTTGTGGAAAGCATCTAAGCCCGGTGAGCCTTCATGGGATTCGCCTTGGGGCCAGGGGCGTCCAGGTTGGCACATTGAGTGTTCAGCCATGTCCACGCAGTTGCTCGGCCCGCATTTTGATATTCACGGTGGCGGCATGGATTTGATGTTCCCTCACCATGAAAATGAGATTGCCCAATCGTGTTGTGCCTGCGATGCACCCTTTGTGAATTACTGGATGCACAACGGTTTCGTGCGCGTCGATAACGAAAAAATGTCCAAGTCATTGGGTAACTTTTTTACTATTCGTGAAGTACTGGCTTGGGTGCGCGATCCTGAAGTCATCCGTTATTTCATGCTGTCCAGTCATTATCGTGGGCCCATTAATTACTCAGTTGATAATTTAGATATGGCGGATGCCGGTTTAGAGCGCATCTATCTGGCTTTGCGTGGACTGGAGTTGCCGCAGCAGGTGGTACGCAGTGCAGCGAGTGAGCGTTTTTCTGCGGCGATGGATGATGATTTCAATACCCCATTGGCGATTTCCGAATTGCAGCAAGTGGCTAAGGAAATCAACATTGCCAAAAGCGAGGGCCGCACTGCACAGTCGACTGAGCTGGCAGGTGAGTTGGTATCGCTGGCCTCCGTGCTAGGTATTGCTCAACAGGTGCCGGATCTATTTTTGCGTAAGGCTGCACCCAAACGTGGGCCAGAGGCCTACTCGACTAAGGCCGCACGCACTGCCGCTCAAACGGAAGGGGTTGAGTTATCGGACGCACAAATTGATGAGTTGATCGCCATGCGCCTTACGGCCCGAAAGTCTAAGGACTGGAAGGAATCCGATCGAATTCGCGATGAGTTATCGGCGCACGGCATCCTGCTTGAAGACGGTCCGCAGGGCACGACCTGGCGGCGGCGCTAAGTTGCCGAATTATTTATCAATTAGAAGGGTTTTCAGTCTTAATTTGCGTTGACGGTTGCAGGGTCGATCCGTATGATTCCGCGTCCCGTGCGGGGTCACTATCTTGCACGTTTGTGATAATCACGGTTCCGGCGGGGTATGGCGCAGTCTGGTAGCGCATCTGCTTTGGGAGCAGAGGGTCGTAGGTTCGAATCCTGCTGCCCCGACCATTAAGTGTTATCGCAAGTGAGGGGTGTCGAAACCGAGCGCCCGTAGCTCAGTTGGATAGAGCACCGGCCTTCTAAGCCGGGGGTCGCAGGTTCGAATCCTGCCGGGCGCGCCATCGGTGCGGCAGGCAGATAAATTTTGCACGGACTACGTTTTGGTGGACGTAGCTCAGCTGGTAGAGCCCCGGATTGTGATTCCGGCCGTCGTGGGTTCGAGTCCCATCGTCCACCCCATCTCAGCGCAACGCTGGGCCGTTAGCTCAATTGGTAGAGCAGGAGACTCTTAATCTCTTGGTTCTCGGTTCGAGTCCGAGGCGGCCCACCATTTTCCCATCCGATAGCATCCAGCTTTAGTCCAGCAGTAACTAAAGAACCATAATGTAACGATGTTTTCTGCCATCGTGCTGCTGATCAATGGGGCGGCAGCCATAGAGTACTCAGGTTAGGTCGATGCCCCCTTCAACTAAATTTATTAGTGGCCGTGAAGGTGATGCGTCAAATGGGTTCACGGATGATGAAATGCAACCTAATTGTCATACATCGGTAGTAATTTGGCATCTTCACCATAACAGACAGTAGCGCCACAACATGCATGTGTTGATGATTTCCGATGTGTATTTTTCGCGCGTCAATGGCGTGTCCACCTCCATACGGTCTTTTCGACGCGAGTTGCAGGCGCAAGGTCATCGTGTCACGTTGATTGTCCCGCACTATCCACACAGTGAGGCTTACGATCAGACCTATCCCGATGCCGATTTAATCCGTATTCCGTCGCGATTCATTCCTCGGGACCCTGAAGATCGCTTCATGATTAAGGGAAAAATTTTGCAGCTGCTGCCAAGGCTGCGAGCGCTGAACGTTGATGTGCTGCATATTCAGACGCCGTTCGTGGCGCATTACGTGGGCTTGACGCTGGCTAAGGCATTAAACCTGCCTGTGGTGGAGAGTTATCACACCTTCTTTGAAGAATATTTGTACCACTATGTACCGTTGCTACCTCGTCAATTAATGCGATGGGTGGCCAGGCGCTTTACCGTTTCTCAATGCAATGCGGTTCAACAGGTGATTGCGCCCTCACGGGCGATGCACGATGCGTTGCGTGCTTATGGTGTGGCGGCGCCGATTACAATTTTGCCTACTGGCTTAGAGGCCAGTCAGTTTAAGCAGGGTGACGGGGCTCGCTTTCGTCATGAACACGGCATCGACACCGATCGACCTGTGGCGTTGTACATCGGACGGGTTGCGCATGAGAAAAACATCGATTTTTTGTTGCGTGCATTTCAGCAGACGCTTAAGCAATTACCTCATGCATTGCTGTTGATTGTTGGTGAAGGTCCTGCCGTGCCGCATTTACGTCAGTTGGCAGAACAGTTGAATATCAATGAAGCCACCCGTTTTATCGGGTATTTGGATCGTGATACCACTTTGTTAGATTGCTACAGCGCTGGGGATGTCTTTGTGTTTGCCTCCCGCACTGAAACTCAAGGCTTGGTGTTGCTTGAGGCTATGGCGCAGGGTACGCCTGTATTGTCTACGGCTCACATGGGTACACGCGATATTCTAGAGCCAGCCAAAGGGGCCGTGATTGTTGAGGAAGCGTTGCCGATATTTGCGCATCAATTGGTTAAGCTGCTGTCTGATAAAGAGCAACGTGCAACGCTATCTGCAGGAGCCAGACGCGATGCGGCGAGTTGGAGTACTGCTGAAATGACGGGCAGGTTGGTCAGTCTGTATTCAAAATTAAAAGCACAATAATTAAAAGAAGAATAATGCCGTTGTGTCGCAGGCATTAACAAAACCGTCACATGATGTTCATGCTTTCGTAGCATACAACCCTGAAAGTAGCAGCATGAGCATTGTTGTTGGTCTGCCTTGTTGAAGGAAATACCATGCCTGCGGTGAATTCGCTCGAATTGTTTCGGCGGTTTGACACAGCAGAGTTAAGTCTCTGTTTGAAGTTTAATCGCTGGTCACGACAAAATTCCGTACGCCGGTTTTTTGCGGCCATTAGTCGCCTGGGTGATGGTGTACTCTGGTATGCGCTGATACTTTCGTTGCCTTTCTTGTATGGCATATGGGGTGGTCGGTTGTGTTTGCAATTCAGCCTAACCGGCCTCATTGGCGTGGCACTTTATAAGTCGATCAAGCAGCGCTGGGTACGCGAACGTCCATTTATCTCCCATCTGGGTATCAGTGCGGGGGTCGCCCCTCTGGATCGTTATAGCTTCCCTTCCGGGCATACTTTGCATGCGGTGTGTTTCGCATCCTTGTTTGCTTTCTATGTGCCAGGCATGGGTGGGTTGGTCATTACATTTGCGATGCTGGTGGCGTTATCGCGAGTAGTGTTGGGTATGCATTACCCGACCGATGTAGTTGCAGGAGCGATGCTGGGTGGAACCTTGGCTTGGTTAAGCATCAATCTATCCGGTTTGTACTTGCCACTATAAATTAAGATTGAGCGTTAGGGTGCACCCAGTTCGGGTCAAGACGTCCGTCTACTAGGCCGATGCGTCTATCGGCTGCTTTGGCAAATACCGGATCATGGGTCACGGTGATGATGGTTTTGCCTTGTTGGCTAGCCAAATCACGTAGTATTTCTTTGACGTTAGCCGAAGAGACGGAGTCCAGATTACCGGTGGGCTCGTCAGCCAAAATAATCAGCGGATCATTGGCCATTGCTCGGGCGATTGCTACGCGTTGTCGTTGACCGCCAGATAATTGATCGGGCTTTTTATGTTCTTGATCCGCCATCCCTAAATCATCAAGTAATTTCTCGGCACGCTTTTGCATGTCGGTGGCCGACAGGCGTGCCAGTTTACGCATGGGCAGCATCACGTTTTCTAGCGCAGTAAATTCAGCGAGTAGAAAGTGGAACTGAAAAACAAAGCCCAGTTTTGCTAAGCGCAAGTCAGCAAGTGTATCTTCATTAAATCCAGAGGTGTCTTGTCCATCCAGCCATAACTGCCCAGTGGTTGGAATATCCAGTAGACCCAGCAGGTACAAAAGGGATGACTTACCTGAACCCGAGGGACCCATGATGGCCACAAACTCGCCGTGTTGAATTTCAAGGGAAATGTCACGTACAAGGGTTACCGGCACGGTCAGCGGCAGTGTTCTAACTAAAGATTGAGCTTTTAATAAGGTGCTCACATCGAGCCTCGTAGTACATCGACAGGATGCACGCGTCCACCTTTATTGGCAGGCAGATACGAGGCTGCCACGGCAGAAAATAGCGCAAATGCGAAGGCAATAAAAAACTGTCTTTGGCCTCGATACACGGGCAGGTGAGTGGGCCCGCCCATGGCGGTGATGGGTAGCACCACTTGATCGAGAATCCACATGAGGCCCAGTCCAACGGCAATGCCCAATAGGCTGCCAATAAGACCGACGATTAAGCCTTCACTGAGAAAAATAAGTTGGATGTCGCTGGCATGAAAGCCCATCGATTTCATGATGGCAATGTCACGGGTTTTTTCCATGACAATGGTGGAGATGGTGTTGTAGATACCAAAGGCCGCGACGACGAGAATGGCAGTCACCACACTGTACATGATGATATTTCGTACCGTCAGTAAGCTCATGATGTCTTCAGACGCTTCCAGCCATGACACCGATTTATAGCCGATGCGTTGTTCAATGAGTGTGGCCACGTCTCTGGCTTGATTGGGGTCGCTCAGTTGGATGACAAAACGGTTCACACGGTTAGGACGATTGAGTAGCGACTGTACTTTTTTTAATAGCGCATACGTTTGCGTTTCATCGTAGTTCGCCGTGCCGGTGCGAAAAATGCCGACGATTTTCATGCTGCGAACAATGCCATCGGAAGTGGTCACGGTCACGTTACGGCCTAAGGCCAGTTTAAATTTATTAATCAGCCCGATCCCTACGATAATTCCATTGGGATTGGCGTTGAGGGCTTCGAGTGATCCTTCAATCATTTTGTCTTCAATGCTAGACACTTCTCGCATGCTCTCCGGGATCAGTCCGGTCATGGATACGCCCTGTACGCGACCGGCAAAGGTCAATACCACCGAGCCGGTGAGTGCGGGGGCAACGCGTAACCCTGGGATGGATTCAATGAAGGCCAGTTTTTGTTGATAGCCGCGAATACCGCGTACTTCGGTTTGTGGCTTGATGCTTCGAATGTTCACCGCTGCATCCGGCCATTGCATCGCTGCAGGTTGAATGTCTGCGCCACGATATTCATCGGATACCGTGATGTGCGGACTGTTATCTACTAGTCGCTTAATGAAGTCTTTTTCCGAGCCCTGCATCAGTGCCGATACTGCTAGAAAAAAAGCCGTACCCAGCACGATGCCCGATAAGGATACTAGCGTTTGGCGCTTGCGAGCCAGTAAGTGCGTGACTGCGATGGAAAGTTGCAAACGCATGGTTAGGACTTGGCTACGCTGCTGTTTGCAGTGCCGGTCTTCACTGGCATCACACGTTGTCCTGCTGTCAGCGTGGCCGGTGGCGTTAGGATGACTAAGTCTTCTGGTGTTAGGCCGTCCAGTATTTCAACTTCACGTTCACCATTGATGCCGGTTTTCACGTCGACCTGAATGCTTTGTTGATTACGTATCAGCCAAACCTTGCCATTATTTATGGTGCTGGCCGGAAGTAACCAAACATTGTCATGGGTTTCAATGATGATGTTGGTGTCAGTGGTCATGCCGGGTCGCAGCGGTGAATCCTTTGCCAAGCTAATGCGAACTCGGTAGCTGCGGGTGTTGGTATCACCTCGCGGTGTGATGTCCTGAACTTGGCCTTCTTGAACTTGGGTTGGAAATGCATCAGCACGAATCAGGACCCGTTGGCCTTGATGGATGAGGGGAATGTCTTCTTCATCGACATCTGCTGAAACGCGTAGACTGTTTTCGACTGCAACATAAAACAGAATTTGGTTAACGCCAATGTATTGGCCGACTTCTCCATCGCGACGCATGACCATGCCGTCAGTGGGTGCGCGTAATGACATGAATGCACGCTCTTCGCGTGCTTTGTCTGTGGCAGCCTTGGCCGCTTTCCATTCGGCATAGGATTTGTCTCGTTCGGCCTTGATGCCCAGTCCAAGTTTGTCGATCTGCTCCTGCCGGTCCAGGGCCAGTTTGGCAAACTGTTCCTGGGCTTCGAGTTGCTCAATGCCATGTTGGAGGTTGGCGTCTTCTATTCTGGCCATCAGTTGGCCTTTACGTACCCGATCGCCTTCATCCACCAGTAATTCCATTAATTTACCGGCGGTTCGCGGTGCAATAGGAATACTGAGGCTGGGTTCCACCACCCCGGTGGCATACACGGCCTGAATGGCTTGGCCGCGTTTAAGTTGGGTGACGTTCAGCTCCAGCGGTTTGCGTTGCCACATTGCGTAGCCACCTGCTGTAAGCGCCAGTAGGGTCGCCAATAGAACCCAAGTGTTAATTTTTGTACGCATGCGGTTGATTCTAACCGTACTCACCGATAATGCCGGTAGTACTTATCCTTATTTCGCACCGTCGCTCGCGCCATCGTATGGCTAGTTGAATGGGTGCAGTGTTTACTGTTGTTGCCAATCAATTAAATTAATGACTTAAATCTTCGGGCAGTATTCATCCAGTCTTATTTTCATCACGAGAGTAACCGCTATGGTCAAGCTGAATATCAATGGCAAAGTTCATCAGGTTGACGTAGAGCCGGACATGCCCCTGTTGTGGGTGTTACGCGATATTCTTAAGATGACTGGCACCAAGTACGGCTGTGGGGTTGCCCAGTGCGGCGCATGCACCGTGCACGTTAATGGTGAAGCGATGCGTTCTTGCTCTGTGCCCGCTTCGGTACTGGAAGGTAAAAAAATCACTACGATTGAAGGCCTGGCCGCCACAAAATTACACAAGGTGCAACAGGCCTGGATCGATCATGAAGTCCCCCAGTGCGGCTACTGTCAATCCGGCATGATCATGGCTGCAGTGAACTTGCTAGAGAAGAAGCCCAAGCCAACGGACGCCGATATTGATGCGGCCATGTCAAATATTTGCCGTTGCGGTACCTATGTCCGCGTGCGTGCGGCTATTCATGCTGCAGCCAAAGCTTAGGAGACATCATGAACCTAAATCGTGTGGTTACATCACGTCGTCATTTTCTTAAAACTTCTGCCGCTGTTGGCGGTGGGCTGGCGATTGAATTTGCTTTGCCGATGCAGGCACGGGGGCAGGCTCAAGGTACGGCCGCTCAGGAAGTCACAGCATGGATTTTGATTCATCCTGATGAGCGCGTGGTGGTGCGAGTCGCTCGTTCGGAAATGGGGCAGGGTAGCTTTACTGGATTGCCCATGCTGGTCGCTGAAGAATTGCAATGTGATTGGAAGCAGGTGAGTGCTGAATATGCCAGTACCACTGAACAAATGAAGCGTAATCGAGTGTGGGGCAGCATGAGTACCGGTGGCAGTTCATCCATTCGTACGTCCCATGAAATCCTGCGTAAAGCCGGTGCTACAGCTCGGCAGATGTTGATCACTGCCGCTGCCCAAAATTGGGGTGTTCCGGCTATAGAGTGCGTTGCGCTCAATGGGGTGATTACCCATGCCGCTTCTAAACGCAGCACTACCTTCGGGCGGGTCGCTGATAGGGCGGCAACACTTGAGGCCCCTAAAGACGTCAAACTAAAGGACCCTAAAGATTGGCAGTTGATCGGCACATCTCAAAAACGTTTTGATATTCCCGATAAGGTCACGGGTAAGCAGGTTTACGGCATTGATGTGACCCTGCCCAATATGCTGCATGCATCGATCCTTCAATGTCCGGTGTTTGACGGTAAGGTTAAGTCTGTTGATTCCTCTGCTGCAGAAAAGATGCGCGGTGTGAAACAGATTGTTCGGCTCGATAACGCGGTTGCGGTGGTGGCAGATAACTGGTGGCGTGCCAATCAAGCTTTAAAGTTACTTAAGGTTGAGTGGGATGAGGGTGCCAATGCAACGGTGAGTTCGCAATCCATCATGGCCTTGTTGAGTGACGGATTGAACGATACGGCGATTCCCAATGCTAAAAAAGTGGGAGACGTCTCAGCGGCGTTAGCTGGTGCTGCTCAAGTGATGGAGGCTGAGTACTTCACACCTTATTTGAATCACGCCACGATGGAGCCGCAAAACTGCACGGCGTGGGTGAAAGGGGACAAGGTTGAAGTGTGGGCCCCGACACAAAATGCGGAAGCAGCCGTTGCCGAAGCGGCCAAAGCGTTGGGTGTGGCACCCACTCAGGTTGAGTTTCATAAGATGCATCTGGGCGGTGGCTTTGGGCGCCGCGGGGTGTTACATGATTTCGTGAAGCTGGCCGTCTTGGTTGCTAAGCAGGTTAACACCACCACCGATGTGCCGGTGAAGCTGACGTGGTCACGCGAAGAGGACATCAAACAAGGGGCATACCGTCCGGTGTCACTGTACCGTATGAAGGCTGGTCTTGATGCCGCCGGTAATGTGACAGCTTGGCATTCGCGAATTGCCGCACCGAGCATCATGTTGACCTTCCAGCCTGATCGAGTACGTAACGGTATTGATACCAATGCCTTGGGCGGCTTTATCGATATGCCTTATACCGTAGCGAACACTCAGGTGGACTATTCGCTGAAACAGCCTCATGTGCCCGTGACCTTCTGGCGTGCAGTGGCCCATTCACAAAATCCTTTCGCTCGTGAGTGCTTTTTGGATGAAATGGCGCAGTCTAACGGCAAGGATCCTGTGGAATTTCGCCGCGCCCTGTTAAAGGCTGGGGATAAAAATTTGTTAGTTATGGAGGCGGCGGCTAAAGCAGCGGGGTGGTCAGTACCTCTACCTGTAGGCGTGCATCGCGGCATTGCGGTGCAGGATTCTTATGGTAGTTATGCGGCAGCAGTGATTGAGTTGTCCGTATCCGATCAGGGCGAAATCGATCTTAAACGTGTTGTCGTTGCGGTAGACCCTGGGTATGTCGTTAATCCAGATTCCGCTAAGGCTCAGATTGAGAGCTGCGTGGTGTATGGCCTCACTGCCGCGCTGTATGGTGAGATCACCATTAAAGAGGGTCGTGTGGAGCAGTCGAATTTCTATGACTATCCGATGCTGCGCATCAATAAGATGCCGAAGGTGGAGGCGGTGCTGGTGCCGACTGGAGGTTCAACGTGGGGCGGGTTGGGTGAGCCGCCATTGTCTCCGTTGGCTCCTGCATTGTGTAACGCTATTTTTGCTGCAACCGGTCAGCGCATTCGCTCATTACCTATAAAGAATCATAACTTGAAAAAAGTGTAATGCATTGACCTTGCTTCAATTGAGTTCATCGTGGGCTGTGGTCGCAAGATCACAGCCCTTTTCGTTAGTGTGCTATGTAGGGTGATCAATAGCACATTGATTGTGCATTGCACCAAAGTAATCGCTTCATATTGATGCACAGAAAGTGCATTAGGGTGTCACTTTCAAGATACGGCTACCCAATAGTTGGGTATGTCTCTGTTATTTTGCGGTTTTATTTGATTGGCATATGGATTGCAATAAAGGCAGTGAAAGGAAGTTTTCGCATTACTTCCCTCAACTCTCTCGCTCACTACTTATTCAAAAGGTAATTCTATGCAGCAACACCTCACTCTCCGATCCGGCATCAGCAGTCTTGCTGCCATGCTGGGTCTCCTCTCTGTCGCCGCACCCGTCTATCAAGCCTCCGCCGCCGATGTGTCTGTTGGTGCAGGCGTTCGTACCAGTCTTGTTAGTGATAAGGATGCAGGTACTGATTTTAGTTTGAACAGTGCTCGTATTTATTTGAGTGGCAAAGCCAGTGATCAGATTGGCTTCATGTTCAATACGGAATACAACGGCGGAAAAATTGAACCCATCGATGCTGTTGCCCAAATCGCTTTTTCTGAAAAGTTCAACATTTGGGCGGGTCGTTTCCTTGCACCAACTGATCGTGCCAATTTGTACGGTCCTTATTACTCCAGTCATTGGGGTGTTTATGAAGACGGTGTTCAAGATGGTTACGCCTTTGTGACCACCGGACGCAGTGATGGCGTGGCCTATTGGGGTCAATTTGATAAGGTGAAGCTATCAGCAGGCGTGTTTGATGTGCCGTCCACAAAGGGTGCTACACCTGCTTCAGGTAACGAAGCCATGTATGCGGCACGTGCTCAAGTAGACCTCTGGGATGCAGAAGGTGGTTATTACTTGAATGGTACTTATTACGGTGATAAGGACTTGCTGGCCTTTGGTGTGTCCACCAACGTTATTGGTGATGAGTCTTCCTATGTTTTTGATGCCTTGATGGAAAAGAAATTAGCCAATTCAGGGGTTGTTACATTGGAAGGTGAATACGCTAAGTACGAAGGCTTTTCAGGTGGTTACACTGGAACGAAGAGTGATGGCTACTATGTACTGGCAGCGTATCTGTTCCCAGCTAAAGTGGGTCCAGGTAAGTTCCAGGTATTGGCCAAACATGCCTCAACTGACTTTACCCCAACCGACACATGGTCAACGAATGAGTTCGATCTGAACTACATTCTCAAGCAGTTCAATGCCCGAGTCAGTGCCTTCTACATTAAGTCTGATAAAGATGTGGGTGCCGATTCGACGAAGTACGGTTTAGGCCTGCAAATTCAAATGTAAGTCAAAACATCTACTGAATCATTTTTATTTTAATGAGGTTTATTCAATGACGAAGCGTAATAAATTAATACCAGCGCTAACGCTGGTGGCGAGCATGGTCTCGGCCACGCTGGCACAAGCCGCTGACACGATTAAGGTTGGTGTGTTGCATTCTCTGTCTGGCACCATGGCTATCAGCGAAACCACACTGAAAGACACTGTGCTCATGATGATTGATGAGCAGAACAAGAAGGGTGGCGTATTAGGCAAAAAGCTTGAAGCCGTGGTGGTTGATCCTGCTTCTAATTGGCCGTTGTTTGCTGAAAAAGCTGAGCAATTGCTAGTTAAGGATAAGGTCGCGGTGACTTTTGGTTGCTGGACGTCGGTATCTCGTAAATCAGTGCTGCCTGTGTTTGAAAAGAACAATGGCATCCTGTTCTATCCGGTACAGTACGAAGGTGAAGAATCCTCCAAGAATGTTTTCTACACCGGTGCAGCGCCGAATCAACAGGCCATTCCTGCTGTTGATTACCTGATGAAAGAAGTAGGTGTAAAGCGTTGGGTGTTGGCTGGTACTGACTATGTGTACCCACGTACGACAAACAAAATCCTTGAAGCCTACTTGAAGTCTAAAGGTGTTGCTCAAGCCGATATCATGATCAACTACACTCCATTCGGTCATTCTGACTGGCAGGGTATCGTTTCTGATATCAAGAAGTTCGGTTCTGCCGGTAAGAAGACAGCTGTGGTATCGACGATCAACGGTGATGCCAATGTTCCTTTCTACAAGGAATTGGGTAATCAGAAGATCTCTGCTGAAGACATTCCAGTGGTGGCCTTCTCAGTGGGTGAAGAAGAATTGGCCGGTATTGATACCAAGCCATTGGTCGGTCACCTCGCTGCATGGAACTACTTCCAAAGTGCTAGTGCTCCTGTAAACAAGGAGTGGATCACCAAGTGGCAGGCATTCACTAAGAATCCGAAGCGCACGTTCAACGATCCAATGGAAGCTACGGTAATTGGTTTCCAGATGTGGGTGAAAGCGGTTGAGAAAGCTAAAACCACGGATGTAAACAAAGTATCGGATGCAATTATCGGTCTTGAAGTGCCTAACCTGACTGGTGGTATGGCTAAGATGTTGCCTAACCATCACCTGACCAAACCCGTGCTAATTGGTGAAGTGCGTGCAGATGGTCAGTTCAACACCGTATGGAAGACGCCTGGTCTTGTGGCCGGTGATGCGTGGACTGATTATCTGCCAGAAAGCAAAGTTATCGAAGCAGATTGGGTCAAGCTGAAGTGTGGCAACTACAACACCGTGACTAAGGTTTGCAGTGGCCAGAATTACAAGTAAGTCCTACAAGTAAGTCCTGTTGATGAGTTAAATGGAACTCACCGCCTCAAGGATGAGGCGGTTTAATCGCCATCTATCTACATACTCCGAAAGGAAACCCATGCTTGTTTCTCTGCGACGACAGCTCCGCATCTGGTTGAGTTTGTGTGGTCTTAGCTTTTGTTTAATCTGTTCTATTGCTGTTCAAGCGCAAGATTCAGGGAGTGCTAAATCTGCCGTAAGTGTGGTGGCTGCTGATAGCTCCAACGAGAGTTATGAGGCGCTGATTGCCCGGCTGCCTACCGCTACCTACAGTGATAAAAGTGACATCGTTATTCAATTATTGAAATTACAGACTGATGCAAGCCGGGCGGTTTTAACTGCATTCCTTGATGGCACGTTATATTCACGCACAGCAGATACCAAAGTGTTTATCGGTACCGAGGCCGCCAGCGGCCTGCAGTTAGTGGATGCCATCACTCTGCAATCTGCAGGCAGTGAGCCTGCGGATGGTTTTGAAGTCATTGGTACGAATAATTCGCTGCGCAAAGCATTGCGTGCAGCGGTGGCTCAATTTGATTTGAGTAGTGATTCAGTTGAGAAGCGGGCCGCCGCTGTCACTGAAATGCTGCGCTCAATTGATGATCATTCTGCAGCA
>CANGJP010000018.1 GCA_947454465.1 Pseudomonadota bacterium
AGTAGGACGGAATGGTCAGCGAGTTCAATTGATCCAACGTGAACACCACACCACTCGTCTTAGTGATCCACTGAGTCAATGCCAGCGATATATCGAGCTGACTCTGCACTTCTTGCAATGCCTGTTCGGCAAATTTAGGTACTGGTAAAAAAGCCTTACGAAGTGACTTAGGTAATGCACGCAGTACCTCTGTGATTCGTTCTAAATGCCAACCTGGGACACACCAGCATAATTGTGAATAATTCAGCGACGTCAATAATGGCGTTGGCACTACGATTGTAACGCCATCATCCTCATCAGCTGGATCAAATTTATAGCGTAATTGAAGTTGATTATCCCCTACCACCACGTGTTCTGGATAATTTTTAAGATCAAATGCACTCAAATCTGTCTGAGCAATATCCTCAAGGGTCATTCTCAAACTTTGTAAAGCTAACCTTTGTTCACGCATCCAGCTCTTCAAGGCGGTGGTTGAATGAATATGTTCAGGAAGATGGCACAAATAAAAATCAACTTGACCTTGCTCAGTAATCAGCAAGTCTCTTCGCCTGATTTTAGCTTCCAGGGCTTCTACCTTTTTAATAATTGCCCGATTGTGATCGAGAAAATCAGATCTAAGATCAATATTCCCCTCTACCAAAGCATGACGAACAAACAGTTGACGCGCCTCCAACGGGGCCACACTGGCGTAATTTATACGACGACCGACTGACAGAACCAGGCCGTACAAAGATGTGTTTTGTAGCGCAGAGACAAAACCTCTCCTAGCCTCCCAAGTGGGCTCGCTGTAAGTTCGCTTAAGCAAATGCGCCGCAACCGACTCAATCCATTCTGGCTCGATGGCTGCCACCATGCGGGCGTACATTCGATTGGTTTCGACCAAACTGGCAGCCACCACCCATTTAGGCGGTTTACTTGCCAGCGGGGTACCAGGCGCGATCACAAAGCGGGTGCTGCGAGCACCTAAATACTCTCGATTCACATCCAGCGTGCCGATACCCCCTAAAAAGCCACACAAAATCGCTTGGTGGAAGTCAGAAAAACTGGGATCCATCTGATTGGCTTTAAGACCAAGCTCATCAATGGCCTCACGCAACTGACCATGCACCTCTTGCCATTCACGCATACGAATGAAAGATAAAAACTCCTCACGACACCACTTACGAAGCTGATTACCAGAGACGGTATCAATCATCTGGTGATAACGTTTCCATAGCGTAACCACGGTCATAAAATCAGAACGGGCATCCGCATAAGACGCGTGATGCTGGTCTGCTTTTTGTTGTGCTTCCTGGGGACGCTCACGCGGATCCTGAATAGAGAGGAAGGCAGCAACCACTAGCATCTCTCGCAAACAGTGATGCTGACCTGCAGCAATCAACATGCGTGCTAAACGCGGATCCAGCGGCAATGTCGCAATTTGTTTTCCCAACCCCGTAATATGGCGATTAGCATCAACCGCCTTAAGCTCCTGCAATAATCGATAACCGTCATTGATAGCCTTGAGTTCTGGCGTATCCACAAATGGGAACGATAGCGGATCGGACAGACCCATCATGGCCAGTTTCAAAATAATACTAGCCTGGTTAGTTCGTAATAACTCAGGAGCTGTAAATTCATCTCGCGATGCAAAGTCAACTTCATCATAGAGACGAATGCAGATCCCCTCTGCGACACGGCCACAGCGGCCTTTGCGTTGATCGGCATTGGCTTTAGCTATTTTTTCAATAGGCAGCCGCTGTACTTTATTGCGTACGCTGTAACGACTAATACGAGCCAATCCAGAGTCAATAACATGGCGTATTCCCGGCACCGTTAAAGAAGTTTCAGCAACATTGGTGGCAAGCACAATGCGACGCCCCGTATGTTTTGAAAATATTTTCTCCTGATCGCCAACAGATAAACGAGCATATAAAGGTAAAATTTCAGTGCTTTTCAAATGAGCGTCGTGCAGCACTTTGGCTGCTTCACGTATCTGCTTTTCACCTGGCAAAAACACCAATACATCGCCACCTAAGCCCGGCGCGCTGTGCTCTAATTCTTCGACTGCAGCCAATACACCTTCTGGCAAGGACAACTCAATTGACTCTTCATCATCTGAAATAAGTGGTCGATACCTAACTTCAACTGGATAACTTCGCCCCGAGACCTCGATAATGGGCGCACCACCAAAATAATCGGAAAACTTTTTTGGGTCGATGGTGGCCGAAGTGATGATTAATTTAAGGTCGGGCCGACGTGATAAAACCTGCTTCATCATACCTAAGATCAAATCGATATTAAGGCTTCGCTCGTGCGCCTCATCGATGATGAGGGTATCGTAGCGTCGCAGATCACGATCGGCCTCCATCTCTCGCAATAAGATACCGTCGGTCATTAATTTGACTCTAGTTTGTGGTCCGGTGTGATCTGTGAATCTCACCTGATAACCCACTGTGGCGCCCACAACAGTTTCCAGCTCAGCTGCCAAGCGGTTGGCCAATGCCCTAGCTGCAATACGACGTGGCTGGGTGTGACCGACCAAGCCATACAACCCCCTTCCCGCTTCAATACAAAGCTTGGGTAACTGCGTACTCTTACCTGAACCCGTAGCACCGCATAAAATGAGGACTTGATGCGAAGCCAACGCAGTCAAAAATTCATCACGATGTGCCGTAATAGGTAACTCAGGGTCGTATTCAAATTTTAGCGGCACTGCATGCAGGGCCTCTATCTGCGCAACAGATGCGTCAATCCGTTGTGCCAATTTATGCCAGGCTTCAGTGAAGTCACGCCCCGCAGCAGCATGAGAGCGAAGACGCTGCCACTCACGATCAAGCTTAGGTCGCTCAACGAATCTCGTCATCGCAATACGCACACGCAGTGCTGCGATTTCTTCTCGAGTCATGATTTCAACAGCCCAGTAAGCGTACAGTCACGCACGCACCACCGAGTGGCGATTCACTCAATTCAATGCTGCCCCGATATATTTCAACTAACTCCCTGACTACTGACAACCCAATCCCTTGACCCATGGAGCGCTCGTCCAGACGCATACCTCGCGCCAGTACCAATTCAAACTGCTCAAGTTTAATTCCAGGACCATCATCTTCAACCACAATCATGATTCCTTGGCGACGCGCCTCGGTTATGGGCAGAAAATCAACTTTCACCTGGATGTTTTCTTTACAGTATTTATAAGCGTTATCAAGCAAATTTCCGATTAACTCCATTAAATCTGCTTTATCAGCAATAAACTCACAGCCACTAGAAACATGTATTTCAGCAGCAATATGACGATCAACATAAACTTTCTGCAATGCATTATTTATTGACTGGGTAATCTCACGTAAATTAACCGGCGCAACACCTAGCGTTATCGCTGCCGATGCTGTTGCACGCTTCAGTTGATAACTAACAATCTGATCCATACGTGCCACTTGCTCACTCATCTGACGAGACATTTCCGCCAACTCCAACCCCTGCGTCGACACCAAGCTGCGAATAACTGCCAACGGAGTTTTTAAGCTATGAGCCAAATTCCCCAATGTGTCTCGATAGCGGACCATACGTTGCCGCTCACTGCGAAGCAATGCATTCATATTTTCAGTGACACCCATCAACTCCCGTGGATAACCATCGCCCAGTTCAGATAATTTTCCTGACTCAATAGCATTAATTTCATTTTCAATTCGGCGCAATGGTTTCAATACACTTGGAAAAAAAACAGCAAATGCAATAATCAACAGCAGGCTGATTACTGCAAACCCGCCAAACAAACGAATACGAAATCCATTTAGTTGCTGATAGTACTGCTCCATACTTTCAGCAACGCTATACACAACATTCTGCTTGTGCCCGTCATCAAATTGCCATTCGATGGCTACACTTAAAGCCAGTACACGCGTGCCGCTTGACATGACTCGTTCATCAAACTGCCGTAGACCGGGTTTAATATGAGTAACAAACTCTAATTCATCGCCCAATAGCGATGGCGACCTCCAAAATACCTCGCCGGATTGACTCGCCATCTGCCCATAAAGTCCCGAATTAGGACCTAGGTACCGACTGTCCAGCAATTGATTAGCTGCTTGCAAGCGTGAGCCATGCTCTTCTGCCGCCGCCATCAACACCAGAATTTGCACATCCAAACGGTCATTAATGGCTTGACGACTTGATTCACGGAATAACTGATCGAGAGCAAAAGATGTGACACCAAAGAAGATCACCAATAGCAAAGTGACAGTCACCAAGACACGGGTGATGAGTGAATTATTAAAATTGAACATGCCTAATTAAAAATATTTCAGCTTAAAACCACATTGAAACCACAGGCACGGTCATTCTATGCCGGTCATCGTTTCAGTGATTACCTGGTTAGGCAAATAATCACGCATAGCCTCGTCCAGATTAGTACTATGCACTGCTTCTCTCTAGGGTGAATCGGTACCCTCTGCCACGCAACGTCTCTATCGGATGATAAGTCTCGTGAGGATCGAGTTTCCGACGTAATCGGCCAATAAACACCTCGATCGTATTGCTTTCTCGGTCAAAATCTTGAGCATAGAGACGCTCAGTCAATTCTGTTTTTGAAATCACTTCTCCGGCACGATACATGAGGTGCTCTAAGACAAGGTATTCAAATCCGGTCAACTCAACCGGACTTCCTTCAACTGTGACACTTTGTTTTCGGGTATCTAAGGCAATCGGACCAGCCTGCAATAATGATTGCGCCCATCCTGTGGACCGCCTTAGCAGCGCTTGTACACGTGCCAGCACCTCAGGAAAGTGAAAGGGTTTAACCACATAATCATCAGCACCAGCATCAAGCCCTTCTACTTTATCCTGCCACTGATCTCGGGCAGTCAGGATAAGAATTGGGTAAGCCTTGCCCTCTAGGCGCAACCTCTTAATGAGATCCAAACCAGATATTTTAGGCAACCCAAGGTCGATAATTGCAAGGTCCAGTGCGTATTCACGGCCACAAAACAGCCCCTCTTCACCATCGGCGGCACTGTCCACATTAAATCCAGCAGCCGAGAGCTGCGTCACCAATGAACTTCTTAGCAAGGACTCATCTTCAACAATCAGGATTCTCATGGTTGCTATATCGTATTCTATGACTGACTGTTTGCAATTGATGACTTAGTTAAGCTCACCTGTCTGCGGATCCACATCAACAGTCCATACCTTGGACTTATCTGCGTTTATTAAGCGAATTCGATACAACAACTGCCCCGACTGCACTAGAGATTCAGTTTTAACTACGGTAGCGTTGAAACGCGATTGCAACATGGTAACCGCATCCTTGAGAGCTAATTTATTCGGTACATCAGAACGATTATTCCCTGCCGCAAGGGGCGGAGCCACAGGCGGATTCTGTCGATTAGGACGTTGTTCGGCCTGAGGGCCGATTTTTTGTGGAGGTTGTAAGTTACGTCCTGGCTTTACAGGATTTCCCGACCTAGCCGGCCCTACTACCGTAGATTTATTGGGAGGCGAACTAACCCGTTGCGCATAAGCATTAGCACTGAATATAAAAGATAAACAGAATAAAAGAGTCACAGCGGATTGGTTAAAGGAGCGCGTCATTTGTTATAGCGTGTATCTAAGAATGGCAGCACACCTAGTCATATTGGGAAATATGATCACTGAACCACCTCAACTTCAATACCGACCTTCAATTTAATTTCATTACCTGGATCATATGCCATTACTGTAGCGTATTCACGCCCACGATAAACATAGGTCACACGATAACCCTCAACCCGTTCAATCCACGTCCTTGAGGGATACGACTCACAACGCTCAATAGAGCGTGTGTCAACGCGCCCACCACGAGCACTCACATCATTGCCCACCGAGGCACCGAGAACGGCACCTGCAACTGTGGCAAGACCATGAGACGAACCACTACCTAATTGATGCCCAATGACTCCACCAATAATTGCACCCACTACGGTCGGCGTAGCGCTGCGCTGAATCACCACTTCCCGATCCTCGTGCCAGCATTCACGCTGAGGAGCAATGACACGAACACGAGTCATGATCGGATCTACATCAACCACAGGAGCATATTCAAACCTTATCACCGATTCTCGCTGTTCCTCACGATTCCAACGCGTGTTAGGCGACTGCAAGGGGTGCGCCGTGGCAAAATCTGGACCCAGCAGACCTAAACTGATGATCACTTTCAGCCCTATAACTACACCCTGTTTAGCCATCATGAAAGTCTCCGCCTAGTTGGTGTTACATAAAAAGTTGGATTAAGCTTGAAACAGATTTTGAAACGCCGTGAATGAACCATGCCTGAACAACGTATTTTGCGTAGTGATAGATAAATAAATCAGCCATTTAGACATTCCAAAGAGATTTGCTGCCAACCCCGCCAGCCCGCTAGAATGCGCGCCCTGATTGACCCTGACCCAACCCAACCTACACTATCGTTTTTAGGTCAGGCATGGAGCATTGAGTGAGCAAAATCCTGGTTTGCATCAAACGGGTCGTTGATTACAACGTGCGCATTCGCGTCAAACCCGATAGCAGCGGTATCGTCACCGACGGCGTCAAGATGAGCATCAATCCCTTTGATGAGATTGCACTTGAAGAAGCCATTCGTCTTAAAGAACGCGGTATCGCTAATGAAGTCATCGTTGCTTCCATTGGTCCAACTGAAGCCCAACAACAACTGCGCATCGGTTTAGCCATGGGCGCTGATCGTGCCATCCATATTCAACACGATACGTCTATTGAACCACTCACTGCCGCCAGAGCCTTCTTAAAAATCGTCGAACAAGAATCGCCGTTATTAGTGATTACTGGTAAACAAGCAATTGATGACGACAATGCACAAACCGGCCAAATGCTTGCTGCACTATGGAATCGGCCTCAGGCTTGCTTTGCCTCCAAACTTGAGATCAACGGCAATATCGCCCACGCCACTCGAGAAGTTGATGATGGCTTAGAAACGATTGAACTGGATTTACCCGCAGTAATCACGTGCGATCTTCGACTAAATGAACCCCGCTATGTGAAATTGCCCGAAATCATGAAGGCCAAAAAGAAGCCTCTGGAATTATTTATGCTGAACGAAATGGGCATCACGCTAAATCAGCAATTCAAAACAGTGAAAGTCACTCCGCCCCCGGCGCGCCAAAAAGGCGTGCTCGTCAAAGATGCCAAAGAACTTGTCGAACTCCTAAAAATCAAAGGAGTGCTGTAATGACTCGCATTCTGATTATTGCTGAACATGCCCAAGGCAAGCTCAACCTCAGCACACGCAAAACAGTCAGCTGCGCTGCACAAATCGCCGACGCTGAAATTGACATCGTGGTGTTTTCAAATGATGCACAGGAAATCGCTACTCAGGCTGCTCAACTGACCAGCGTAAGATGCGTACTTAAGGCCGAGCATCCTAATTTTGCTCACGCTTTAGCGGCCACTTACGCACCCGCTATCATTCAAATGGCAAGTAACTACAGCCATATCTTCGCGCCATCGACCACTTTCGGTAAGGATTTAATGCCACGCGTTGCAGCCTTACTCGGCGTAGGTCAGATCAGTGATGTCATGGCGGTTGAAGGTAGCCATCGGTTCGTGCGCCCGATCTATGCAGGCAATGCAATGGTCACCTTAGATGCCGACCCACAACACAAATTGGTAGCTACCATACGCACCGCTTCATTCCAACCAGCTACAACCAATGGCAATGCGAGCATCGAATCGGTCAGCATTTCTGCCACTCTACCTACTCACACTCGGTTTATCAGTCACAGTGAAGAACACAACGACCGCCCCGACTTACAAAGCGCCGCTCGAGTGGTCGCTGGGGGCCGCGCTTTAGGCAGCGCAGAAAACTTTAATCTGATTTATCAATTAGCAGATCAATTAGGCGCAGGCGTTGGTGCATCGCGTGCCGCTGTAGATGCAGGCTATGCAGCCAACGAGTTACAAGTTGGTCAGACCGGAAAAATAATTGCGCCTGATTTGTATATTGCCGTGGGCATTTCGGGTGCCATTCAGCACCTCACGGGTATCAAAGATGCGCGCACCATTGTCGCTATTAACAAAGATCCCGAAGCGCCTATTTTCGATGTGGCAGATATTGGCCTAGTTGGGGATTTATTTACAGTGCTTCCAGAATTAGCCAAACATTTATAGAAAAGACTAAAGCCGTTCGAACTCTGACATCATCAAACAACCTTATAGAGAAGCCAGCCATTCAGCATTGTGTGGTTAGGTACTTTGTGACACGACCCTATTGGTGGTCGCTATCTAGTTAACGGATGAGTTCTTTCCAATCTAGGCAATTCAGGTGACGCTCACCTGTTCACTGAAATTAGTTGCTGGACTGATCCACGCACAAGGGATCTAAAACAATCTAAGAAGTTGAATCAATATTTGACTTGCGATTTGCAAGTTTGTTTGTATACTTGCAAATTGAAAGTTAATTAATGAGGTCATCTGAAATGGAAAAAGTCTTCTTAACTGGTATCACAGGTTACATAGGTCAGCACTGTGCCGCTGAGCTTTTGAGACAAGGCTATGAAGTCTTAGGTACTTTTTGATCAACTAATAAGGCTGCAGCAACGAAACAAGCGATTGCAAAAGTAGCACCAACAGAAAAATTAAGTCTCGTTGAACTTGACTTACTCTCTGATGCGGGATGGTTCGACGCAATGAAAAATTGCAAATACGTAGTCCATATGGCATCACCATTTTTTCTTAAAGAACCTATTGATGAAAAAGAATTGATTGAACCTGCAGTGCAAGGAACTCTACGGGTAATTGAAGCAGCCAAACGAAATGGTATTAAAAGAGTGATCCTGACTTCCTCAACATTTGCAATTAGTGCAGGAAAAGAAACTGGCAAGTATGGTCCGAATGATTGGTCTGACTCAAATGCAAAGATTGGTGCATATGCAAAGAGCAAAACCTTAGCCGAACGAGCTGCATGGGATGCAGTCAAGGGGAGTGAATTAGAATTAACCGTGATCAATCCTGGCGCTGTATTTGGTCCTTCATTAGAAGCAAAAGATGGACAAAACGTAAAAATGATGAGGGATATGATTGCAGGGAAAATGCCAATGTACCCTGATATGGCAATGGGAATGATAGACGTACGAGATGTTGCAAAGCTTCATGCTTCTGCATTAACAGCCAATGATGCTGTCAGTAAAAGATTCATTGCATGTTCAGCGGAGCCAATTGAAATAGCAACATTGAGCAGCGTTTTAAGGGATGCAGGCTACAAAAAAGCGCCTGCCATTAAAGCGCCAACATTCGTTCTTAGATTCATTAGCTTATTTGACCGGGAAGCAAAAGGAATGATGCCATTTGTAGAAAAAAAAGCATCCTATGACATTACAGCAACCTTAGAAATTCTTAATTGGAAACCAACAGATATGCCAACCTCCTTCAGGGAGATGGCAGAAAGCATTTCTAATTAAAAAATTAGTTATTCCCACTCGCTGACAAATTAAATATCTTTCTACATAGGACCCCAATATGAACGACAACAATCAAAAAACTGCATTCTTTATGGTTCAAATCAAAGCAAAAAGCTTGGAAGAACTTTCCATACGCTATGCTCAATCAGCGTTAGCAAGCCTGATAAAGCATGGTGGAAGAATGATTGCAGGAACCCCTCAGCCTGAAATACTAGAAGGTGAATGGGAAGGAAGCTGGGTAGCAATTTTGCAGTTTCCAAACATAGAAATGGCGAAAAACTGGTATAACTCTCCAGAATATAGACCCTTGAAAGAACTCAGGATTAACGAACTTACACAGCATGGACAAATCCTACTGCTAGAAGGCATGTGAATTAAGCCTTAAATGTCAGCAATCAAATTGGTGGATAGATGCTAATATTTTTCATTTGCTATTTAAAATAGAATTCCTTTTCAACAAGGAGAACCAAATGGGAAATAATGATTGCCAAATAGAGTGGCGTTCGCAATGCCCGATCAGCTCTGCATTGGACGTCATTGGAGATAAATGGTCCTTATTAGTTATTCGCGATTTAATTATTCATAGTGAAAGAACGTATTCGCAATTACTTGAGTCACCTGAGCACATCTCTACTAACATCCTAGCTACTAGACTTGAATTGCTTACATTGTTGAAACTGATTGAAAGAAAAAGTCCTTTAGGTTCACGTAACAATGCATTTAAGCTAACCGAAGCAGGGCTTGCCTTAAAGCCTATTATCGAAGCACTGGGAAAATGGTCTGGTAAATATCTATATGAGTTTCACAGTGAAATTGTGAAATTAAAATAGTTATATCAATCGCAACTGTAAGCAATATTCGAAGCTGCCGCCAATCACATTATGATGGTTTCTGTCCAACTTAAAGGGCGGTGTTCAATCCGCCCTTTTTCTCAATCGCTTCGTGGATCTTTTACAACTGACCTAAAGCACATTCAGCGCTAGAAATCTCGAATTTACCTGCAGGCTCGATGTTAAGCTGGGTGACAACACCATTGTCGACAATGATTGAAAAGCGCTGTCCACGTACACCCATACCAAAGCCACGCGCATCCAGCTCTAGACCCAATGACTTGACGTAGTCACCATTGCCATCAGCCAGCATCAGCACCTTATCAGCCACATTAGCCGATTGACCCCACGCATTCATCACGAACACATCGTTGACTGCCATACAGGCGATGGTATCAATGCCTTTAGCATTCAACGCAGCAGCATTAGCCACATAACCAGGGAGATGCTTCTGCGAGCACGTTGGGGTGAAGGCACCAGGAACAGAGAACAACAGTACTTTTTTTCCAGCAAACAAGGACTCTGCTGTGACTTCGCTTACACCTTCAGCAGTCATGGTCTTGAACGTACCTTCAGGCATCTTATCGCCAACTTTAATCGTCATTGCATCGCTCTCCGCTTATGTTGAAACATTGAAAACTATCTATCTAAATCAGTAACAGCACCCAATGAGGCGCTACTTACAGTACGTGCATATTTGGCCAGTACACCACGAGTTGATTTTGCAGGCGGCGCCTTCCACGCGGCACGACGCTTTTTCATTTCAGCGCTTGAAACACCACAGGTGATGGTATTGGCTACCGCATCAATGGTGATTTGATCACCGTCTTTGATGAGCGCAATGGGTCCACCTAATGCCGCCTCAGGGGATACATGCCCGACTACAAAACCATGACTACCACCTGAGAATCGACCATCGGTAATAAAGGCCACTTTGTCACCCAGGCCACGTCCCATGATAGCGCTGGTTGGACTGAGCATTTCGCGCATGCCAGGACCACCCTTAGGGCCTTCATAGCGGATCACCAGCACATCACCTGCAACAATCTCGCCATCTAAGATGGCTTGTAATGATGCTTCTTCAGAATCAAACACACGAGCCTTACCACTGAACTTTAAACCCTCTTTGCCAGTGATTTTGGCTACTGCACCTTCAGGGGCAAAGTTGCCGTACAAAATTCGCAGATGGCTATCAGCTTTAATAGGATCATTAAAGGCATGCACGATGTCCTGATGCTTTGGATAAGCCTTCACGCTTTTCAAGTTTTGCGCCAAGGTTTTGCCTGTAACCGTCATGCACTCGCCGTGCAATAGACCTTCATCTAGCAGCATTTTCATCAGCGGTTGAATGCCACCGATTTTAATCAGCTCTGACATCAAGAATTTGCCGCTCGGACGTACATCTGCGAGTACTGGGACGCGCTTTCCAATGCGCGTGAAATCATCCATGCCTAACTTAACCCCTGCACTATGCGCAATAGCCAATAAGTGCAGCACGGCATTGGTCGAGCCGCCCAATGCAATCGATACAGTAATTGCATTCTCAAACGCCTTGCGCGTCAAAATATCGGAGGGTTTGATGTCATACTTAATTAGATTCAGCACTGCCTGACCTGCAGCTTTGCAGTCATCGAGCTTGGTGCGTGATACCGCCTCTTGCGCAGAACTATTAGGCAAACTCATGCCCAAAGCTTCGATCGCTGATGCCATAGTGTTAGCGGTATACATGCCACCACAACTACCCGGACCTGGAATGGCGGTCTTTTCGACTTGCTTTAACTGTTGGTCGTTGATAGCGCCTTTAGCGTACTGCCCTACCGCTTCGAATACCGACACCACGTCAGTGTGTTTAGCGCCCGGACGAATGGTGCCGCCGTAGACAAAAATAGCCGGACGATTTAATCGCGCGATGGCCATCATGCACCCGGGCATGTTTTTATCGCAGCCACCGATAGCCACCAAACCATCAAAGCCCTGCGCACCCGTCACCGTTTCGATGGAGTCGGCGATCACTTCACGAGACACCAAGGAATAACGCATGCCTGGAGTACCCATGGAAATACCATCAGACACAGTAATCGTACCGAAAGTTGTGCTTTTGCCCCCAGAAGCATCTACCGAATCCGCCGCAGCCTCGGCGAGCTTATCGATGTGCATATTGCAAGGAGTGAGATTGCTCCACGTAGAAGCGATACCCACCGAAGGTTTTTTGAAATCAGCATCGGTATAACCCACCGCACGCAACATGGCGCGACTGGCGGTTTGTTTCAACCCATCAACAACCACACTGGAATAACGACGGGTTTTATTAGCAGTAGTTTTTTTTCTGCTGTTGGCAGTTTTGGCACGTGAAGGCATATTTCACCATTAAAAAAGAGCGGTAATCGTAGCGGGTCGGCGGCAGATAACAAGAGCTTAACGCACCTTATAGTTAAATAATCAGCCCGCCAATATCAGACACCCCGATCGATTTTAGAGCAATTCAGGACGCATCCACGAGCATACGTTGGGTCCGTAATTCGATTATCAACACACCCAGAATAGTGATAAGCGCCCCAACAGCCATACGCAGGGTAAGCTGATCATGATTAACCAACACACCAGACAACATACCAAAAACCGTAGATAGAACGGTCATAGGGGCAACACTACTGACTGGATAATGCTTCAAGAGGTAAAAAAATACACTTTGACCAATTAGACTGGAGGCAATGGCAGCAAAGAACAACGCACCCCACGCCACACCACTGGCAGAACGCACTGCAGCGAGTTGGTGATGCTCAAGCAGTAAGCTGAGCAGTAGTAAAACCGGAACCGTGATGACAGACACCCAGGCCAGCAATTGCATGGGCCCCACACCCTTTAAACGCTTAGCGTAAATCATCCCAAATGCCGCACCCAAGGCATGCAAGACAACACAGAATAAGCCAGGCAAATAACTGAAAGCACGCTCATCGATACCAATAAGAATGACGCCAAAGAACGCCAGTGCGATACCCGCCTTACGACGCCAAAGAATCACCTCACCCAACATCAACACGGATAGGAGTGCAGAAAATGGCACCATCAACTGGCTAAATACAGCAACGGTGGCAATATCTTTAGAAATCGACAACCCCAGTGATAACAAGCCAAACCCAGCCACACCCGTGCCTAGCGCAACCCTGAACAGCCCCCACATTTGTCCAGGAAATAAGCGTAACCAAGGTAGAAACAACACCGACATAATCGCCACCCTGAGACAAGCAAACATAATCGGTGGTATTTCTCTCACACCAAATTTTACCGTCAATAAATTAATGCCCCACAAGGCGTTAGCCAGCACCAATAAAAGCAAATGCGGCAGCCTGAGCCACCTTGGGTGAGAGTCGATATTCAATTTAGTTACAACGCCACATGGTGAGTTTTAAGAACTGGCATGTTTATTTAGCAAAACGCTCATTAAGGTAGGCAAATAACATTCGTACACACTGTGGCTCAGCCCCCACCGGCCGGCCCGGACGCTCTTTAGCATTCCAACCATACAAATCTAGATGTACCCATTGCTTAGCTTTGCTAACAAAACGCTGCAGAAACAAACCCCCAATAATGGCACCACTAAAACCGCTACTGGAAACATTGTTAAGGTCAGCTATTTTTGACGACAACTCATCGTCGTAACCTGCCCACAATGGTAAGTGCCACACCGGATCAGCTTCTCGCAAGCCCAGCACCATCAACTCTTTAGCAAGCTGTGCATCACGAGTAAACATGGCTGGCAACTCAGGCCCAAGGGCGACACGTGCCGCACCCGTCAAGGTAGCCATATCGATGAGCAAGTCAGGGGCTTCCGAGTCAGCCAAGGTCAAGGCATCACAGAGAATTAATCGCCCTTCGGCATCGGTATTACCCACTTCAACGGTCATTCCGGAGCGGGTTTTCAAAACATCGCCTGGCCTGAAGGCATTACCAGCGATTGCATTTTCAACCGCGGGAATAATGACACGCAGATGCACAGGCAGTTTCGAATGCATGATGAGCTGTGCTAAGGCCAAAGCACAGGCGGCACCCCCCATGTCTTTTTTCATTAAGGCCATGCCAGCCGCAGGCTTAATGTCCAGACCTCCACTATCAAAACATACTCCCTTACCTACCAGGGTCACTTTGGGATATTCAGGATTACCCCAACTCATGTCCAACAACTCAGGGCTTGCAACAGCGGCACGTCCAACAGCATGCACGGTTGGAAATCCTGCTTGCAGCAACTCCTCACCGACATATCGGCGCAACGATGCACCATAAGATAACGCCACATCTACCGCATGCTGCACCAAGATCTGCGGAGTCAATAGATTGGCCGGAGTATTGATCAGATCACGAGCGAGTGAGCACGCGTTTTGAACCGACATAATAACTGGGACATCGATCTCTTTACCGACGAGTAATCGACAGATTTTTTTATCAGGAGTATTTTTGAAACGATCGAACCGATACTGACCATACTCCCATCCCAAGGCAAACTGCTGCAAGGTCGAAAGCGACATCTCACCGTGCAGTTCGTACCAGCCGTCAGGCAAGCGATCCACCAGACCGGCGGCACTCCAAAATGGCCCCGTCGCCTCGGCATCGCGCTTTCCCAAACCCAGCAGTACGGATTCCAAGGTTCCTTGCTCACTGGGAACTAACAGTAGCTTATTGCGTTCGCCTCGAAAACAGTGCAAATCAACCCAAGCCTGTACGCGAGATGCCTGCTGCTGTTGCCAGCCAACCAGATCCTCTTCGTACAACAACTTAATACGGGTGACAATCCCGCTTGTGGCTTCAAATGGAGCATTCACTAACATGAAAATCTCGAAAGATAATTTTAGGCCGGCACATAAAACCCGAACCATATACCAATAAAATTAACTGACCTGAAAAAGCAAAAAATGTAAAACCATAAAATCTAAGGATAACAGGCTAGCCGCGTCATCATCTGCCATTAAATCAGGCACTTCACCCCTTTTAGCCATTGACAAATCATGGGGTTATGTGATGCCATTGCACGGTTTTTTCCACTGGTCGATTTCGTGATTTTTCCACCCGCTAAATTTCCCGATGTCAGTCCATCGGAGTACAGACTAGCTTGTAAGCTTTGCTTATCTGGCTATGACCCCTGCGGGAAACTGAACTGAAACGACTTTAGACACACTTCAGACAGTCAACCCCGCCAACCCACAGCGGGGTTTATTGTTTTTGTAGTAACGGTTTTTGATTCATTGGTTTTAATTTTCGAGCTGTTTGTTTTTCTTTCAATTGGTCATTCACGGTTATCCCTTAGGAGCCCACACAATGCAGATCTATTCACAAAAAGACGTCAAAAAGAAAGCCCTGAGCGGCGCTCGTATTGCCATTCTCGGTTATGGCAGCCAGGGCCGTGCTCATGCCCTGAATTTGAAGGACAGTGGTTATGACGTCGTCGTCGGTTTGCGTAAGAACGGCGACAGCTGGAAAAAGGCAAAGAAGGATGGTCTGACTGTCGCTGAACCCGCTCAAGCAGTAAAGGGTGCAAAGCTGATTGCCTTCCTCGTGCCTGACTTGGCTCAAAAAGACCTCTACAAGCAGGTCATCAACAATGTTTCACTGGGCGCAACCATTCTGTTTGCACACGGCTTCAATATTCAATACAAGCTCATCAAACCACGTAAAGATCTGGATGTTGTGCTGATTGCACCTAAAGGTCCCGGTCACTTAGTACGTCGTCAGTACGAACAAGGCCGTGGCGTGCCTTGCCTGATTGCTGTGTCACAAGATGCCACCAAGAGCGGCTTTGACAATGCCCTCGCCTACGCAGACGGTATTGGCGGCACTCGTGGCGGCGTCATCAAAACCACCTTTGCTGAAGAAACAGAAACCGATCTGTTCGGCGAGCAGTCTGTCCTGTGCGGTGGCACCACCGAACTGGTTTGCAAAGGCTTTGAAGTGTTGACCGAAGCAGGTTATCAGCCAGAGGTGGCTTATTACGAAGTGATGCATGAACTGAAGCTGATCGTTGACCTACTGCATGAAGGTGGTCTGGCCAAAATGCATCAGTACGTTAGCGAAACCTGTAAGTATGGCGACCTGACTCGTGGTCCGCGCATCGTAACGCCTTCCGTAAAGCGCGAAATGAAGAAAGTGCTGAAGGAAGTACAGAATGGCAAGTTTGCTCGTCAATGGATTGCCGAAAACAAGCGCGGCCAGAAAAAGTACAAGGCCCTGATGAAGAAAGACCTTGCACACCCCATTGAAAAAGTGGGCGCCAAGCTGCGTGCTCGTATGCCTTGGCTGGAAGCGTAAGCTCCAGTCTCTAGGCGTCATCTGTTAAGGACATAGCACATAGCATGACCACCCCCGATCCGAACCATGTTCTGATATTCGACACCACCCTGCGTGATGGCGAACAATCTCCCGGCTGCAGCATGACGCAGCCGGAAAAATTGCGTATTGCAAGAGCATTGGCGGAATTGGGGGTGGACATCATTGAAGCAGGATTCCCTGCTGCTTCTCGGGGCGACTGGGAGTCTGTCAACGCCATAGCGCGAGAAACGCAAGGCCCCAGAATTGCCGGACTAGCACGCTGCCATCGTGATGACATCAACAAGGCATGGGCCGCGCTGAAGGATGCAGATAAACCTCGCCTACACGTTTTCTTAGCCACCAGCGCCATTCATCGCCAATACAAATTGAACATGGCAAAGGATGAAATCATTCGTACGGCCGTAGAGGGTGTAAAGATCGCCCGCGACCTATGCGAAGACGTTGAATTTTCCCCTGAAGATGCCTCACGCACTGAACCTGAATTCTTGGCTGAAGTAGTCAGTGCCGTTATTGATGCTGGCGCAACAACGATTAATGTCCCCGACACCGTGGGCTACACCGTACCGGAAGAGTTCTACGAGGTGTTTCGATATCTCAAACAGAACGTTTCAAATATCAACAATGCTATCTTGTCTGTTCACTGCCACGATGACTTAGGCATGGCAGTAGCCAACAGTTTGGCCGCCGTGCGTGCCGGTGCTCGGCAGATTGAATGTACCATTAACGGTATCGGTGAACGTGCCGGTAATTGTTCACTTGAAGAAGTAGTGATGGCCATTAAGACCCGTGAAAATCAGTTTAAGGTTCACACGGGCATCCACACCTCCAAACTGTATCCAACCAGTCGCTTAGTCTCTTCCATTACTGGTATGGCCATTCCGCGAAACAAAGCTATTGTTGGTGAGAATGCCTTTGCTCATGAATCTGGCATTCACCAACATGGCATGCTACGTAACAGTTCCACCTACGAAATCATGCGCCCGCAAGATGTGGGATTAACTCGAACCAGCCTTGTCTTAGGCAAACACTCAGGCCGTCATGCGTTCCGAGAACGCGTTAAAGAATTAGGCTTTGATGTTAGCGATGCTGAATTCAACCAGATGTTCGAAAAATTCAAATCTCTAGCTGATAAAAAGAAAGAACTGTTTGATGGAGATATCGAAGCTTTAGTCATGCAAACAGAGACCGATGTACCTGGCCCATGGCAATTACTTGCAGTTAACGTGAACACGTTACCCGGGGAAGCCAAAGCTACCATCAAACTGCAACACACTGATGGCCGCCACGTTGAGCAATCCGTTACCGCTGCAGGCCCTGTTGATGCTGTCATTAAAGCCATTGAAACCGCCACACAATTGAAAGCCGCGTTATGCAAATTTGAAGTGCATAGCGTCTCCATTGGTGAAGACGCTCAAGGCGAAGCATTGATTACCGTTGATCATAACGGCCGCAGCTATCGCGGCGTTGGCATCAGCACAGACATCATTGAGGCTGCTGCACGCGCCTTCCTTGAAGTCGTCAACCGCATTGAAACCACACGCCATAGCAGCGAACGCCGCGCCGAGCGTTCAGCCTTGGCTAACCCCTGATCGGATTCTGGAGTCGAATCACATGCCCATCACCCCTGCTAACTTCATTTGGCAAAACGGCAAACTGGTCCCGTGGAATCAAGCCACCACCCATGTACTTTCACATGCACTGCACTATGGCTCGACTGTCTTTGAAGGCGTCCGCGCTTATTCAACCCCCAAAGGGCCAATTATTTTCCGCCTGAAGGAACACACACGACGCCTGTTCGACTCTGCTCGCATCTACCGTATGGATATCCCTTACTCTGCAGACGACATCAACAATGCCTGTAAAGAAATTGTGATGGCCAATCACCTAGTCAAAGGGGCATACCTTCGTCCCTTCGCCTACCGAGGCTACGGTGAAATCGGTGTTGCACCGAAAAATCCACCGCCCATTGACACCGTGGTCGCCGGCTTCGAATGGGGCGCTTATTTGGGCGCAGAAGGCATGGAAAAAGGTATCGATGTGTGTGTTTCGTCATGGCAGCGTCTCGCACCCAACACCATCCCTTCTCTCGGCAAAGCTGCCGGTAATTACCTTTCAAGCCAACTGATCAGCATGGAAGCCAAGCGCATGGGTTTTGCGGAAGGTATTGGTTTGGGCATTGACGGCACTGTCAGCGAAGGTGCCGGCGAAAATCTATTTGTCGTACGTGATGGAGTTATCTACACCCCCGGCCTTGCTAATTCCATCTTGCAGGGCATCACTCGCGACACCGTAATCCAATTGGCCAAAGTACATGGGTTCGAAGTACGTGAACAAGCCATCCCACGCGAATTGTTGTACATCGCTGATGAAATGTTCTTCACCGGAACCGCAGCTGAAGTCACACCCGTTCGCTCCGTGGATCACATCCAAGTCGGCACCGGAAGCCGTGGCCCTATCACCGAAGCCATTCAATCCGCCTTCTTCGGCCTATTCAATGGCAAAACTGCTGATCAATGGGACTGGTTGGAAAGCTGCGAAACTTACACCCCCAGCCCTAGGTGAGCCTGTTTGATAATCAGGGTTATTTGAAGTCATTCAAATTCACGAGCCATCGCCAATAACGATGGCTCTTTCTTTATTTATCAATTTATTACCAATACATCAACGTGCATGATGCACCCGAGTTATCTCTCAGCAATCAAGTAAGAACATGAGCGCACCTAAAACTCTCTTTGAAAAAATTTGGGAACGTCATGAAGTCGTCCCAGAAACCACTGACACACCGGCAGTCTTGTATATAGATTTACATCTAGTGCATGAAGTGACCTCACCCCAAGCGTTCTCTTTACTACGTCAACAAGGCCTAAAAGTGCGCCGTATCGACCGAACACTGGCTACCATGGATCACTCCACTCCAACAGATCCAGACGAAATCGCAGGAAGAGTACCTATCAAAGTTAAATCAGCGGCCCAACAGATACAGCAACTTGAAAAAAACTGCGCTGAATTCAACATCGAACTGCTCAACCTTAATTCCACCCAGCGGGGTATCGTACACGTGGTAGGACCTGAACTGGGAGCCACACAACCTGGTAAAACTATCGTTTGTGGTGACAGCCATACTGCAACACACGGTGCATTCGGTGCCCTCGCCTTTGGGATTGGTACCACTGAAGTTGGTCACGTGCTGGCTACACAATGTCTACTCCAACGCAGACCAAAAACACTGGCCATCACTGTCGATGGCCAACTCAGCGAAGGCGTGACGGCTAAAGATTTGATCCTTGCCATCATCGGTAAAATCGGTGTAGCAGGCGGCACGGGACAAGTGATCGAATATCGTGGTTCAGCCATTGAATCGCTATCGATGGATGGACGAATGACCGTTTGCAACATGTCGATTGAAGCCGGCGCCCGCGCAGGCATGATCGCGCCGGATGAGACCACCTTTGCTTATCTCAAAGGTCGACCCAAGGCACCGCAAGGGGTGGCTTGGGACAAAGCCGTTCAAGATTGGAAGCAGCTACGCAGCGACCCCGGTGCAACGTTTGATCGTGAAGTTCATATTAGTGGCAGCGAACTCGTACCTATGATTACGTATGGAACCCACCCGGGTATGGTCATGCCCATCGATGGCCAAGTGCCCAATCTCAGCGGCGACCCGGTATTCATGAAATCGCTCGCCTACATGGGATTACAGCCCAACGAATCATTACTCGGAAAGCCGATTCAGGTCGTATTTATTGGTAGCTGCACGAATGCACGGCTGTCCGACCTAGAATTGGCCGCAAAATTAATTAAGGGGAAGCGGATTGCACCCAACGTGCGTGCACTCATCGTTCCCGGATCACAGCAAATCAAACGTGAAGCGGAGGCATTGGGCCTGGATAAGATTTTCATTGAAGCCGGTGCCGAGTGGCGAGAGTCTGGCTGCTCAATGTGTATCGGGATGAACGGTGATACCGTTGCCAGCGGCCAGTACGCTGTCAGTACCAGCAATCGAAATTTCGAAGGTCGGCAGGGTGCAGGCGCACGTACCTTACTCGCCAGTCCAGCCACCGCAGCCGCCTCAGCAATTCGTGGCTGCGTAGCCGACCCCAGAGAATTAATTTAATTAATAATCATAACTTTAAGAAATATTCTTTATGGAACCTATACGACTAATTTCATCTAAAACCGTGGTCTTACCTTACACGGACATCGATACCGATCAGATCATTCCTGCACGGTTTCTCACCACCACGACTAAGGCAGGCTTAGGTCAGCACGCTTTTTCCAACTGGCGCTACCAGGCCGATGGCAGCCTCAACCCCGATTTCATCCTGAATCAAGGCACCGCTCAAGGCTGTCAGATTTTGATTGCAGGTAACAATTTTGGCTGCGGCTCTTCGCGTGAGCACGCACCATGGGCCCTACTCGACTTTGGGTTTAAGGCTGTAATCAGCACCGAAATTGCTGACATTTTCCGCAGCAATAGCCTGAAAAATGGTCTTTTGCCGATTGTGATTGATGCTGAAAACCACGCTTGGCTGATGTCCAATCCAGGCGCTGGACTAACGATTGATCTACAAAACAGTACCTTAAGCCTACCTAACGGCAAATTAGTGACCTTCAACATAGAAGGCTTTGCCCGTTACTGCCTACTCAATGGCGTGGATGAATTGGGCTTCCTCATGAACCAGTTGGACACCATCACACAATTCGAACAGGCTCGAGCATGAAAGCAAAGATCGTAATTTTACCCGGAGACGGAATCGGCCCAGAAGTCACCCGTGAGGGCGCACGCATCCTTCAAGCTGTCGCTAAGAAATTCGGCCATCACTTTGATACTGAAGAACAATTGATTGGTGGCGCCGCCATTGATGCCACGGGTTCGGCATTGCCACCCGCCACTGAATCGGCCTGTAAGCATGCCGATGCGGTTCTCCTCGGCGCAGTCGGCGGTCCGAAGTGGTCTGCACCGGACGCCAAAGTACGCCCAGAACAAGGATTGCTGGCGATCAGAAAAGCACTAGGGCTATTTGCCAACCTGCGTCCCGTCAGCCTTCACCCGGCCCTCATGGACGCGTCCACCATTAAAGCGGAAGTCCTTGAAGGAACCGATATCATGGTCGTGCGCGAACTGACTGGGGGCATCTACTTTGGTGAAAAAATCCGAACGGAAACCACCGCCAGCGATCTATGCAGCTACAGCGTCGGTGAAATTGAGCGAGTAACGCGTGTCGCAGCCCAACTTGCTCGCCAGCGCCGCAATAAATTGGTTTCTGTTGATAAAGCCAATGTGCTCGAAACTTCACGACTTTGGCGCAGCACTGTGGAAAAAATCATGCAAACTGAATTTCCCGATGTGGAGCTTGAGCACATGCTAGTGGATTCTGCTGCCATGCATCTCATTCGACGCCCCACCAGCTTCGACGTGATCGTCACTGAAAATATGTTTGGCGACATCCTCACTGATGAGGCCTCGATGCTGGCAGGGTCCTTAGGATTACTGCCCTCCGCCTCTCTAGGAGCCACCAAACTGGGCCTGTATGAGCCTATACACGGCTCAGCACCGGATATCGCGGGCAAAGGCCTCGCCAACCCCTACGCTACCATCCTCAGTGTCGCCATGCTTCTCAGACACTCACTTGGGCTCGAATCTGAAGCGCAAGCCATTGAATCAGCAGTATCTTCTGCCATTTCTGAAGGCGTCCGCACGGCCGATATCGCGGCAGCAGGACCGGTGGCCAGCACTTCAGAAGCCGGCTCCGCAGTGGTAGCATGTTTATCGTAAAAACATCGCAACCAATTGATTAATAATATTATTTTTGAATAAAAAAATAATCTATTGTGGGACTTGCCAAATAACCACCTCCACAAGGTATGATGGCCACCAAACCCTGAGATAAGTACAATTTTCAGGTTCTGGCGATCAGACTTAGTGGAGAGAAGCGGTGTCAGGTTAGTCCCACGTTGATGCAATCACATCATCACGACTCTTGTCTTCGTTGCCACATATAGGCCGACCTAAACAGTCGGCCTTTTCTTTTTATGGTTCAAACTCTCGTATCAACACTCCGTTAAAGCATCAATCCTCAGCCTTATACATGAGCCTTATGCACGCACATAACTGAGCTGCACACCATCGACTCCACATACCTTGCGTAACTGCTCTAAGAGTTCATTGCTGGGCAAAACTTTCCACTCATCAGAGAAGTTGAGGACCGCACGAGCAACACCATTGCGATAGTGCACAGCAACAGCACACTCACCTTGACGATGGGGCTTCAATATTCGCTCAAGTTGCTGAGTCATGTCACGCACACTTCGATCTGGCCATCGAATCCACAATCGCCTTGCATTCAACATCCTGACCTGATCAACCGCCTGCACCTTGGTCACCGTCAATCGCCAACCATCAATAAAATCGTCATAGCGCAACTTGCCATCTAAGAGAACTATCGCACCCTTGTTCAACATGGTTTTGTATTGCAGGTATGCCTCTTCAAACAAGGTTGCTTCTAAACGAGCGCTACGATCATCTATCTTCAAAATAATACGATTACCACGCTTACCAACTTCATCGACCATACCCGCAATCGTCACGGGCCTACCTTGAAAACGAAACCCCTCACCCTGCGGTATCGCAGGCTTATCCCCTGCCAAATCAGCAATCGAACCACTAATCATTCCTCGAAGTTCATCACGATATTCATCATAAGGATGGCCACTGAGGTACAAACCCAGTGTTTCTCGCTCGCCGTCTAATCGCACCCTTTCGGACCATTCCGTAACTTCATCCATTACCAAATGCGTCACGTCAGCGGTTTCTACAGTGGAGAGACCAAACATATCATTCTGTCCAACGACCTTGGCCTTCAATGCCTGATCGGCCATCTGCATGACATCGGGCAGGTGATGCATCAACGTAGCACGATTAGCACCTAAGGAGTCTAGAGCACCGGAGCGAATCAAAGCCTCCAGCACTCGCTTACTGAGGCGATTAGCATCGCTACGCTGACACAGATCTGCCAGACTCTTAAACGGCCCATGTACTTCACGGTCAGCCACCAAGGCATCCACAACGCCCTGACCTACACCCTTAATTGCACCCAAACCATAACGAATCGTACGCTTACCTGAAACGGTGAACATATAGGAAGAAAAGTTCACATCTGGGGTTTCCACCTTCAACCCAATTCGCCGTGTCTCTTCAATCAACGCCACCACTTTATCTGTCTTATCCATATCCGAAGACAACACAGCCGCCATGAATGCTTCGGTGTAATGCACTTTCAGCCATGCTGTTTGATAAGACAACATGGCATAGGCAGCTGAATGTGACTTGTTAAAACCATAGCCAGCAAACTTTTCCATCAAGTCGAAAATAAATCCTGCCTGATCGGCATTAACGCCTCGTGCCTTGGCCCCATCCACAAAAATGGCACGCTGCTTTGCCATTTCTTCGGGTTTCTTTTTACCCATCGCTCGACGCAACATGTCCGCGCCACCCAAGGTATAACCGGCAAGCACCTGAGCAATTTGCATCACCTGCTCTTGGTACACGATGACGCCATAGGTAGGGGCAAGCACAGGCTTTAAATCAGGATGTAAATAATCAATGGGGGCTCCGGCATCGGCCTTCTTGCGTGCGATAAAGTCATCCACCATCCCTGCTTCCAGGGGGCCAGGACGGAACAGAGCCACCAATGCAACAATATCTTCAAAACAGTCTGGTTTCAGACGTCGATTCAAATCCTTCATACCACGCGATTCCAGTTGAAATACAGCAGTGGTATCACCGCGCTGCATCAACTGATAGGTCGATGGGTCGTTGAGTGGCAACGCAGTCATATCCAGTGGCTGCTCACCGGCGTGGGCGCGCTGGATATTGATCGTCTTGACTGCCCAATCAATGATGGTGAGGGTACGCAGACCAAGGAAATCAAACTTCACTAAGCCTGCCGCCTCCACATCGTCCTTATCAAACTGGGTGACCATACCTGTGCCATCTTCAGCACAGTAGAGGGGCGCAAAATCAGTGAGCATGGTGGGAGCAATGACAACACCACCCGCATGCATACCGGCATTGCGCACCAACCCCTCAAGAGACATGGCTAGATCTAGCAGTGCTTTGGTTTCTTCTTCATTCTCATAACGACGGCCTAACTCATCTTCCTTAGAAATTGCAGCCTTTAATGTAATGCCCAATTCAAATGGGATGAGTTTCGCGACGGAATCGGCAAACCCATAGCTGTGACCCATGACACGTGCCACATCGCGCACGACCGCTTTTGCCGCCATGGAACCATAAGTAATGATCTGTGAGACTCGCTCGCGGCCATATTTATGAGTCACGTATTCAATCACCCGATCTCGACCATCCATGCAGAAATCGATATCGAAGTCAGGCATGGAAACGCGCTCAGGATTGAGAAAGCGTTCGAATAGCAGATCATATTGCAGGGGATCAATGTCAGTAATCTTGATGGCATAGGCAACTAACGAACCCGCGCCGGAACCGCGCCCTGGACCAACCGGTATACCACTGTCCTTGGACCACTGGATGAAGTCAGCCACAATCAAGAAATACCCAGCAAATCCCATGTTACAGATCACATCGAGCTCTAATTGCAGACGCTCACGATATTCCTCATGGTTAATCTGGCGAGTACCGGGGATGGCTTGAGCCACCAGTTGCTCAAGTCTTTTTTCGAGCCCGCGCAAAGATTCTTGCCTAAGGAATTCTTCGGTAGACAGACCTTTTGGTACTGGATAAGCAGGCAATACGGACTTACCCAACTTCACTTCCAAATTACACCGTTTGGCAATCTCAACTGTGTTTTGCAAAGCTTCCGGTAAATCAGCGAATAATTCCGCCATCTCCTGGGGCGATTTTAAATACTGCTGCTCGCTATAGCGTCGTTGCCGATTTGGATCTCCCAACAACGTGCCTTCATGAATACATACCCGAGCCTCATGGGCTTCATATTCTCTTGGGGAAATAAAACGTACATCATTACTTGCCACCACTGGCAGCCCATGGCGCTGCGCCAACTCAACAGCTGCCGACAAATGAGTCGCTTCACCAAGTCGGCCAGTTCTCAACACTTCCAGATAAAAGCGATCATCAAATAACTGCCGCCAATAATCGAGGGTCTGCACAACCTCAGCATTTCGGCCTTGGCTCAACAATCGACCGAGGTCACTCTGGGGCCCTGCAAGTGCAATTAATCCACCAAGCTCGTCACGACTGAACCAGTCACGCTGCACAGTGGGACTACCTTTTTTTTGCCCTTCAATGAAGGATCGAGTCACTAGACGAGTGAGATTTTTGTAGCCCGTCTCGTTCTGGCACAACAAGACCAGACGGGACGGATCGGATTTATCTCCTGATTCATGCACCAGTAGATCCACACCGATAATGGGCTTAACGCCTACCGAACGCGCCGCTTTGTAAAATTTGACCATCGCGAATAGGTTACTTTGGTCAGTCAGCGCGACTGCAGGCATGCCAGCAGTCGTGGTTGCTTGCATCAGCCCCATTACGCTTAAGACGCCCTGCTCGTCTTTTTCACTTTGAATACGAATCACACTGTCGAGCAGCGAATATTCAGTATGGAGATGTAAATGAACAAAGGACATGGACTATTAAATGTAAAGCTCGGGGTCGGATGCCCATTATTGCATGCACGGTACCATGAGTTGACAGAACTTGACGACAACCACAGCCCTAAAAAAACCTCAAGGGATACCCTACTTAACCGTCAGCCACTCTGAAATTGCCGGCCAGTTATGATTTCTTCACGCTCAGCCTGAATGCCCCAAAAAAAACTCAGGTATCATCTATGGCGCGCTCTATTCCTCTGGAAAAAAACGGAGCGTCATTCAAATTTATATTAGATTCTGGCGGGGCATATCGCCAACAGTTCAGGAGTAGGTTTCATGAAAGCAAAAAATTATAGCGTGATCGCTGCGCTGATCATTGGATCAGGGGTGATCATTGCGACCCAAGACACGGGAGCCCAATCTCAGCCTGCTCAAGGTATGGGAGGCTCGCAGTTTAATGAAGCGGTGAATGCTGCAGCTGTTAATCACCCTGCGCCATCTAACAGCGGCCTTGGCGATCGTAAGCGCGCAACCAATGACCCCGTGTTCTTAGCGCAGGAAATGCTCGGCCGCCCCACGGATACCTCTATTACCATCAACGCCGCTTCTCAGAAAGACCTTGAAGGATTCTACGAATACGGCACTAAAGCCGGCACCTATTCGGGAAAAACCCCCATCATCCAGTTCAAAGCTAAAAATCCGGTTGATACAACCATTGAAGGATTAAAAGCCAACACCCAGTATTTCTATCGCCTGAACTACCGTGAACCTGGGTCACAAAAATTCACAGCCCGTACGGAACGTTCTTTCTGGACCCAACGCGCGCCCGGTAGCACTTTTACATTCACAGTACAGTTCGATCCACATCTTGATGAACGTACCGATGAAGATGCTTACAAGCTCAGCTTACTGAACATGCTGGCAGACAAACCAGACTTCATTATCGATGTAGGCGACAACTTCTTCGTCGATAAACTCGGCATGGATGCATCCCGTGCTGCCGTTGAAGGTCGTGTACAACTACAAAGGTCTTACTTCGACCTTCTGACCCATTCCGCCACTATGTTCCTCGGCTTGGGTAACCATGAAGGTGAAAAGGGTCCAGCAAGCATCACTAATATAGGCATGATGAATGCCTTAGAACGTAAGCGTTACTTCCCGAACCCCTTTCCAAATAACTTCTACACCGGCAGCAATCGCAGTGAAGAAATCATCGGCGTCCGTGAAGCCAACTACGCTTGGCAGTGGGGTGATGCACTCTTCATCATGCTGGATCCCTATTGGAATAAACCTATCGCTCCTGAAGAATCTGGTGATTGGAGCTCAACGCTTGGGCGCGAACAATATGACTGGCTGAAAAAAACCCTAGAAACCAGCAAGGCTAAATATAAGTTTGTCTTCGCTCACAACCTAATCGGCGGTCTAAACATGGACGGAGCCATGCGTGGTGGTATTGAAGCGGCCAAGTACCTCGAATGGGGTGGTTACAATCTCGACGGTACCTATGGCTTTGACAAAGCCCGCCCAGGTTGGGGCAAGCCCATTCATCAATTGCTGGTTGAAAATAAGGCTACCATCTTCTTCCATGGTCACGACCATACCTACGCCAAGCAAGATTTAGACGGCATTGTGTACCAAGCAGGTCCACAACCTAGTGCCTCTGATACCGACCTAGGTAACCGAGGACAGCTGTATCACTATGATCACGGTACTGTGGTTGGTGGAACGGGCTATATACGCGTAAAAGTCTCTCC
Source organism: Pseudomonadota bacterium (assembly GCA_947454465.1). Classification (GTDB taxonomy): domain Bacteria; phylum Pseudomonadota; class Gammaproteobacteria; order Steroidobacterales; family Steroidobacteraceae; genus CAILZL01. The sequence continues at coordinate 27,922 of CANGJP010000018.1, forward strand.
AGATGAAGTTAAGGCCGACTACGTTCAATCCTGGACCCCATCTAAAGAGAAAGGCAACATCAAGAATGGCATGATTGCTGATAGCTATACGATCAAAGCGCGTAAGTAGGTCATTTTCCTAAATCCCTTCCAACAAAAAGGCCGGAAGCAGTTGCTTCCGGCCTTTTTTTTGTGCGGACTAGATCGAGAACAATATTCGGTTAAGGTTAAAGATCCTCAGCAAGACGAAACCCCAGGCTCCCATTTCTAGAGGTAATATTCACCGCAAAATGGTTTGAGACTCTAAGATTTGTAACGTCACTACCCCAAGAACCGCCACGACTGATGCGACGACCACTGCAATCTGCATTCTCAAGCCATGCGGAACCGTCTGTAGGCGCGCCCACGTAACCATCGTGATAACAATCTTCAACCCATTCATAAACGTTACCAATCATGTCAAATAATCCAAACTGATTTGCTGGGTATTGACCAACGGGAGTGGTTTTTTTAACTGAATTTGCTCCGTTTGCTTGAGCAGAAGCAAACTTCGCTCCCCAAGGGTAATTTGTCACGGTACCGGCACGCGCAGCATATTCCCACTCTGATTCAGTAGGCAGGCGGAATCGACGCCCAGTCTGCTTATTAAGCCAAGTAATATAGCCTTGCGCCTCATCCCAACTCACATTAAATACAGGCCGGTTGCCCCGCCCCCAACCATTATCATCAGGCAAGGTACTGACGAAGTGATCATTCTTTACAGCCCCAATACCATCGATTGCACGGGCGTAAACGTCATATTCGTCAAACGTCACCTCGTACGCTCCCAATCGAAACGCCTTGATGTTGACTACATGCACTGGCTTTTCGTCTCTAGACCCATCACCGACACTATCACCCATTCGGTACACCCCTGCCGGAATGTCTACCATTTTGCCCACAATAGCCTGCTCCTTGGGCTTGGCAACGGGCGAATCCTGAGCAGCAAAAACCACGCTCACCGAAAGCACTGAACAAACAGCAAAAGACAAAATTTTCATTTTAGTTTTCCACAATGAATGAATTAACGAACAGATTAGTTAATGACAAATTTATTGTACTTCGAACCCTATTTCATTCGTTCTCATGAACCAAGGCGTAAAAGGTGGATTGTAGCGCGAGTAGATCGGCTCACCACGGATGGCAACCCCCTCTTTCTGCAACGCTGTTTTGAGCTTCTCAAGATGCTTATCGTAATTACCCTGAGACCAAGTGCCTGAGTATCTGATGACAGCTACGGTTTGGGTGGGTACTTCACGTAATTTCACACGGGAGTCGTCCGGCACTGGCAACGTTGCCAAGGTATATTTCTTTGACATCACAAATTGAACAATAAAACCATCCCGATTAGGTATTTGGGTCACTGGAGCAGTCATGTCCATCTTGACTGAATTAGACTTTTGAACGACTGGCGCCGTCATCGCCATGGTCTGCTTAGAATGATTCTTGCCAAAAATATACCCTGCAAGAATTGGAAATGCCCTATTGCCCGCATCCGTTGCCGGACCAGAGACCTCTACCTCAGCGACACAGTAGGGATCATATTGCCGTATTTCAAAGACTTCGCTTCTTCGAATCACAGTGTAATGAGGCGTCTCAATTGCTTGCGCCACCATTGAGACCCCCATCATCGCCATCAACCCAAATAAAATTTTCATGGAAGCCAACTTCAAAGCAAGCATAGTGCCATCATCGAATCATTGTGAAGCACTGTATTTTGGATGATAGGGACCAAGTAACAGACCACGCCCTTCAGCAGTAAACAATTGCACATTAACGGCACGACTCACAGCGTGAGCTGGGTCCGTTTTACTATTGATAGCTTGACTGATTGCTGCGGTAATAACATCAGCTAGCAAGTTACCTGAGCTATCAGGGCTTTGTTGAAGAGTCGCCTGGCCATCCCACAACATCGTACCAGTACGCGTATCGATTAATTTAGCACTTGCACTAACCGTCGTGACACTTGAGAGTAATTGGAACTTACTGCCGTACTGGTTAAGAGTAATAAACATCACTGAATCGGCACCGACAATGTCCCGAACTTTATCTAGTGGTATTTGGTGCATTTCACCCGGTGTAGGCATGCCGTTTTCCTTCAAGAACTGATCCACCACAGCAACCGGAAAAACATAATAGCCCATCTCTGCCAAAGGCTGAGTAACGGTTGAAAGATAACTATAACTGCCAAGCATATCCGTACTTTGATTGATGGGTGGCAGCACTAAAATTGAACGCGGTTGGGCTGCACGGTAATCATTATAATTGCGAGAATTACTAGGCTGAGTTGCACACCCCATTAGAGTGAGCGCCATCAGAGAAATCAGTATAAGCGACTTCATTGCCGCCTCAAGTTTAATAACAAACGATCCATCATCACCGCAGACTCAGGAAATAGCGTTTTTTCTTCCATCAATTCACGTTGGGCATCACTAAACTGCCCCTGTTGAGCGTACAAATAACCGAGGTGAGCATGCCAGCCAGGAGGGACACTTTTATTGCTACCAATAGCTTTCTGGTAGTCCTCCTGCATTTTCAATATTTGGGTTTCAGGCGGGAGACCTCCAGGCTGGGCATAGGAGGAGTAAATCAAGTCCTCGTAATGACCCCATGCATACAATGAAGTCGTACTGACGCACGCACAAAGCGTAGTCAGCAGAAAAAGCGCAAAAATACGAATCACTTGTTCGCCTTGATGACACCAGCGTCAATACTTTCTGCAAGACGATCTACGGCCTCACGAATAGCCAGATCCAATACCTTACCATTCAGAGTCGAATCATAGCCGGAGGTACCGCCAAATCCGAGAACCTCACGATCACTCAATGTATACTCGCCCGCACCAGAGGCGGAAGAGACCACCTTTGATGTTGCGACATCCACCATGTTCAAGGTTACTTTTGAGTAGGCGACTTGTTTTTTTCCACTGCCCAGAATTCCAAATAACTGCATATCGCCAGTTTCTTTGCGTCCGAACTCAACAACATCGCCAGTAATAACGTAGTCGGCACCAGAAACAGACTGCTGCTTACCACTGTATTTAGACTCTTGAGCGAGATGCTGAAGATTTTCTCTATCCATTACATCAAAACGCCCACTCGACTGCAGATGACCGATCAGGATGGTTTTCGCCTGACTACCCAGACGGTCCACCCCATCAGAAAATAAGCCGCGCATGTACGTGGTGCGATTATCAAATTGTCCAATTGAAACCGGTTGTTTTTTTCCAGTGTAGGCAACATTTGACGTAACTGGTTTGGCCGTAGCGATCGCATTATGGGATTCAGTGGCACAGCCACCTAGAACTATTGCGATCAAGACAACAGAGAAACCGAATAGCCAAGTCTTTATTATCAACGAACCTTTCATATACATACTGCCCTCGTCACGTTATGGACATAGACCACAAGCTTAACCGTCACGCTTAAGCCTATTTATAACCTTAGAGATAACCGAATACCATAGGGAACCAACTTAAAATGTCCGATCTGGAGCGTTGATGACCCAAACACTGATTGATTCAGAAAAAATCCACGCCTATCTAGCGACTGAATACCGTCTCGAGCAACCGCTTGGAGAACTCATTTTGTCTATCGGGATACCATGTCAACCTCTCGCCACCCTATTTGCTGCTCACACCGTCAATTCAGGCGCTCTGATCACTGCCTATAATCCACAGGGTACTCAACAACAACTCGAACTAAATGAACGCGCCCAAAGAGCACTTATCCAAACGATCGAAACACTTAAGCTACCTTACCTACACGGGAATTCGGGCGAATCTACGGGCACGTGGCCGACAGAGCCGAGTCTGTTCATTCTGGGGATCCCCTTAGAAACCGCAAAGCATATCGGCACAGTGTTTGCTCAAGACGCACTACTTTGGGTAACAAAAGACTGCATCCCCCAACTGATACTACTGCGCTAACTCCATTTAGTCCTCGATGCTTACAATACATTGAACACAATGACAGCCTTAACCGCTAGATTTCAGTAAATCATTGGCACTCAGGGTCTGTTCAAATACACTCGCTTAACGATCCATCAAACTCACACAATGATTCGACACCACCATGTCAAAAAAGGTTCTCATTTATGGTGCCACTGGTGGCATCGGCACAGCTACCGCTAAGAAATTAGCGGCACGTGGTAATCGTTTACATCTAGTCGGTCGTCATGCCGACCGACTAGAGGCGCTGGCCTCTGACTTGAATGCCACCTTCAGCTGTGGAGACATCCTGTCCGAAGGGTTTATTCCTCAAACCGTCCGTGATGCTGGCGAATGCATTGATGGCTTAGTCTATGCCATTGGGAGCATCACCCTTAAAGGACTAAGTCGTCTAACCCATGCTGACTTCATTCGCGACTATGAGGTTAATGCAGTGTCTGCAGCTCTGGCCATACAAGCTGCGCTACCTGCGCTTAAAAAATCACCTCATGCTGCTGTAGTCCTGTTTAGCTCAATTGCGGCCAGCCAGGGATTTGGTATGCATGCTTCCATTGCCATGGCTAAAGGAGCCCTATCAAGCCTAACCTTAAGCCTTGCCGCTGAATTGGCTCCTACTATCAGAGTTAATGCCATCGCTCCTTCATTAACACAGACTCCGTTATCACAATCTCTCTGGCAAAACGAAACGATGGCTCAATCCATTGCGGGACTTCATCCCATATCACGCTTAGGCTCATCGGAAGACATGGCTGGATTAGCAGCCTTTTTACTTTCTGATGAAGCCACTTGGATCACCGGACAGATCATGGGCGTAGATGGAGGACGATCAACATTAAGAGTAAAAGGATGATGCGAATACTCATCACAGGGGGCACCGGTTTCATTGGGCATCATCTCGTAAATAAACTTTTAGAGTGCAACCATGACATCACCGTCCTAACCCGAAAACCAATTTCTGCGCAGTCATTATTTTCCGGACGCGTTACCCCTTGGACGACCCTTTCATCTTGGCTGCCCAGCATAAAGTTTGATGCTGTGATTAACCTAGCGGGCGCACCTATCATCGATAAAGCATGGACTCATCAACGCAAGCAGATTCTTAAAGATAGCCGTATTGGTATAACCCAGCAACTCATAGTAGCCATGGAAGAAGCCATAACAAAACCGTCTGTATTTTTAAGTGGATCAGCCATAGGTATCTATGGCGACACCGGAGCCTCCCTATGTACGGAAACCTCTTCATTAGCCACGGATTTTGCAGCACAACTCTGCCACGAATGGGAAAATACAGCAGCCATCGCTGAAACAATCGGCGTACGAACTTGTTTACTGCGAACCGGCCTTGTGCTCCATAAGAGCGGTGGCTTGCTTAAAAAGATGCAGCTTCCTTTCAGCTTAGGACTTGGAAGCCGTCTGGGTTCCGGTAATCAGATGATGAGCTGGATTCACTTAAACGATTACCTTGAAGCGCTGAGCTATCTCTTACATACCCCTTCATGTCAGGGTCCTTATAACCTGACCGCACCCCATCCTGTCAGCAATACAGAGTTCACGGCCACGCTGGCTAAAAGCCTAGGTCGCAGAGCATTGCTCACTACACCCGCGTGGGCCCTAAGATTAGCACTAGGAGAACGTAGTTCGCTTCTTTTGGGCGGACAAAGAGTTGTGCCTGAGCAGTTACTCAGCCAGGGATTCTGCTTCAAGCTGCCTCACTTGCGTGAGGCACTTAGCGCACTTAGCACACCTAGCATCTAACGTTATCGCACGAACCTAACCGGCATGTTCCTCGCACTCGATTGGATACAACCTTGGTACCGTTCAGTTAGATCCACAGCTGAATTAATCCGTAATGATTCTCTGTGGATAAATGGCATTAATGACTTATTCACCAGACTCGAACTCACCAACCACCGAGGCCTCCCCCTGTCACTGATTGATCAAGCAGCGCTACCACAAGAAGTAGCCTACGAAAGCTTTATTAGTGAAACAGGACAGATCCCAACTCGAAACAACCTGCATGATTTTTTTAATGCGTTGGTTTGGCTTACTTTTCCTAAGATAAAACAACAACTCAATGCATTACAAGCAGCGCAAATCGCGTCACAAGGAATCAGGAAATCAAGGGGAAGCCTTCGAGATGCAGCCACTTTATTCGATGAAAATGCCGCCTTCTTAGTGATTAGCAATACGCCCGAAGGTCACGAGATAAAGAGTGCAATACAACAACACGAATGGTTTTCTGCCTTCATTGATCAGCGTGAAAAATTCAGTCACCATGCCGAATTATGGCTATTCGGGCATGCATTGATGGAAAAATTATCAGCGCCATATAAATCAATCACTGCTCATGCATGGACCGTTCTGGCCCCATCCAACTTTTTTTCGATGAACGATATGAATCGCAAGCATTGGTTAGATGAGCATATTTCTAATGCACTTCAGATGCAGAAAGATCACGTCAAAGAAAAACCATGGTTTACACCCCTACCGGTCTTGGGCGTACCAGGATGGTGGACTGACCAAGATCACGAATTTTATGCGGACACAAAAGTATTCAGACCCAAAAAGGTAAAGCACTCACCCTGAGACCGCGGATCACACATAAACAGGGTTTAGAAAACGATAGTCATAAAACTGCATCTTTCTCACCTAGAATTCATTCATCAACTTAATGCACACTGGCAACTGACTTTTCAGACAATTAACATGACTATGACTAACAAAATCAAGCGCATAACAGCATTAATTTCAGCTATTTTTCTCATTACCGCCTGCAGCCCATCCAACCAAGATACATCAACACCAGTTAAATCTATACCGAACACCGCCAACCAATCAACGCTCGAAAAAAACTGTCAATCAGGGGAAGCAAAAGCGTGTTACATGTTAGGTACCTCATTAATTGACAGTCACAACATTGACAAGGACTACCAAAAAATAGTGGGTTTAATCCAGAAAGCTTGCGACGGTGCATATTTCCCTGCTTGTAGCCACTTAGCTTCACTATACGAAAAAGGACTATACACTGAGCAAGATTTCACCAAAGCCGCCCTGCTCTACAGAAAGTCGTGTGAATCAGGGAATATACAAACCTGCACACAACTAGGAAACCTCTACTATATCGGACAAGGCGTAGATCAAAACTTTAAAAAAGCAGCGGAACTACTGCAAATTTCTTGCGACGCGAACGATGCACAAGCGTGTAGCCTACTCGGGGTTTTGCATATCAACGGCGAAGGGGTTAGCCAAAGTGATGACGAAGCGCTGAAATACTATGGAAAAAGCTGCAATATGAAGTATGAAAATGGCTGCGAACTGCTATCCAAACTACAGGTAAAACTTCATCGATATAATTAGCACCGTACTGAGATTAATGCATCTTTCAAACTACGCTGTAGGTTAATCTGAAAGCCACTGCACCCGAAAGCCCACTCCAGACGCTGCCACAAACTTAGGGAACCCAATGGCATCTGACAAATACTTCCATGGCTTAGGCAACGGAGTATTTTGATCTTGGTGCAAAAACTGATCGAAAATTCCGTGCTCACCCAATAGCTTGTCGCAACTAATACCAAAAGTATGGATTCGATAAATTCCTCGCTTAAAGTGCAGTCCCTCAACCCAAGCATCCTGTTGGACTACCAATTTACCGCAAGGTGGCGTTTGAGGACCTTGCGCCCAACAGCCCGACGTCGTTGAGAGTAATAGCGCTGACCACAACGAGCACCTCCATGCGGAATTGAATAAATTGATCGCCATATATACAAACCTTGTAAATAAAAAAGGGTATAAATATCAATAAGTTAAGAATAACTTACATTAACCCCGCCCAAGTCTGCAGCAGACAGCACACGATAAAACCTGAACACATCCTGAATAAAACAGGTAGGATCGCCAAATAAAGACAATTCTTAACGAATTGTCAGATAACTATAGATAGCGACTTGTCGAATTATAAATAGATAGTGGGGGTGGCATGATAAATGCCAAATTAAGTTATTCCGTAGCTAAGCAGTGCTATGAAAATAGACAAAGTCTCAAAAAGCGGATCAGCCTTGCTCTTAAATTGTGTTTAGTTTTCCCAAAACTGGCAGGTGAGATCGAATCATTTTTTTCAGCGACGCCTGCCCGCCAATTCATCATGAATCTACCTGGATTCAGAACCTGCATTTACAAACAACAGGTTCACCGTTGTTTTTATCGAGGTAGCAAACACACCGAACGTATCAACTTTTTAAAAGAACACTTTCAATTATTAGAACGATACTACTGCGAGCCCAGACTTAAAGAATTTTATACTGCATCTGCTGCGCCATTGACGATATGTCATGGAACAGCACAAGTATCTTTTTCCATCCAATACCAGCACCACATTTCACGTGAAGGTTTACTGTCTCTACTTTTAAAAATTAATGGTATCGGATTGTGTCGAATTTCATTCTGGATCACAGAACTCAATGGAAGGAATACACTCTGCATTGGCGCTCTACAGGGAGGAAAAGACGTTATCGATGAAATACGAGAATTTACTAAGCTTTTTTGGGGCATACGCCCCCAAATTATGGCGCTGATCGCACTACGAATTTTTGCAAAGTCATTAAACATTCAACAGATATTTACTTTCAGTAAAAAGCATCTTTACTCGAAGAAAATAGCAGAAAAAAACACCATTGATACTCTCTGGGACACACAAGGCGCCACCGTAATCCCTGCGTCTCCATTTATTAAACTCGAATTGATCACGCCACGTAAAAAACTTACTGATGTGCCGACACATAAACGCAGTCTATACAAAAAAAGATATGCCTTCCTAGACAACTTAGAACCGATACTCAATACGTATTTTGGATCACTAGTAACTCAACAATCGCCAGTACTCAATCATTCGAATGCCCATACCGAAGACACACCAACGCAAACAACATCCCACAACATAATAACCTTAACTTATCCGAAACATATTTCCATACTTGAAACCATCGAGCCGTAATAGGCATTCATAACTGAATACCAATATACCAACCCAAAACCCAGGTTCAAAACAACCAAAACGCCTAAATTTGGGATGCACCACAATCACATCTACGGCTCGTCTTATCCCAAAAAGCCATTAACGCTCAAAGTCAAGAATGCAGGACGTTGTCAATCACCAAAAAATTAGACTTTAAATAGACGGTATCGGTGATTTACTCTGTCATTCTAGGCCGATTTTCGGTACCTTTTGGGTAATGATAAAAGCTTACTTTTCCAACCAAATTGAAACCCTTACCGCTCGCTTGGTTGAACAAATAGGCGATCCTGATGGTGATGTTTTTCGTGCCGATGAAGTCATTGTTCACAGCACCGCACACAGGCGCTATCTTTCATTAGCAATTGCACGTCGGCAGCAAATCTTTGCCAATGTAAAATTTTCATTCCTTGCAAGATGGTTGTGGCGGCAAATTGGCAAGGTGGTACCTGAAGTACCCGAACAGTCGCCGTTTGCCACAGTCGAATTGTCGTGGCGCGTCTTTGGAATATTGGGACAATCATCATGGGTAAACAACCACCCTCGCCTGTCCTCTTATTTATCCAAAGCAGATCCACTAATGCGTTATGAGTTAGCGCAGCAGATTGCTCGCACGTTCGAACAATACACCACCTACCGCACTGACTGGCTCAGCCAGTGGGCCCAAGGGCAGTTAGTTAAAACAGG
>CANGJP010000019.1 GCA_947454465.1 Pseudomonadota bacterium
AGTGGCCATCATTGTCACTCGTATGTCTAAAGCCCAAGACATGGGCGGTGAACTTGGTAAACAATTATTTGGTAACCCGCGCGCCTTGATGGTGGCGGCTGCCTTACTGGGCGTCATGGGTCTGATTCCTGGGATGCCTAATGTTGCCTTTTTGTTGGGTGCTGCAATTTGTGGTGGTGTTGCGTGGCGAATCAAAAATAGACCGGCGCCTACGGTGCAAGAGGTCACTACCACTCAGTCAGAAGTCACGCCTGCGACATCACCGGAAAACCGTGAATTAAGTTGGGATGATGTGCAGCCAGTTGATCTACTGGGTTTGGAAGTGGGGTACCGTTTGGTGCCATTGGTGGATAAAGCACAAGGCGGTGATTTATTAGCGCGTATTCGGGGTATTCGCCGCAAGCTGTCACAAGAGCTGGGTTTCCTGATCCACACTGTACATATTCGAGATAATTTAGAGTTAGCGCCCAATGCCTATCGAATCAATTTGGGCGGCGTGCCTGTTGGTGAATCGACCATTCATCCCGATCGCGAATTGGCCATTAACCCCGGGCGGGTGTTTGGCAAAGTAACGGGGATTGAAACACGTGATCCTGCCTTTGGTATGGAAGCGGTATGGATTGAGCCGTCGATGCGCGATCAGGCGCATTCACTAGGGTATACCGTTGTGGATGCCAGCACTGTCATTGCTACTCACCTCAGTCACATCATTCAGCAGCACGCTCATGAGTTGCTTGGCCACGAGGAGGTGCAGAGCTTGCTGAATGCTTTATCGAAACTTGCACCAAAACTTGTTGAAGATCTCATCCCAAAACAGCTTTCTCTGAGCGTGTTGGTACGGGTATTGCAATATCTCCTGCAAGAACGAGTTCCAATCAAAAACATGCGCACAATCGTCGAAACATTGGCGGAACACGCCGGCCGAACCCAGGACCCACAGGTACTGCAATCCTTAGTGCGTGTGGCATTGGGTCGTCAGATCGTGCAGGACATTGCCGGCATGACGGATGAATTACCTGTGTTTACGCTGGACTCAGATTTAGAGCAGTTGTTAGGTGGGGCCATGAGCGGGGGTGACAGCAGCACCGCGTTGGCGAATCCTGGACTTGAACCCGGACTGGCAGAACGGTTGCAGCGCCGTTTAAGCGAAAGTGCTCAGCGTCAAGAAACTGCCGGTAAGCCTGCTGTGCTATTGGTGCCGCCGACGCTGCGTACGGCGATGGCACGGTTTGTCCGTTCGGCCGTGCCGAGTATGCATGTGCTGGCGTGGAATGAAGTTCCTGACAGTCGCAAGGTGCGATTGATCGGTACGGTGGGACGTAATTGAAAATGAACAAGTACTCCATAAACACGGTACCGGTGAGTCCGCAGGGGTACAGCGGTCGGTTACTGCGAATCGTATTCACGGGCGAGCCTCTATGAAAATTCGTCATTACTACGCAAGAGATATGCGTCAGGCATTAAAGCAGGTGCGTGAAGCACAGGGCCCTGATGCAGTCATCATGTCGTCACGACGCACGATCAATGGTGTCGAAGTGGTGGCCGCTGTGGACTTCGATGAGGCGGCTGTTGGTTTACCCGTTGCACAAACCGTCAATCCTGCGCAATCCGCTACTGAAACGACAGCCGATATACAACGCTGGAAGACCGCGCATGCTGCCACACAGGTAGCGACTCCCGAAGCGCAGTCGTCACAGACTGATAACACCGCAGAGATGAGTGCCGAACTGATGACTCTACGGCGGATGTTAGAAACGCAGTTGGCCACGCTGGCATGGAACGATTTAAATCGTCGTGCGCCCTTGCAGACAGCGATGTTGAAAGAACTGACGGAATTAGGCTTTTCGCATTCACTGGTGCTGGATGTGGTGTCACAGATTCCAGCCAAAACAGATTGGCAGGCCGCGCAGCGCATGGCACTGGCCATGATTAGTAAACAGATTAAGGTAGAGGATCAGCAACGTTGGTTAGATAACGGCGGTATGGTGGCATTTGCTGGTCCGACAGGTGTAGGTAAAACCAGCTTAATTGCCAAGTTGGCGGCACGTTGGGTCATGCAGAATGGAGCCGCTAATCTGGTGATGATATCGACGGATACGTTGCGCATCGGTGCCCATGATCAGATACAGAATTTGGGTCGGTTGATGGGCGTGCCGACTTACTGTTTGGATCGGATCAGCGACTTACCAAGCCTATTAACTAACTTAAGTGATAGTGAGCGTTCATCGCAGCGTCGACTTATCTTGATTGATACTGCCGGTCTCAGTCAGCGCGATGCAAGATTAACCACAGAATTTGCTCGATTGTCTCAGTCGCATCCTCAACTGGAAGTATCACTGGTGATGTCGGCTAGTACTCAGGCTGGTGCATTGGACGAAACCTTCCATAGCTTTGCCGCACTTAAGCCGCAATCTTGTGTACTGACCAAACTTGATGAAGCGACCAGTTTGGGTGGTGCACTGTCAGTGTTAGTCAAACACGGTGTGCCACTGGCCTATACCTGTGAAGGTCAGTCTATTCCTGAAGATTTATTACCCGCTCGCGTGCATCGCTTGATCGCACGGGCAGTGGAATTGGCTCGTCTTAGCGGTGCCAGTACCGATACGGAATTACTATCAATGAGATTTGGAGGAGTGGCGCATGCCCTTGCCTAAACGCATCAATAAATCAGAACAGCAGCTTTCATTGTTGCCTGGACCGGTGCAGGTCATTGCTGTCACGGGTGGTAAAGGTGGCGTGGGCAAAACCACGGTCTCCATCAATCTTGCTTGCGCCATGAGTGCCGCCGGTAAGCGTGTCTTGTTATTAGATGGCGATATGGGACTGGCGAATGTGGATGTGTTACTAGGTCTAACCCCAAAACATACGCTGGCACAAGTGTTGGATGGCAGTTGCTCACTGGACGAAGTGGTGGTGGAAGCAAAATCAGGGTTTCATGTGGTGCCGGGCGCCTCGGGTATTGCAAGGCTGGCAAACATGTCAGCCCAAGAGCATCTGCACATTGTGCAAGCATTCAGTAGTTTAGCCAGACGGCTTGATGTCATGATTGTGGATACAGCGGCAGGTATTGCTAACAGTGTGCTGCAGTTTTCTCAGGCGGCACAATCGGTGCTGGTCGTGGTATGTGATGAACCGGCTTCTATCACCGATGCTTATGCATTAATTAAAGTGCTCAGTCGCCAGCATGGTGTGCGTCAATTTCAGGTGCTAAGTAATCAGTGTACGAAAGCAGGAGAGGGACTCAACCTGTTCAGGAAGTTAGAACGCGTTACGAATCAGTTTTTGGATGTATCACTGAGTTACGCTGGTGAGGTACCGCAAGATCCTTATCTGAAGCGTTCCATACGTGAACAGCGCCCAGTGACCGAGGCCTATCCAGTGAGTCCTTCAGCACAAGCGTTTAGAAAATTAGCTATTCAAGCTAATCACTGGCCCGTGCCAGATAGTCCTCGCGGTAACTTAGAGTTTTTTGTTGAGCGCTTAACGAAGCGTTCGACCGTGCAATTAGAGGTGGTGCAATGAACGGAGTCAGTGCTTATGCCGCATGTCTACCGACGCAAAGTACGGATGCCTTGGTGAGGCGACATGCCGAGTTAGTGAAACGTATTGCATATCATCTTGCGGGGCGTTTGCCGAGTTCTGTTGAAGTGGCGGATTTAATTCAGTCCGGCATGCTGGGCCTATTGGAGGCGGCTAACAACTACAGTGCAGATCGGGGTGCCAGTTTTGAAACTTACGCAGGTATACGCATTCGTGGTGCCATGTTGGATGCGCTACGTAAATTAGATTGGGCACCGCGCTCTGTGCACCGTAAAGCACGTGCTGCCGCCACTGCGGTTCGGGAGCTGGAAGGTGAAACCGGTTGTGAGGCCCAGGACATTGACATTGCTGCGCGAATGGGAGTGTCGCTTGATGAGTATTTTAAGGTGGTCCAGGATGCGACCAGTTGTCATCTGGTGAGTTTGAATGAAACCACTGGAGATGAAGATTCACCATTAGTGAGAATGGCGGATGAAACGGCCGATCCATTCCGTGACATCGTAGATAGTGATTTTCGTAAAGCCCTAGCGCTGGCGATTGAGAATCTACCTGAGCGGGAAAAGCTTGTGATGTCACTCTATTATGATGAAGAGTTGAATTTGAAAGAAATCGGCGCGGTGTTGAAGGTCACGGAGTCACGTGTCTGTCAGTTACATGGGCAGGCGCTGGTTAGACTGAAGGCACGGTTAGCGGAATGGCGGGATCAGCGTGAATGGACTGAGCAGGAAGAAGCTAAAAAAGACAAGGGTAGGGCGAAACAAGGAGCACGTACGGTCTTGACCACGGCATAACCAAGGCGCCGCGATACCCGTGCTACACGGCAGCCAAGGTGAGTTATTGTTATATTGTTAATATGGTTTGATTTTATAAATGAAATTCAAGATTTTCTGCGGAACAATCTTGCCGCCTGAATATTGCCTTATGTGACCTGATGCACATAAAGGGAGTCATTTAGCTTGATGGACTCCCGCAAGTTTTGCCTGCGATGGACGATAACTAATCCACGATGGCAAAACCAAACCGACAATTCGACTTTCTAAGTATCTTAGGGCTTATTTTAGCTTTTGCCTCCTTACTGGTAGGCGCAGTGCTCAAGGGCGCGGGAATCAGCGCTTTACTGTCCAGCGCAGCATTCACCATCGTGGTAGTTGGCACCATTGCATCCATCTGTGTGCAGACGCCGTGGTATGTCATGAAACATGCCTTGAGTATTTCTAGTTGGGTCATCAGACCGCCTGCTAATAGGCAGGAGCAGATCATGAAGCAGTTTGTTGAATGGAGTGTCATCGCGCGTAAGCAAGGGCTGCTGGGATTAGAAACCATCATGAATAACATGAGCGATCCGTTTCTGCGAAAGGGGTTGATGTTGGTGGTGGATGGCACCGCTCCCGAGGATATTCGGATCATTATGGAAGTTGAAACGGAATTACGAGATCAGGTCGATTTACGCGGCGCGAAAGTCTATGAAGGCATGGGAATCTATGCGCCTACGCTAGGCATCATCGGTGCGGTATTAGGGTTGATTGCCGTCATGAAGAATCTGGCGGATCCCTCAAAGCTGGGTCATGGCATTGCAGCAGCGTTCACGGCCACGATTTACGGCATTGGTCTGGCGAATCTTTTCTTTTTGCCGATGGCGAACAAGCTGAAGCAGATCATTCATACTGAAAGTATGCAGCGTAACATGATTATTGAAGGCTTAATTGCCATGGCACAAGGCGATAACCATCGTAAGATGGAAAGTCGTCTGCGTAGTTATATGGAATAAGTCCGTGTCTAACCGTAAACGCCACGAAGAACATACCAACCATGAAGCCTGGGCTATTCCTTATGGTGATTTGGTCACCTTATTGCTGGCTTTCTTTGTGGTGATGTACTCCATTTCGACGGTAAATATCAGTAAATATCGGGCGATGTCCGAATCATTGGATGCCGCATTCAGTGGTACACCACATAGTATTGATCCTATTCAGGTGGGTGCTCAGGCGATCCGTAGCACTAGCAGCAATATGACTAAAAGTGGTTTGATGTTGGGTAACAATACCGGCTTATTAGAGGCTGGGCAGCCGAAGGATCCTAATCAGATGACGATGATGGATCAGGTCATCAGCGAGATTGAAAATACCATGCCTGATCCCATCAAGGAGCAGTCGTTACAGATTCATCGAAAAGATGATGGTGTGGAAATTGAGCTGAGTTCTGATGTTTTATTTCCTAGTGGATCCTCCATATTGTCAGCCGATGCGGTTACGGTGTTGCAGAAATTAGCGGCCGCGTTGAAACCGTTGCCCTATCCCATTCGAGTCGAAGGCCATACTGACAATGTGCCAATTAAAACCACTGCGTTCCCCTCCAATTGGGAGTTGTCTGCGGCGCGTGCTGCCAGTGTGGTAGGGTTGTTTATTTCGCAAGGTATCAACCCAGGGCAGCTGGCCGTGGTGGGGTTCGGTGAATTTAGGCCGGTAGCCGATAATCAGACGGCTGAAGGACGTGATCACAATCGCCGTGTCATCGTACTGATCCCGACCACAGAAAATGATGCCGATAGAGCATCGGCACCCGATTCAACTCCGCCTGCTGGCAGTGCGCCGGTGATGTCACAGCATGTGCCGCCTGATACCAGTACTAAGATTGCGATGCCGGCGGCTACCTCATAGATTGTGAGTTAGGTCGCAACTCCAGTAATCCCCATGCTGATCATCATGATGATGGCATGGAAGCTGCTCCTCAAACCTGTAACCCTTATCGCTGTCAAATTGCTGACAGCGTGTTGTTACTGTTATTTTGAGGAGCGTAGGTATGACCCTGTCGATATTCGTGTTCGGCTCGGTGGTCTTGTTATCAGCGACAGCCATTGCTGTTGGGGTGATCTGCTTGGTGATACTGCAGCAACATTGTCGCAGTCATCGACAGGATATGCAGCGACTGTTCGAGCAAATGGATTTTATTTGTACCGATATGGTGATGCTATCGGAACGGTTAACTAGTGATGCTGGATCGTCAGCAACAACAGCAGAGACTAAGACCGTGTTAGATCTCAATGTGACGCCGCTGACAACGGCTTCAGCGCCGCGTGCTTACGAGATGGCGGCTCGTTTGGCGCGCGGTGGGGCAAGTTGTGAGGAACTCATGCGTGCGTGTGGCTTATCTCGGCATGAAGCGTCTTTATTGTTGCGCTTGCAGTCAAATAAAGATGAAAAAGCAGTAGATAAACCAGTAATCAAGGATCAGGTTCGGCCGCGCTTATCGCTCGCTGTTTAGTACCTGTTCAATCTTGCATACATTCATGATGCGCAGCTCATTCATGAGCTTTGTGTTGTAGACCATACAAACGCCAGCACTTGCGCTGCGGCGGTATAGAGATCGTCTGGAATGTCAGGATGTAATGATGTCCTTGCCATACTGGCTGCCAGTGCAGGGTCTAGCGTGTGTGCAATGCCGTGTTGGTGTGCGATTTGCGTCAGGTGTTGTGATAGTAGCTTGCCATCGCGCAGCACAACCGAATCACTGGTTTTTTCTGAATAATGTAATGCGATCACTGGAGTATTTTGGGTGCCTGCAGGGGTCTTGTTCATGCTTGCATATCCAGTAGATGAGTGAATCGTGATCCTGCTTGCTGTATGGGGCTGCCATGCATACACACTACTCGGCTGGTATTAAATCCGTGACTGGTTAAAGCAGAAAGCAGTGAAGGCAGCGCCTCGTTTAGTGTGGTCACCAGTGCACTCGTTTCAGACCGAAACTGTATATGTAAGGATTTATGATGTAGCAGAATCACTATATTCAGTTGCCCAGTTTGACCAAGGTCTAAGGCGATCTCCAGTCGCCACTTGGTATGCCCCGCTTTTTCTTCGATGGAGTCTCGGCTTATTTTAAGTCGTAACAGTTCGGTACGTTGATTGCGTATAAACGGCAGTTCAACGAGGTGACTCAAGCTACCTTCTTGAGCATATTGGTGGTTCAGTATTTGATTTGCATGGATGCGTGCGAGATTGCCTTCAATTTGTTGTAGTAATTCAGTCATTTTTTCAGACGGTGAGTCGAGCATGGCCAAACTTGCAGGGCCGGTTTCAATCGCCAGCAGTGGACCCGATGAAGAAGGCAATGGGCCCGGCGGTAAATAAGCGGCAAGGGGGCTCGGAGGTAGACTACGAAGTTGCTGCCTTAACCACAGTAGATTGGCTTTGTAGTCTCGCGTTAATGCGGCCGATTGTTGTCCGGCCAATAACCTCTCCATGAAGGTGCCAGACTGTTGCAGGGCTTGCTTGAGTCCAGCGCCTTGTAGCAACTCGTTGCTCTGAGGTAATGCATCCCAAAGTTGCCGAAGTGATTTTTGGATATGTCCAGGAAGTGACAGGAGTTGTTCTTTTGAACGCATCAGCCACGAAAGATTCGCGAGCACAGGGGCAGGTGAGCTTTGTCGGGGCAGAAAGCGTCGCAGAGCGTCTAGATCTAAGTCAGCCGGCGCGCTGCTTTCGATTGTTTCTACTGCCAACACTGGAACGGTTCGTAATACACGTAGCTTCAGTTGCTCACCATGAACCGGTCCGGCGGTATGACCAGATGCAAGTCGTGTGGGTAGACGTTGCTGACCAATCTCCAGCCATAACTGACCCGTTGCCGGATCGCGTAGGGCATTAGCAGCGACAATGGCTCCTACCTGCCACATGGATCGTGGCGGGCTCGGCAGCGTCGAGCGGGAATCATTCATCGACAAGATGTCGAGTCGCATAAATTACGCGCTCCTTGATGGGAGCAATGCCCTCTTACTGAGTTGACATAGTGTGTATCGGCAACGGGAATGGTTTCTTGAGGGCGTTAACTTTGCCCTTAAGTCGCAAAACAGAATGCCGATATGGTGCTGGTAATGAAGTACTGGCGGGATTACCCGTACGATCCCGTTCATGGACACAGTAACGGGTATTGAATGCGACTCTTGAGGTATATGTTATGACAGCTGTAGCCACTTCGATTAACACTGACCCTGATTTCAAGGTCAAACAGCAAGACACATCCAAGGGTAGTGCCGCGTCTTATATGGCAGAGCAGAATCCTGCATCAGTCTTGGCATTCCAGTTTGTCACTGATATGGCCATGGAAGTGACTCAAGGTCGCATTGAGTTGCCTTCATTTCCAGATGTCGCCACCCAAGTTCGTAAGGCGTTATCCAATGAGAATGTGACGCCCGATCTAATTGCTCGAATTGTGTCTGCCGATGGAG
Organism: Pseudomonadota bacterium; assembly: GCA_947454465.1. GTDB lineage: Bacteria > Pseudomonadota > Gammaproteobacteria > Steroidobacterales > Steroidobacteraceae > CAILZL01. Next base: position 8,762 of record CANGJP010000019.1, read on the forward strand.
ATTTGGCGGCGCGGGTCATGATGCTGGCTAATTCTATCGCATTGAATCCCAATGGCAGGATTGTCTCGGAGCTTAAAAGTGCTGTGGCACGTATCGGTCATAACAATGTGCGCAGTGCGGTGATGGCTTTTGCCCTGGCGAAATTACGCTATTCAGATGAGTTACGACCGATCAAGCCTCAGTTAGAAGTGCTATGGAATGAAGCTACGATTGTCGCCGTCATGTCACATTCTATCGCCAAGCAGTGCAGTGGTATCAATCCAGATGAAGCGCTGCTGGCGGGGTTGCTGCATAACGTGGGCAAAATTTATATTTTGGCCAGAGCGCATAAGTATCCCGAGCTTTTCAAGGATGCAACTAGTATCAGAGCTATCATGAACGACTGGCAAACCAACGTCGGTAAGGCGGTATTGGAAAATTGGGCCTTTGCACCTCAGATTGCTGCGGCAGTGGGTGGGTACATGGATTTCGAAGAAATGCGAGGCTATGCCGACCTGACGGATGTGCTGACGCTGGCTGTGTTGTTGGCCAGTTATGTCGATCAACAAGGCAATAGCAAACTGGTTGAAGGTCAGGAGATTGATTTCGAGTTGAATATGCAGAGCGTCCGGGCCTGTGGCCGACTTAATTTCACTAATGAAAAGTTTCTGTACGTGCTGAATGAATGCCGTGAAGACATGTCGGCGCTGCGTGCCGCACTAGGTCGATAAGCCTTGTTCGATAGCTCGGGTGGATAAAGTGGCCTTGAGCACCGAGTTTGGGGTGCTCAAATCGTCATTGACTTGGTTGTAGACTGAAAATCCGGACTACAAGTCCTTAAACATTGGGTATCCTTGCGGTCTTATTGAATTCGCTTAGGCCGCATTGATATCGTCATGCAAGAACAGTACGAACCCTCCAGTATCGAACCCCGCGCCCAGCAGTATTGGGATCAGCACCAGGTCTTTGCTGCGCCTGAAGCAGCGGATAGCACCTCGTCCAGGCAGGAAAAATATTACTGCTTGTCGATGTTTCCTTACCCTAGCGGTCGTCTGCACATGGGCCATGTGCGCAATTACACTATTGGTGATGTGCTATCGCGCTTCATGCGCATGCAGGGTAAGCGCGTATTACAGCCTATGGGCTGGGATGCGTTTGGTTTGCCTGCCGAAAATGCCGCGATGATTAATGGGGTGCCGCCCGCTAAATGGACTTACGACAATATCGCGTACATGAAAAAACAATTGCAGTCATTGGGGTTGGCCATTGACTGGGCGCGTGAAGTGGCCACCTGTAAACCTGAATACTATCGTTGGAATCAATGGTTTTTCCTGCGCATGCTCAAAGCGGGCGTGGCCTACAAAAAAACCGGTACCGTTAATTGGGACCCCATCGATCAAACTGTACTAGCCAATGAGCAGGTGGTAGATGGCCGTGGCTGGCGTACCGGTGCGCTGGTTGAGAAGCGCGAGATCCCGATGTACTACTTGCGCATTACTCAGTACGCCGATGATCTCTTGCAGGCACTGGATACCTTGCCGGGTTGGCCGGAACGGGTACGTGCTATGCAGGCGAATTGGATTGGTAAGAGTGTGGGGGTGCGGTTTGCATTCCCCCATAACATCAAGGGAAATGATGGCCAGTTGATCGATGAGGGCAAGCTGTGGGTATTCACTACCCGCGCCGACACTATCATGGGCGTCACCTTTTGTGCGGTGGCGGCTGAACATCCACTTGCTACGCATGCGGCCCAAAATAATCCTTCACTGGCTGCCTTTATCGAAGAATGTAAGCAAGGTACCGCGCAGGAAGCTGAATTGGCGCAAATGGAAAAAAAGGGCATGCCAACAGGGTTGTTCGTCATTCATCCGCTGACCCAAGAACAAGTGCCAGTATGGGTTGGTAATTATGTGCTGATGAGTTATGGCGACGGTGCGGTGATGGCCGTCCCCGCGCATGACGAACGCGATTTTGGTTTTGCACTGAAATACAATTTACCAATCAAACAAGTCATTGATGTGCCTGCTGCATTGCGCGCTGGGCAGGATTTTTCAGCCGTTAAATGGTGTGAGTGGTATGCGGATAAGCAGCATGCCACTTGCGTGCATTCCGATCAGTACGATGGGTTGAATTATCAACAAGCTGTGGATGCAGTGGCGGCTGACCTCAAGTCGCGTAACATCGGTGATAAACAAACACAGTGGCGGTTACGCGATTGGGGTATTTCGCGGCAACGTTATTGGGGTTGTCCGATTCCCATTATTCATTGTCCAACTTGTGGTGATGTGCCCGTACCGGATGATCAGCTTCCTGTCGTGTTACCGGAAGATAAAGTACCAGACGGCAGTGGCAATCCATTGGGCAAAGATCCAGCGTTCTACGCCTGCACATGTCCTCAATGTGGAGCCGATGCCCGCCGCGAAACGGACACCATGGATACCTTTGTGGATTCGTCCTGGTACTTTTTACGTTACGCCTGTGCCAATAACCACACTTCTATGGTGGATGCGCGTGTTAATGACTGGTTGCCGGTGGATCAGTACATTGGCGGTATTGAACATGCCATTCTGCATTTGCTGTATTCACGTTTCTGGACGCGCGTGATGCGTGATTTGAAGTTGGTGGATGTTGCTGAGCCTTTCACTAACTTACTGACACAGGGCATGGTGCTGAATGAAATTTATTTCCGTAAGCCGGCAGCGGGGCGTATTCAGTATTTCAATCCAACTGAGATTGATTGGCAGAGTGATGACAAAGGTCAGCGTGTCAATCCAACCTTGAAGGCAGATGGTCTGCCAGTTGAGTTTGGTGGCATCGGTACCATGTCTAAGTCCAAAAACAACGGAGTCGATCCGCAGAAACTTGTTGAGTTGTATGGTGCGGATACGGCCCGTTTATTCACCATGTTTGCGGCACCGCCCGAACAAACGTTGGAATGGTCTGATGAAGGGGTGCAGGGTGCGCATCGCTTCATGAAGCGCTTGTGGCGTGCAGTATATGAACACCTTAAAGCGGGTACCGTTACCACGGCGTTGGAGTTGCAAGGGCTCAATGCTGCACAAAAAGACCTCCGTCGTGCAGTGCATCAGACCTTATCTAAAGTCACCGATGACATTCAACGTCGACGTATTTTCAATACGGCCATCGCTGCGGTCATGGAGTTGATGAACACGCTGGCTAAGTTCAGCGACGACAGTCCGCAAGGTCGTGCAGTCATACAAGAAGCGCTGGAAATGATTGTGCTGATGTTGTCACCAATTGTGCCCCATGCCTGCCATGCGTTGTGGCATGAGCTTGGGCATGTTGATGCCATCATTGATCAGCCTTGGCCAAAGGTGGATGCTACGGCGTTGCAGCAGGACACGCTGGAAATTGTGGTTCAGGTCAATGGTAAGCTACGTGGACGGGTGATGATCAGCGCTAAGGTAGGCGAGGATGAAGCCCGTACTGTTGCACTTGCCGATGAAAATGTTAAACGTTGGGTAGAAGACAAGCCTATACGTAAGTTTATTTACGTACCCGGTAAGCTCATCAACGTGGTGGTATAGGCGTATGCGTCTCTCGACTGGTCATCGATTAGGGCTGTGTTCGGTGCTAGTCTTCTGGCTGTCTGGTTGCGGTTGGCAATTGCAAACTGTTCAACCTTTGCCTGCCGAGTTATTACCCGTGTATCTGCAATTGAGTGATACGCAGTCTTTATTTGCTCGCAGTCTGCAACACAGTTTGGACGTTGCAGCTATGCCGACGACCACTGACCTCAGTCGTGCTGGGTCTGTCTTGGTTGTGACTGTAGATCAAAGCACTCGACAGGTGAGCTCTGTTTCTGCACTGAATCAACCCCAGCAATACCAGATGGAGTATCGCATTCAGTACCGGTTTGATCGACATCTTGAAGCGGTTGCTGCGCATGCTGACACTCGGCCCATCACGCTGATTCCAACGGAGGCGCTCAGTGCAAGTCGTACCATGAGCTATGACATCACTTTGGCGCTTGCCAAGGATCGTGAGGCGCATGCCGTAGAGGAATTATTGGCCCTGCAGCTCACTGAACAGGTGATGCGTCGGTTGAATAGTCTGTCTGTAACGGTAAACTCAGTCCCATGATGGGGTGTGTATCTAATCATCCATTAATGCGCACGGATATAACAGTCCATGTTTGATGACGGTTTTAAGCTATTGGGCAGGAACTTTCTGGATCGTATGCAGAAAGAAATGTTGTTGCTGCATCAAGTGATGGCCAGGGGTAGAAGCGGCGATGCCTCGGCCATGGCTGATGCGCGTAATGTGGCCGCTCGTATGCGCAGCGGTTGCGCCAAGTTAGGGTTTCTTGAAATGCGTCGAATTTCTTCTAGTCTGGAGTTAAAGCTCAAAGACGCGGGGCCTGCCCCCAGCGATAAAGAGTGGTCGACGTTCTCTGCTTTAATGCAGCAGTTGCAGACCGCATTGCGCGATGCACGTTTCCAAGCGGGTATGGATGCTTGATACCAAGTCAGTTGCCGCTAGCGATGCGCAGTCAATCGCTGTGCTGCGATGTGGCGATATCGATGGACCGTCATTACACACGTTACTTCTGCGGTTTGGTCTGGTTTTGACTCAGATCGATGCCAATGTTGCCATTCCCGGTTCCTACTGGGGTGACAGCGAAGCAGGGCTCATCGGTCATGTGTTGTACTGTCGTGCCGATACCCCATTGCAATCTATTTTGCATGAGGCTAGTCATTATATTTGTATGGATGCGCTGCGACGTGCGAATTTAAACACCGATGCCGGTGGCGACTACGATGAAGAAAATGCTGTTTGCTATTTGCAGATTGTGCTTTCGGATTACCTTGACGATTTTGGTCGTGATCGGATGTTGGCTGACATGGATGCGTGGGGTTATACCTTTCGGCTCGGTTCAGCGCGCGCGTGGTTTGAACAAGAAGCGCAAGATGCAAAGCTGTGGTTACAACACAAAGGCGTGCTAGATGTCATGGCGAATGTGACGTGGACGTGCCGGCAATAGCTTATTCATGAATGGGTTTGATGAGCGCCCTATCGAAAGCCGTCGGTCGCTTTAATTAAGGCATCGGTGTGAGCGGGCTCATAAGCAGAATGTCCAGCATTGGGTGTGATATGCAATTGCGCTTCGGGCCAGTGCTGATGGAGTTCCCACGCCGTTTGCATGGGACAGACCACATCGTAACGGCCTTGTACGATGACGCTAGGAATGTGGCGAATACGATCTATGTTTTTTAATAACTGATCTTCGCTGTCAAAAAAACCTTTGTTGATGAAGTAGTGGCATTCAATGCGCGCCACGGTAATGGCAAAGTCCGGCTCGCCCCAGTTGTTGATGTTGTCTTCATTGGGAATGAGGAAACTGGTAGCCGCTTCCCAGATTGCCCAGGCTTTTGCTGCAGCTAATTGTTCGCTGTAGTTGCTGCTCGTCAGGCGCTTGTAAAATGCGCGCATGAGATCATGGCGTTCTGTATCAGGAATGACGGCAACATACTCAGCGAAGCGATCGGGATAAATTGCACTGGCACCGTGTTGGTAGAACCACTGCAATTCCCACGCGCGCAGCAGAAAAATACCGCGCAATACTAAGGCACAAACCCGCTCTGGATGGGTTTGTGCATAGGCCAATGCCAATGTCGAACCCCACGAGCCACCAAATACTAGCCACGTTTCAATCTGCAAATGACGTCGTAATGTTTCCATGTCGTTGACCAGATGCCACGTGGTGTTGTCTTCGAGGCTTGCTAGGGGTTGGCTGCGTCCGCAGCCACGTTGATCGAATACGATGATGCGATAAGCCTGGGGGTCAAAAAAACGCCGTGATTGCGCGCCGGCACCGGCACCTGGTCCACCATGCACGAAGACGGCAGGTTTGCCCTTGGGGTTGCCGCATTCTTCCCAGTAAAGTTGATGCGTGGGCGAGACCTGTAAGTAACCAGAACGGTTGGGCTCAATTTCGGGATACAGGGTGCGGTAGGGTTGGTTCATGATGCAGATGGTCGATCGGGCGGGGGTGAGTAGTCTAGCGTTGATTGCAAAGTCGCAAAGCATGGTGCGCATCGGTGACGACCGGTATGATGGCGTTTAGATTGATTTAGGCTCAGCATGAAATTCAATTCCGACAATCTTTCTGCACAACTGAAGCGGGGTGTGCCCACCATTTGTTTGGTGACGGGTGACGAGCCATTGTTGCTCGGCGAAGCCTGTGATGCGCTGCGTGCTGCGGCGCGGGCGCGCGGCTTTACTGAGCGGCAGGTTTTTAATACCGAGCGTGGCTTTGATTGGCATGAACTGCGCGCTTCAACACAGGAAATGTCATTGTTTGCTGAACAGCGTATCCTCGAGGTGCGGTTAGGCGGTAACGGTCCTGGTAATGAAGGCGCACAAGTGCTGACGGAAATTGCTGGACAGGCATTGCCTGACATTTTAGTGATGGTGATTGCGGATAAATTGGATTCGCGATCTTTATCGACCAAGTGGGTGACGGCCATCGAACAACATGGTTGGCTGGTGCAAATTTGGCCCGTGGATACGGCTCAATTACCGGCTTGGGTGGAGCGCCGCTTGCAACGAGCGGGCTTACAAGCTGAAGCAGGGGTAGCTGCATTGATGGCTGAGCGAGTTGAAGGCAATTTGCTGGCGGCTCAGCAGGAAATCGACAAGTTAGCCTTGCTGCATCCGGGTGCGACGTTGACCGTGGATAGCATTATGGATGCCGTCGCCGACAGTGCGCGATATGACGTATTGCAGTTGGGCGTGGCCGCCATGCAAGGGCAAGCGGCACGTGCTCTACATATTTTGGAGGGGCTGAAAGAAGAGGGTGTTGCCAGCACCTTAGTGTTGTGGGGGCTGCACAAAGACCTGCAATCGTTGGCGCGAGCCGCCTTTGGTATTAGTCGTGGGCAAGGTGTTGATGCGGCGATTCAGGCATCGGGTGCATGGCGACCACGTCATGCCGCCATGAAGCAGGCTTTATCACGACTGAAGCTGGCCCCCTTGCGCGCCATGCTGGTGGATGCAGCACAGGTGGATGCGGCGATTAAAGGCGCGAATCAGCGTGATCCTTGGCTAGAATTAAGTAGCCTAGTCGCGCGATTATCAGGCATTCGTCTGGCTCGGCCGAGGTTGGCCTAGGTGATTTCGCCTAAATCCGAATTGTTTTCGGCATAAGCGCGCCAGTTTTCTTACACTAGACACTTTCTGCTCTCGGTTGATCAGGACTCAATGCATCCCATCGGTATTTTTGGCGGCACCTTTGATCCCATTCATTATGGGCATCTGCGCAGTGCGTTCGAATTATTGCAAGCCTTGCGCTTGAGCGAAGTGCGCTTCATGCCCGCAGGGGATCCACCCCATCGTGATACCACTATCGCCGCTCCTGAGCAGCGTTTGAACATGGTTCGGGCCGCGATTGGTCGGCAGCCCGGTTTCAATGTGGACGATCGTGAACTGCGTCGTGCGGGTCCTTCTTATTCAGTGGATACGTTGACCGAGTTGCGCGCCGAAATGCCAGATCGTTCCCTCTGTCTCATTGTCGGTATGGATGCATTTTTGGGCTTACCTAAATGGCATCGTTGGCAGGACATTCTTTCCTTGGCACATTTGGTGGTGGCGCATCGTCCTGGCTGGCGCGCACCGACCATGGGGCCATTAGGTGAATTACTTGTTGATGCAGGTACCGGTCGAGTAGATGATCTACATGAAGCCAAAGCTGGACGTATTTTTATTCATGCCGTTACACAATTGGAAATCTCTTCCACTGAAGTGCGCAATCTCATCGCCTCGGGTCGTGACCCGCGTTACTTGATGCCTGATGCGGTATGTGAACTGATTCAACACTCTGGGTGTTACACCCGAACCCAATCATGACCACTCAATTTGTTGCTTACCGAGGACTGCATGGCCACCGCTAAAAAGAAATCCATTAAATCAAAAGTGGCTACTAAGCCACGTGCAGCGAAAAAATCGCCAAAAAAAGTGGTGAAGAAAACCGCAGTAAAAAAGACAGTGCGTAAAGCGCCGGCTAAAAAAACCGTAGTAAAAAAAGTAGTGACGAAGCAGGCTGCGACACAGCGTCCTGCCAGCGCCAAGTCGCCCTTAGTGAAAATCGTGGAAGCAGCGTTGGCTGATATGAAAGCAGTCAATGTGACCGTGTTAGATGTGCGGGGCCTCACCGATGTGGCCGATACCATGATCATTGCCAGCGGTAATTCTGATCGTCATGTGAAGTCGATTGCCGAACGTGTGGTCTATAACGCTAAGCAGGCGGGCTTTCGTGCCCTTGGTACAGAAGGCGAGAGCGATGGTGAATGGGCGTTGGTGGATTTAACTGATGTGATCGTGCATGTCATGTTGCCGCGAGTGCGTGAGTTTTATCGCTTAGAAAGTTTGTGGGATATCAGCGCGGCACGCCGTGAAGGTGCCAAGTCTTAGTTGATCACGTTTATTTATGTGATGGACTTAGGTTAAGCCATGAATCTGCGTCTGATTGCTGCGGGCACGCGTATGCCGTCGTGGGTTGAAGACGGCTATGACGACTATGCCAAACGTTTGGGTCAGGATTACAAGCTCGAACTGATCGAGATTCCACTCGGTCAGCGAAGTGGTGGAGATACCGTCCGCGCTACGGCTAAAGAAGGCGAGCGCATGCTGGCTGCCATGACGCATAACCCGTATGTGGTGGCCTTGCAGGTGGGTGGTAAGGCGTTGAGCACCGAACAGCTTGCCCAGTTTCTTCAGGCGCGCGTTCGTGATGCGCGCCCCGTGGCGTTTTGTATCGGCGGTCCAGAAGGGCTCGCTCCAGAGGTGGATGCACGCGCCGATTTTCGTTGGTCACTCTCGCCCCTGACTTTGCCGCATGCATTAGTGAGGGTGATTGTGGCTGAGGCGTTATATCGTGCCGTGATGGTGATTAAGGGGCATCCCTACCATCGAGCCTGAGAATTTATTCCGGCGCAATCACTAGCATCTTGGCCACATCGTGGCTGCGATTTTCAACACTACGTTCCTCGTTCGCTTCAATTAGACAGGAATCCATCGCAGACAAGGTCACGGTTTGGTCTTTAGTGACCACGGTGATTTCACCTTCCAACACTACATACACTTTTTCGATGGGGCTAGAGCTGGTTTCTGCACCACCGCTCGGCAAGAAAATGGAATAGCCCACCCACATACCTTGGGTTTTAGTGGCTTCTTGGCCTTGAAGTCTGAATGCAGTCATCCCGTGATGTTTGGGTGCTTGATAGGGTTGGGCGTCAGTGATTTTTTTGACCTGCATGAGTGAAGACCTCAACTAGATGAATATAAATAATCAGGACGCCAGAATAACCGATCAATGCATAGGTATGGCGGGCTCGGGCCTAAATTTTTTCTTTGAGTCATTTTTATACTTAGTACTGTGTTGGTTGAGGTTGATATGTCCAGCGTCATCGCATGCGTTTGGGCGCTCGTGGTATCTTTAATTTTTTAGTCAGGATTACCTTCACATGTCATCAGTCATTATTGAGGTACTACGCAGTGCGCGCGATGCGCGAGGGTATGTATTCGAGCCACTCGATGGGTCGGCGCTGGGTGGTTATGGCAACGTGCACGTGGTGTACTCCATGCCGGGCGCGATTCGTGGCAATCATTACCATATCGTGGGCACCGAAATTTGCAGTATTACCGGCCCAGCGCAGGTGTGTTATCGCGTGGACGGCAATGTGGTGACACAACGGGTGCCAGAGGCCGAAGTCTGGCGTTTTACTTTTCCACCGGGGGTATCGCATGCGTTTCGTAATGAAGGAACACAGCCGATGATCCTGGCTGCCTTTAATACCGAGGCTCATGACCCCAATCGCCCCGATGCGGTGCGGGATGTACTCATCGAGTAAGTGACCGATGCCCTTAAATTGCTGTAACAGCATGCCCGATGGCCCGCACCTCCGGTATGCTTGAGGCATGACATTGCATTCCATCTATCTTGCTTCGGCATCCCCTCGGCGCAGCGCGTTATTGCGGCAGATTTTTGTACCGCATCAGATTCTCATACCAGACGTGGATGAAAGCCGACTGCCTGCTGAACCTCCCGCGGAGTATGTGGTGCGTCTAGCGTGTGCTAAGGCGCAGCGCGTCTGGGAACGACTCAAACCGGATGAACGCAAACCAGTGTTAGCGGCCGATACCACCGTGGCATTGGGGAATGACATTTTTGGTAAGCCGCGTGATCGCCAAGAAGGTACCGCGATGCTGCAACAGTTATCGGGACGCAGTCACCACGTGTATACAGGGATCGCTGTTTTTCATGCGGGTGGCTTGCAGCATGCATTGAGTATCAGTGAAGTCACTCTGCGAGCGCTGACACTCGCAGAGTGTGCGGCGTATTGGGAAAGTGGTGAACCCCAGGATAAGGCCGGTGGCTATGCCGTTCAGGGATTGGCTGCCGCATTTATCAGCGACATTAAGGGCAGTTATTCCGGCGTGATGGGCTTGCCTTTGTATGAAACATCACAGTTGCTGACATCGCTTGGTTGGTCGTTACGTCAGGCATCGGATGAGCTTGAGGATGCCGATGTTCCTGATGGAGTCTCTCTATGACTGCAGAAATTTTAGTGAATGTCAGTCCGCGAGAAGTGCGGGCTGCGTTAGTGGAAGAAGGTGTATTGCAGGAGTTATTTATCGAGCGCGCTAATAAGCGCGGATTGATCAGTAATATTTATAAAGGTCGAGTGTCACGGGTGTTGCCCGGTATGCAGGCTGCTTTTATTGATATTGGTTTAGAGCGAACGGCCTTTCTGCATGCCTCAGATATCGTCACCCCATCGGATGCCGAACATATTGAAGGACATGCGCACAAGCCAGACTCCCATGCTGATATTCAAGCGTTGGTATCCGAAGGCCATGAAATATTGGTTCAAGTTCTGAAAGACCCGCTCGGTACTAAAGGGGCTCGGCTAACCACATTTATCACCGTGCCTTCACGCTATCTGGTGTTCATGCCTAAAGGGCGCGGTGTAGGGGTGTCTTCTCGTATTGAAGATGAAGCCGAACGTCAGCGCTTGCGCGAGGCCATGTTGAGCTTCATACAGCCTGAAGATACGGGTGGATATATTGTGAGAACGGCAGCTGAGGGTGCCAATAGGGATGCGTTGCGCGCAGACATGCTGTATCTGCAAAAGATGTGGCGCGTGGTCAGTGACAAGACCTTGTATGCCAAGCCTGGAGAACTGGTACATGCCGATTTGCCACTGCAAATACGTGTGCTTCGTGACGTGGTTTTAAGCGGCGTCACCAAAGTTAGGGTTGATCAGCAGGATGCCTGTCAAGCGATGCTGGAATTCGCTGGTACGTTTATGCCAGAGACGGGCGATCGTATCGAATTGTTTCAAGGTGACCGACCTATTTTCGATCTTTATGGTGTCGAAGAAGAAATTGAAAGTTCATTAGGGCGCAAGGTTCCATTGAAGTCTGGTGGTTATTTGATGCTGGATCAGACCGAATCGATGACTACCATTGATGTGAATACCGGTGCGTATGTGGGGCATCGCACACTGGAAGAAACTATTTTCCGTACTAATCTTGAAGCGGCAGTGGCGATTGCTAGACAGTTGCGACTGCGCAATTTGGGCGGCATCATCATTATTGATTTCATCGACATGCAAGAAGAAGAACATCGTCGTCAGGTGTTGCATGCCTTGGATAAGGCCCTAATGGGTGATCATGCAAAGACCAGTATTTCTTCAGTTTCGCCCCTAGGGTTGGTAGAGATGACTCGCAAACGGACTCGCGAAAGTCTTGAGCATGTGCTGTGTGCGGCCTGCCCCACCTGTGAAGGCCGTGGCTTTGTTAAAACCACTGAAACGGTATGTTACGAGATATTCCGTGAGATTTTACGTCAGGCACGCCAGTTTAATTTTCAGGAATTGATGGTCTTGGCACATCAGGATGTGATTGAGCGGTTACTCGATGAAGAGTCCGCCGCGCTGGCGGAATTGGAAGTGCATACTGGCAAACCCATTCGTCTACAGACAGAAGCGCTGTATCAACAGCATCAGTATGACGTCGTGTTGATGTGAAATGAATTCACCCGTGACACAACCCGGGTCTGAGTTTGTACCTACAAAGGTGCCGCGTTGGTTACGTGCCACCTTCCTGAGTCTATTGATGGTCGGTGTTCTGATCACTGTAGCTTTGGGCGCGTTCACCATGGTGATGGCGCGAGTGCCTGCATATCGGGCGCAGATGCAGACGTGGTTAAGTGAGCGCGCCAAGCTGGATATTCAGTTTGATAGTTTGCGCGCCGGCTGGCGCGGCTATGGTCCTGAGTTGGTATTCACTCACGCGATATTACGCAGTCAAGATCATCAGCGAATCGTGGCACTGGCAGAGCAGGGTAGTGTCGGTTTTGATCTATGGCAGGCGGTGCGTACTGGACGATTAAATGCCGCACGGTTTCGGCTAGAAGGTACTGAGCTGAAATTGCAGCGTAATCAAGATGGCAGCTTTGAGTTTATTGGCCAAACCGATTGGCCTGAGTTCGATACTGATAGTGCCTTTAAGTTGGATTCCTTGCCGGTTGGTGAATTAGCTATTCGTCGCGTCAAATTCAGTTTTCGCGATCTAAAAACTGGGCGAGGTCCTTGGTCACTGTCAGACATTGCACTGGATATTTCCCGTGATGCTGAACACTTGAATTTACAGGGTCGTGCTTATTTGCCGACGGAGTTGGGTCAGGATTTACGTTTTGAAGCGCAGGCCACGGGTAATTTAGATGAGATGTCTCAGCTTAACTGGCAAGCAGCAATCCACGGTGCGCGCATTGACCTTGCAGGCTGGAAGCAGGTGATGCCCGATGATTGGGTCGCGCCTATTACGGGTAAAGGTTCGTTTGAATTGGGTGCGGCCTTCATTGGGCATCAGCCCCAACAGTTAACTGGAAAAATTGATTTCGTGGATGTTGCGCTTAAGTTGCCCGTGTGGGCTTTGCCATTACCTAAAGCAGATGTATTGCAGCAATCGGCGCCTGTGCAACCACAGCAGTCTGAACCCATTAGCCAACGCACCTTGCCATCAACCGTTACCGATAGCGTGTGGCAATACTCCAAGATAGCGGTGCAGTTCGACAGTGATCACACCCCTTTAGGATGGTCGACTCAATTTACCAATCTACAGTTGGATCGTTCCGATACGCCGTGGCCAGCAGGTTCTGCGCGTCTTATGGTGCAGTTCACTAAGCATGACACCGGTTTGCCCACTCTTGCTGCGTTGCACGCAAGCGCACAGACAGTGGTGCTTGAAAATCTGTGGCCGCTGTTATCCTACTTACCCGAGACGCAGAACCATGCACATTGGCGTGCTCTGAATGCCAGAGGCAGAGTGCGTAATCTTGAACTCAATTATGAGCAACCCGAGTCAGGTGATGATGAAAATTCAGCACCCACTTACGGGGTGCAATTTGATTTTGAAGAGTTGGGGTTGGCGCCTGTCAACACATTACCTGGCGTCTCTGGGGTATCAGGTAAAGTCAACGCTACTCATGCCGGTGGCTCTCTGTTGATTGACAGTCGTAATGTGGCCTTGTCGATTCCTCGCCTATTTCGTACGCCGCTGCCAATGGATCGATTGACCAGTGCCGTGGACTGGACGCGCACCCCTCAAGATGTTTCTGTGAATTGTAAAGATATAGCGATTGAAAACATGGATGGCAGGGTTCAAGCCAAACTGGCACTGACGATTCTTAAGGAAGGCTCCAGCGTGATCGATATGCAGGCCACGGCCACGGAGTTGGTTGCGGCCTCGACTCCTCGCTATTTGCCTGTTGGCATCATGCATAAAGATGTCATCAAGTGGTTGGATGCCGCATTCCTTGCAGGTAATGTCACGTCCGCTCAAGCCGTGTTGCGCGGACCTTTGGATAAGTTTCCATTTCGCAAACAAGAAGGCGACTTTTTAGTGACTGCTCAACTTGAAGGGGTGGCGTTGCACTATCAAGAGGGTTGGAAGCCTGCCACTGAAATGAACGTTACCGCTGAGTTTCATAATGCTGGTTTTAAAGCTTCAGCTTCGGCTGGGCGGCTACATGGACTGATTGTCGATCAGGTTGACGGTAGCATGAAGGACTATCTTGATTCAGAGCTGTTGATTAAGGGGACGGTTCACGGTGGGGTGAGTCAAGGCTTGAGTTTTGTGCAACAAAGTCCAGTCGGACCAGCTATTGGTGAGCTTTTTCAACGGGCATCTGCCAAGGGAGTGTTACAGGCTCAGGTTAATATGGATTTACCTTTTAAACATTTTGATAAGCACACGGTGGATATAGACCTGAGGATGGCGAATTCGACGCTGACTCTGCCTGATGTGCAGCAAGCTGCCAGTGACGTTAATGGCACAGTACACATCAAAAACAATGAAGTGACAGCGGCGAATGTGACTGGGCGATTCCTGCAAGGGGAGTTCAGGATGAAGGCCGATCCAGTGTCGGGCGGTCATTACAATCTCGTTGCGGATGGTCAGTTGAACGCCTCGTCGTTAAGTCAATTATTGAATCTACCTGCATGGTTAAAACTCAGTGGAGGTACCTCGTATCGGTTCACCATGCCCGGTTATCCGCAGATCGACGCAGCAGGTATACGACATCTATACAGCGTAACCAGTAACTTAGCGGCATTACAGATTGATTTGCCTGAGCCTGTAAACAAGCCAGCCCGTGACTCGCGCAGTTTGCGTTTTGATGCAGACATGCCGAATGATTCAACTCTGCAATTGCGCGGGACGCTGGGTGAGTTACGTTCGCTGGTGCGCTTGCAGCACGGTCGCAATGGTTGGCAGTTTGATCGAGCAGGATTGCGCCTTGATGGGGTGGCGGCGTCGTTGCCGGCACATTCTGGTTTGCGTCTTGAAGGGCGCGTAAGTGATGTCACGCTGGATGACTGGTTACGATTAGGTATTACGCCAGAATCTAGTCATTCAACTAAAGTTAATACGGTGGGCGGTGTGCAAGTTCAGGATATTCTGCGTGCAGCCAATGTCACCCTTGAGCGGTTCAATGTATATGGGTTTCAGTGGCCAAGTTTGCGTGCCGTATTGCAGGCAACCGATGCTGGATGGCGTATCGATGTGGCCGGTGAACAGGCTACTGGGCAAGTCACGGTACCTTATAGGCAGAATGGTAGTGAGCCGTTAACACTTAAGATGGATTCTTTATGGTTGACGCATCGTGATAGCGTGTCCACAGCTCAACGCAATCCTCAAGTGCTTTTAGATCCTCGCGATTTGCCATCGATTCGTGCAGACATCAAAGACTTTCGTGTTGGCGAACATGACTTTGGTGCCTTGCAGGTTACGGCCAACCGAACAGCTCAAGGTCTTCAGGTTGATAGCCTACGCATTAGCGGTGATTCGTTTAAGGGCGTGGGTCAAGGTAGTTGGTTACAGGGCGCTGACGGACAGATTAATAAGTTCTCGTTTAATTTGGATAGTAGTGATGTGCGCTCGACGCTCAATCAATTCAAGTATGGCGATGTGTTGGCGGGTAAGCGCGGCAAGTTGGTGGCCGATTTACAATGGCCCGGTGGTGTGGATGCGCAGCTGCTAGGTCGCGCATCAGGAACGTTGGAAGTACAGGTGGATGAAGGGCAGGTGTTAAACGTGGAACCGGGAGCAGGCAGAGTGCTCGGTTTATTAAGTGTCACAGCGTTGCCAAGACGATTGGGCTTGGATTTTCGTGACTTGACGGATAAAGGCTTGGCCTTCGATTCGGTTCATGCAGATTTCAATATCACTCACGGTGATGCGCGGACACAAAATCTTATTTTGCGTGGTCCCACTGCTGAGATCGGTATCGTGGGACGGATGGGTTTAGGTGCCCATGATTATGATCAAACTGCAGTGGTTACAGGTAACGTTGGTGGTGCGTTACCCGTTGCGGCAGTGGCTGCCGGTGTACCGGTTGTGGGAGCGGCGTTGCTGGTGTTTTCTCAGGTATTTAAAGAGCCGCTGAAAGGCATGGCCCGTGCTTATTATCACATTGGCGGCAGTTGGGATGAGCCAAAAATTGAGCGTATAGAGGCTGAGGTGGGCAAGGCGTCGCTCTCAGGCTCCGAATCAGGCACCACGCCATGAGTATCGCTGCTGTCATTCAGATGACCTCCGGTGCAAATCTTCAAGAGAACTTGGAGGTTGCGTATCACTGGTTGCAACAGGCAGCGCAGCGTGGAGCACAACTGGTTGCATTGCCAGAAAACTTTGCCTTCATGGGAATGACAGAGCGCGATAAATTCACGGTTGCCGAACACGATGGTGATGGCATCGTACAATCGTGGCTGGCGCGCACCGCGCGTCAACTTAATGTATGGATTGTGGCGGGAACGTTGCCATTAAAAATTCCAGGTGAGTCGCGGGTCGCAGCGGCCTGTCTGGTGATAAACGCTCAGGGAGAACGGGTGGCTCGCTACGATAAAATTCATCTTTTCGATGTTGATGTGGACGATACAACCGGAAGTTATCGCGAGTCGGCCACGATGGCGCCAGGTCATCAACCTGTGTTAGTGGAGACGCCGATTGGCCGGCTGGGATTGGCGGTTTGCTATGACGTACGCTTTCCAGAATTATTTCGTCAGCTGGTCTCAAGTGGTGCACAGGTGCTCGTTGTGCCGGCCGCCTTCACGGTGCCGACTGGGCGTGCGCATTGGGAGGTGTTATTGCGTGCTCGCGCCATCGAGAATCTCTGCTATGTGTTAGCGCCAGCTCAAACTGGGCTACATAGCAATGGTCGAAAAACTTATGGGCATGCCATGATGATCAATCCATGGGGTGAAGTTATGGCCTGTCAGCTGCATGATGTGGGCGCGATTACCTCCGAGATTGATTTACAACAGCAGCGAGAAACACGCCAAAAATTTCCAGTGCTGGCGCATCGTCGCTGGTAACGGTTAGGCTTAACCTTAATTCTTTATTTGTAGTGAGCAAGATGTCCATTCCCCCGCGCGCCCCTTCTGATTCGGATTCTTTTGTGATGTCTGCGCTGCATTTGCAACCAGCCAGCAAGGTTGTGGCGAGCGTACCTACTTTGAATGTAGCTAAACAAAGTATTCTCGAACCATCTGGATTGGATGAGCAACATCTTGCTGCGGCCTTGAGTAGCGTGATGGGTGCTGCCGTAGATTATGCCGATCTTTATTTTCAAGTGTCGCGCGAAGAATCGTGGTCGCTTGAAGATGGCATCGTTAAAGAGGGCTCACATAGCCTTGAACAAGGCGTCGGTGTGCGAGCATTGGCTGGTGAGAAAACTGGGTTTGCTTATTCCGACGAGATTGTTTTGCCCGCCTTAACGGACGCAGCAAAAGCGGCTAGAGCTATTGCACGAGGTGCCGGGTCCGGTCAGGTGGCGGTGGGGAAAACGGCACAGTCACATCAGTTATATCGTGCCACCGATCCTGTTGAGGGCTTAACCGACCAACAGAAAGTGACCTTATTGGGTGAAGTGGATGCTGCTGCCCGCAAACTGGATTCGCGTGTCACACAAGTTATGGCCAGCATTGCTGCGGTACATGAAACTGTGTTGATTATGGCCAGTGATGGTACGTTAGCCGCGGATGTACGTCCCTTGGTACGCATGAATGTCTCTGTAATCGTCGAGCATAATGGACGACGTGAACAGGGGTATTGTGGCGGCGGTGGCCGCTATGAATTTACCGAATTCATTACGCATGAGCGCTGGCGTAAATTAGTTCAAGAAGCCGTACGATCTGCATTGATTAATCTTGAAGCGATTCCTGCACCCGCTGGACAGATGACCGTGGTGTTGGGTTCAGGTTGGCCTGGCATCCTATTGCACGAGGCTATTGGACATGGACTGGAAGGTGACTTCAATCGTAAGGGCACGTCTGCCTTCACCGGTAGAGTGGGGCAACACGTAGCATCACCTTTATGTACCGTGGTTGATGATGGCACGTTGGCCTATCGTCGTGGGTCCCTCAATGTGGATGATGAAGGTACGCCGACACAATGTACTACGCTGATTGAAAATGGAATTCTACGTGGTTACATGCAGGACAAGTTAAATGCGCGCTTGATGGGAGTACGACCCACCGGTAATGGACGTCGTGAATCTTATGCACATATGACCTTACCGCGCATGACGAACACTTACATGTTGAATGGTCCACATGAACCCGAAGAAATCATTCGCTCTGTTCAGAAGGGTCTGTATTGTCACAATTTTGGTGGCGGACAGGTTGATATTACCTCGGGCAAGTTTGTGTTTTCTGCCAGCGAGGCGTACCTGATTGAAGATGGAAAAATTACCGCGCCTGTGCGTGGTGCAACTCTGATTGGTAATGGTCCTGACGTGTTGACGCGTGTTTCTATGGTTGGCAACGATCTTAAGCTTGATGAGGGCGTGGGCACTTGCGGTAAGGATGGTCAAGATGTGCCAGTGGGTGTGGGTCAGCCTACTTTGCGAGTTGATGGCCTGACAGTAGGCGGTACGTCAACCGATTGATACCCAAGGGTTGTCGTGGACGTGACATGAATCGCGCTGACTGCTCTGCGTGGTTTACTCTTTTATGAAAGTAGATTCCAAGTTTGCTGAGGGATGAGGTAGACCCATTTCTGCACTCAGTACCACGGTTTCAGACAGCATGGGTATGGCAACGTCTGTATCCTCAATGTTAGAGCGTCGCCGTAGATTTCGATTATCGGTATAGGTGAGTTCATGCTCACCAACTTGCAGGACATCACCGTTGTGTAGCACTTTGCGCCGCACCCGTTTTTCTTGGAAGCTAATGCCGTTGGTGCTGTTTAAGTCTTCAATGATGCAGGTTTCTACATTAGTGATGATCTGAGCGTGATGTCGGCTGATAAAGTTGCTGTCGATTTGAATGTCGTTTTCGGCGATTCGGCCGATCACGATACGGCCTACTTTAATTGGGTACTCGCCAAGTAACTTACCCTTATGGGAAAGCTGGATATGAGCGAGCGGCTGCTCTGATTTTTTTCCTTGTGATTTGATCGACTGACCCGCTTGATGCGCGGTTAACTTTGCGGAACGGGTTGCAAAATCAGTCCAGCGCAATTCATCGATGGCTGTTTTAAGTGTGTTCAAGCTGATAGTGTCTTGGTCTTCAGCAAAAGCGGCCATCATGGTGGTATCGCAGAGCGTGTTGACCAATCGGGGTACGCCACCGGTGTACTGGTAGATCAGGTCATAGGTATCGGGTGCAAAGATTTCCCGTCCTTTGGCACCGGCAATTTCAAGTCGATGCTTGATGTAGTGTTCAAGGTCTTCGCGCGATAAAGGAGTCAGGTGAAATCGCAGACGAACGCGTTGTGTCAGTTGCGCCATCTCCGGTAGGTCAAGCTTGTCGTTAAGCTCGGGTTGCCCGGCCAAAATAATGCGCATGACTTTATCTTTGGTGGTTTCAAGTCCGGATAAGAGGCGAACCTCTTCTAAAACTTTAAGCGATAAATTTTGTGCTTCATCAATAATCAACAAGACACGGCGGCCATTCGAGTACTGTTCGATCAAGAAATTACACAAGGTGGACATCAGCTCCACCTTTTTCATTTGGTAAGGTTGAAAACCAAACTGCACCAGGATCGATTGTAAAAACTCCAGCGGCGATAAGATCGTTTGGTTGATTTGCGCCACCACCACTTCTTTATCCAGTTCGCTTAAAAAAGTTTCGATCAGTGTGGTTTTGCCGGCACCAATTTCTCCAGTGAGGATGACAAAGCCATCGGTAAACCAAATGGTCGATTCCATGTACGCCTTGGCGCGCGCATGATTTTTGGACAGGTATAAAAATTCAGGGTCCGGAGACAGCCGGAAGGGCAGATCAGTGAGTTTAAAGAGGTCTAGATACATGGGTGGTGCAATGTCCGTTGAACCGTTGGTCGAATCCGAGTGGCTTAGTGTAATCCTTGCTGGGTCATAAACTTACTTTCATCTAGCGATCGCGTGAATTGGTTCACTTAAAAATCAGGAAGTGGCTTTGGATTTTGTTTTAGGTAACAGCTTCAGCATTTTTTTCACGGCCAGGTCACGTGCTTTCGGTGTGCCGGCTACCACAGTGGCGTGACCGAGTTTACGTCCGGCGCGGGCCTGTTTGCCGTAGTCATGAAAATGCACGCCATTCTGTTGCAATGCAGCGTTTGACGTGGGGATGTGGCCCACGAAGTTGAGCATCGCCACATGGCCCCGCAATGCGGTACTGCCTAGGGGCAGGCCGCAGATCGCGCGCAGATGATTTTCAAACTGGCTGGTTTCACTGCCTTCGATGGTCCAATGTCCCGAGTTATGAACCCGTGGAGCCATTTCATTGGCAATCAACTGGCCGCCTAGCACAAAGAACTCCACGGTGAGCACGCCAACATAATTAAATTGTTTAAACAGCTTTTTTAAATAACGTTCCGCTTGCGTTTGCAGCGTGGTGTTTTTAAAGGGTGCGCTAGACAGATGCAGCACACCATTTTGGTGAGTGTTTTCGGTGAGCGGGTAGAACGCCGTTTCACCTTTACTGCTGCGCACACCAATCATGGATACTTCACGAGTGAAGGGCACAAAGGCCTCATAAATTAAAGGGACACCGCCTAGTGCCTGCCATGCTGCTTCAATGTCTTTGACGGTACGTAGACGATATTGACCGCGACCGTCATAGCCCAAGCGTCTGGTTTTTAATATGCCAGGTAATCCCAGTGAACTGACCGCTGCGTGTAAGTCTGTGAGGCTATCGACGGCTTTAAATTCAGGCGTGGCAATGCCTAACGTTCGGAAAAGATTTTTTTCCAGTAGGCGATCCTGTGAAGTGGCCAATGCATTCACGGGAGGGAAGAGTGGTTTGCGCTTGGCAATGTTCGTGAGGGTGTCGACTGGCACGTTTTCGAATTCAAAACTGATAACGTCAACACAGTTAGCCAGTGCCTGTAGCTGTTGCGGATCGTCATAAGCACCGACAATGCTGTCACCGACTTGGGTGCCACAGGCATCAGCACTGGGATCGAGGAAGGTGAAACGCAGACCGAGTGGGTAGCCCGCCAGTGCCAGCATACGACCAAGTTGGCCTGCGCCAATGATGCCTATTCTCATGTCCGCGTTACTGGGTGGTCAGCGGATTGCGAGGATCGGGCTGCGCGAGAACCTTATCGGTCTGTGCGTTGCGAAAGCTCGCCACGGCATCATGAATAGCAGGATATTTATTACCTAACATGGCAGCGGCCAGTAGCGCGGCGTTGGTCGCGCCGGCTTTGCCAATGGCCAGGGTGCCAACAGGAATGCCGGCGGGCATTTGTGCAATCGACAGTAATGAGTCCATGCCGTTCAAGGCTTTTGATTGCACCGGCACGCCCAGTACCGGCAGGGTGGTTTTTGCGGCACACATGCCAGGCAGGTGTGCTGCTCCGCCCGCACCAGCAATGATGACTTCAATGCCACGCGCGCGCGCCGTAGCGGCGTATTCAAATAATAAATCGGGTGTTCGATGGGCAGACACCACCCGGACTTCATGCGTGATGCCGAGTTGGGTGAGCATGTCTGCGGCGGGTTGCATGGTCTCCCAGTCGGAGCTGGAGCCCATGATGATGCCAACGAGCGGTGTGTTCATGGTTGAATTTTAGCAGCTAGAGGTCATGACGCGCCCAAAATCTTGATGAGCAGTGGCGCAGCGATTATGTCTAGGTGGGCTCCAGCAGTTCACGGACAACACGAAACAGTTCTCGCGCCGCCGTCGGCCCCTGTTTGCGCTGCCGTTCGTGCAGTGCTTGGGAGATTAAGCGTTCTAGCTGATTACGATCAGCCGCAGGGTGCTCCTGCAGCAGGGCTGTGAGTGCCTCGGCTTCACCATTCAGGAGTCGGTCGCGCCACTGTTCGGCACGCCGCAGTCGCAGCACGTCGGTGCGATGCACTTGGCGCTTGGCTTCCAGTGCGGCACGAATCGGTTCCACGTCGATCTTGCGCATCAACTTGCCAATGAATTGCTTCTGTCGATACAGGCCGCCATGGGAGGTGATGCGCTTTGCAACATCGACCGCATCACGCAGCTTCTCAGGCAGTTGCAGTTCGTCGAGTTCTTGAGGCGAGAGATCGATCAGCGATTCGCCCAATTGCTGTAATTCGGTACTTTGCCGTTTGAGCAAACTCTTGCTGGGCCCTTCATCGAGATCTTCGTCTTCCGGCACATGGGTGTCATAAAACTTTTTCATGGGTGACATGCTACCACCGCCAGGTCATCCGACTGATAAACTGCAGGTAATTTTCTGCCTCATGATGAATACAAGACCCATGACTACTGCGCACACGATGACTCACGCTGACCTGCAATCCTGTGTTGAGCTGGCGTTGCTTGAAGCGCGCAAGCTGGGCGCAAGTGGCGCCGAGGTGGGCGTGAGTGTGGACACTGGGCTGTCGGTTACGGCTCGAATGCGAGAGGTTGAAACACTGGAATATCACCGTGATCGCGGCATGGGCGTCACGCTGTACCGCGGGCAGTGTAAAGGCTCGGCGAGTACCGCAGATTTAAGTGCTCATGCCATTCGTGAAACCGTCGCCAAGGCCTTCAGTATCTCTGGCTTCACGGCCGCTGATCCCTGCGCCGGCTTGCCAGAGGCCGATACCTTGGCTCGCGACATACCTGACCTTGATTTGAATCATCCTTGGCACATCGAGCCGGATGCCGCGCGCGATTTAGCCATCACCTGCGAAGCCGCTGCATTGGATGCCGATCCCCGTATCAGTAATTCCGATGGCGCCACCTTGTCGAGTCATCAGGGATTACGTGTGTTTGGTAACAGTCTGGGTTTTTTAGCCGGTTATGCCAGCACCATGCACAGCCTCAGTTGTGCGGTGATCGGTCAGCACAATGGCGAGATGCAGCGTGATTACTGGTACAGCTCGGTGCGTGATTACCGAGATTTAGAGCATGCAGCGAGCATTGGTGCAACGGCTGCACGGCGCACGGTAGAGCGTCTAGGTGCGCAGCAGTTATCCACGCGCGTGGTGCCGGTTCTGTTTGTACCGGAGTTGGCGCGCGGTTTGATTGGCAGTTTTTTAGGGGCCATTCGTGGCGGGAGTCAGTATCGACGCTCTTCGTTTTTGCTGGATATCGCTGGCAAGTCGGTATTCCCAGCGTGGTTTGGTTGCACCGAGCGACCTCATTTACTTAAAGCGCTTGGTAGTGCGCCATTTGATGCCGAGGGTGTGGCTACGCAGGAGCGACGTTGGGTTGATCAGGGTGTGGCTACAGGCTACGTACTGAGTACGTACTCGGCGCGTAAATTGGGCTTAAAAACCACGGGTAATGCCGGCGGTGTGCATAACCTGATTGTCGATTCCGGTTCGGCCACGGGCCAATACGATTTCGCTGGCTTGTTGAAATTAATGAACCGCGGTTTGGTGGTTACAGAATTGATGGGTAGTGGTGTCAATGGCGTCACCGGTGATTATTCACGCGGGGCAGCCGGTCTTTGGGTGGAGAACGGTCAGATTGCTTATCCGGTTCATGAGATCACCATTGCCGGCAATCTTAAGGACATGTATCGCCAAATCGTGGCGGTTGGAACGGATGTGGATCTGCGCGGCGGCATCCGTACCGGGTCGATTCTCTTGGAGTCGATGACCGTAGCGGGTGGTTAAGCGGTCACGATACAACCTTATTTGACCAATAGATCAGCGAGGCTGCGGCCCTCGGTGCTGCGATTAAAGGCCTCGCATGCAGCGTTTGTAATGCTGTCCGGAATGGGCTCGTTGCTGGACTCGCCTCCAGTCCAGTCGTCTTGATTGTGACGCAGGGCATCAAAAATTTCGCTTAATAAAATCGTTTCAGGATTGCGTCCAGGCAGGTACCGTTCGTCGTCGGTCGAAACCAGTAGCCGTTTGGTTTCCAGCGATTCGAGTACCGGCTTGAGTGTGGCGGCAGGGATATTGAATCGTTCCGATAAGTGATTGAGTGTCCAATGAGGAAGGCCGTGATGATAATCGCGGGCAACTAAATACATCACACTCAAACCAAAGCGTTCGCATTGCTTGGCACTGAGATGTACTTCGCGGTATCCACTGCGCAACGATTGGGGATGCTGAACATAGAAAGTAATTTGCACGCCAAGTAACAGGATCATCCATGACACATAAATCCAGATCAGTGCGAGGATGACAATAGCAAAGCCTGCATAGATCAATGCGGTTTGAGTGGAGGTGGCCACGAAGCGCGCAAACAGATAGCCACCGGCTGTCCATGCGGTACCCGCACACAGTCCGCCTATCAACGCGGCGCTGAGTTTGACTGATGTATTGGGGATGAAGCGATACAGAAACGTCATGCCAGCACTGACCATCAGTAACGTGCCAAGCTGTCGTGTGTGACTCAACATCCACGAGACGGGCGAGAGGCGCGTTAAGGTGGTCGCTGAATCTGAATTGACGATGGCGATCAGGGCCACAATGAATACTGGGCCGATCACCATCACGCTGAGGTATTCACTGAAGCGCCGCGACCAACTGCGTGGTTTTTCGACTTGCCAGATAAAGTTGAAACACTCTTCGACTTTTTGGATGGTGGAAATCACCGTATAAATTAGGAAGGCGAGACTAATCGGCCCTAGCACGCCACCCCGCACACTGTTCACAAAACCCATGATGCGTGCTGTCAGTTCGGTGGCATTGCTGCCCATCGGTTCAAGGAATTGATAAATCACCACTGCCATGTCTTGATCATGACCTAATCCTTTTAGTACCGAAAACGCTAGGGCTAGAAACGGGGCCAGTGAGAGCAACGTGGAGTACACAAGGCTCATGGCACGTAAGGTGAGTTCCCCGTGTGCGATGTCACGCAACAAGGCATACGGATAGCGTAAAAATTTCAGTAGAGGGTGTAGGTGCTTGGCGTATCGACCTCGGGCTGGTTCATCGAACAGCCACGACCTCAGTTGATTTGAACATGCATCCAGCATCGTAGCCTCGCCCACTTCATCGTTATTGATCGACACTGCAGCACACACACCACGGGCCGTACCATGGACCTAAAAGGGCCAGCTGACTATGCGTGCTGTTGCTTATGCCTTGCCGATGTCTTGAATGAATCGGTCAAGGTATGGTCACAACTCAATACACCAAGGCTGGAATTAAACGCCGCAGGCCTTCCTGATATTTTTCGCTGGTGCGTTGAATAATTTCAGCAGGCAGCGACGGCCCCGGCGAGCGCTTGTTCCAATCCAGTGTTTCCAAATAATCGCGCACGAATTGTTTATCGAAACTCGGCGGGCTGCTTCCGGGCTGATAGGTATCCACCGGCCAGAAGCGTGACGAGTCGGGTGTTAGTGCTTCGTCAATTAATACCAACTGGCCTGCCTCATCCACACCAAACTCAAACTTAGTGTCCGCAATAATAATGCCGCGCTCAAGGGCATAGGCCGCGGCAAATTCGTACAGCGCAATGGCGGTGCTACGAATCTGTTCAGCCAGTGGTGCCCCCACTGTTTGAATCACCTGATTGAAGTTGATGTTTTCATCGTGCGTGCCCACGGGTGCTTTGGTGGTGGGCGTAAAAATGGGTGCAGGTAATTTGTCGGCTTGGCGCAAACCACTCGGTAATTGAATGCCGCAGACGCTGCCGGTAGCTTGATAGTCTTTCCAGCCAGAGCCAATCAAATAACCGCGCACCACCGCTTCGATGGGCAAGGCTTTCAGTTTTTTCACGATCAAACTGCGATCTGCGATCAGGGCGCGTTCGTTCGGATCGGTGATAATGTCGCCAAGGTCGCGGTGCGTCAGATGATTAGGCACAATGTGCGCCGTTTTAGCAAACCAGAATTTCGAAATTTCGGTCAGTGCGCGGCCCTTGCCTGGAATGGGGTCGGGCAAGATCACGTCGAAGGCGCTGAGGCGATCGGTGGTTACGATGAGCATCGATTTGTCATCGACTGAGTACAGATCCCGTACCTTGCCCTGATGCAGACGCGTCAGGCTTTTCAGGTGTGATTCGCTCATGGGGGGCGAGACGGGCAACGAATTTGGCATGATGGAAAAGAGTTCAGTGGATTAAAAGCGTAATTCTGGCAGTGCACAGTGCTGCGACACAAGGTAAGTCTGTCACGAGGGTGAAAGTTTAGATGTGGTACGGGAAGTTTATTGGTGCATTGATTGGGTTGTTGGTCGGTCACGGACTGGCTGGCGCGATGGTCGGTGCGTTTATTGGTCATTTGTTCGACGTGGAGCGTGCTCAGGGTGGCGGTGCGCGGGCACAGTCGATTCAGGCGCTATTCTTTCGTGCCACGTTCCTGTTCATGGGTCACATCGCCAAGGCCGATGGGCGAGTCTCTGAACAAGAGATCATGGCGGCGCGTCGTGTGATGGCGCAATTCCGTCTGTCTGAAGCCGATGTGCGTCGAGCTATCGAATTGTTTACTCAGGGCAAGGCCAGCGACTTCCCGCTGAACCAGTGCCTGCGCGAACTGTCCGCTGGACTGGCGGGGCGAATCGATCTGCGCCTGATGTTTGTACAGATACAGCTGCAAACCTCATTGTTCGGTGCCGGTCTTAATCCGGCCAGCCGCGCCATTCTCATTCGTGTCTGTGATGCCCTGGGTATTTCCAGCCAGCAGTTTGCTCAGCTGGAGTCCATGCTGCACATGCACGGCCAGACCGGCAGCGGCCCGCAGCGCAGCAGTGCATCCTCACTGTCCGAGGCCTATCAGGTGCTCGGCGTTAACAGCTCCGCCACCGATGCGGAAGTGACCAAGGCCTATCGTCGCCTGATGAATCAGAACCATCCCGATAAGCTGGTTGCAAAAGGATTGCCCGAATCCATGCTGGAAGCAGCGCAGGAAAAGACCCGCAACATTCGTGCTGCTTATGAAGTGATCTGCGAGGCGCGGGGCATCAAGTAAGTTCGTAGTTGAGTGGCAGCAAGAAGATTTATTGTTGGTAACGGCTGAGCTGACGGACGAGCGGCGTTGCTCGACCTGACCGAAGACACTTTATCGACGACATCCTTTGTCCTCCCCGCCTCGAACGAAGACCCAACGCGCCGCGAGTTCCGTCTAGCGAGTTGTTAGGCTTCATTTCGATCCTGACGGCCTATCGACAGACGGTCCTCTGTGGCGTCTCGAGCTCGACGGTCTCGCCCCTGTCGTTCAGGATTTCGTAGTCGACCATCTCGCACTTGATCTGCCGATACTCCCCGCGCGAGAAGCCATAGATAATTTCCATAGAGGAAAATGCTGATCCGTGCCATTGAGTCACGACATTTCTATAGCCGTTACTTGTGCCGGAAAGAACATGAATAGTCTGTATGGAGCCGGTTTTCAGGAGGACCGAGTAAGAAGCTCCAGACCTTTCGACAACCCACATTGGACAGTTGGCCGCGCCGCAGATGCTACCGCGTGCCAACACGACGTATTCCGGCGTGTTATCGCTATTAAGGTCGATCTTCCAAGCCTCGATGACCGTTGATCCGTCGCTCAAGAACTCCGCGATATCTTCCCTGTCTCGAATGAATGCCACCAAGGTTTTTGGAGCTGGGCTAAAGATTGGCTCCAAAGCATCTTCGGACGCGCGGGCGGCGAGCGACGCCGCGATCATCACCAAAGCGAAGACCTGTCGGATAGCTGCCATGACGCCTAACTCAGGCTTGAGCGGCCGCGCGCGACGGCCGAAGTTGCAGGCAGTTTATCGTTCACGGCCGCTCCAACGACGGGTTAGGTGGCTCAAGCGCCAAGGTTTCGGATTAAGACCCACACCGCGACCCATGTAACTACACCAGCAATACTTAGCAA
>CANGJP010000020.1 GCA_947454465.1 Pseudomonadota bacterium
AGGGCACCCGAGATACTCATCGGCGTCCCGGCAGAGCCAATGCCAGAACTTGAATAACCGTACGTGGCTATTCCAGTTGGGGTGGCAAGATATAACTGCGTTCTTGAAGAACCCAGCGTGATACTGGTTACACCTGGTCCTACTGACACTGAATTGGCGGTAGCAGTCAATGTTCCAGTGCCACCGATGGCGTAGTGATATACGTCACCCCCTTCAGTCACCACCAATACAGAGGTGGTATCGGCCGCGATGTACACAGGCTTCACCGCCGCACCGCCTGCAGCCACATTCACAGTTCCGAGGCTGGACAAGGTGCCTGCCACGCAGGTGCTGCTGGTCAGCTGGCAGATGCTGTACATCGACACCGTACCAGACCCATAGTTCGTCACATAGGCATAGCGTCCTGATGGATCGACCGCAATGTTGTAAGGCGTTGTACCTGTGGCAACAGACGAAGCCGTACCAGCTTTGTTGAGCAAGGCGGTTTGAGCGGTCATGCCCACCGTGTACTGATACACCTCATTGGTACCACTGGCCACCACGTAGGCGTACGTTGCACTTGGATGCAAGGCCACACCGCGTGGCGCCGTACTTCCCGTACCTACCGCCGTAGTGGTTCCAATCTGCGTCAAGGTACCGTTACCAGCCAAAGTCGCTGCAACGATTGTGTTATCGGTCGTGTTAGTAGCAAACATGTAACCGTTAGCGATGGCGACAGCGAAAGGCTGATTACCCAACGTCAGGCTATTCACTGCAGGCGCCGTAGCCGTTGCAAGGGTAATCGCGGCGGTTGTTGCATTAATCGCTAAAACCGACAAGGTAC
The DNA here is from genome assembly GCA_947454465.1 of Pseudomonadota bacterium. Taxonomy (GTDB): domain Bacteria; phylum Pseudomonadota; class Gammaproteobacteria; order Steroidobacterales; family Steroidobacteraceae; genus CAILZL01. The sequence continues at coordinate 824 of CANGJP010000020.1, forward strand.
CCGTGCCAGACGACGGTGAGTTCAGCAACAACGAGAAGCTCGAAATGGGATCCACCACCAAGGCCTTTGGCACCGGCGTAGCCTGAGTCAGCGCCGTACCACCACCGGTCAGCGTCGGTGCTGCCGGTGCAGTCAGTGCTCCCGTCGTCTTCACATCGGAAGTGGTTCCTAACACCAATCGGGCATTGGACATCGACAAGCGACACTCAATCACCACGTTATTGATGCTCGGTACGCTATCAACCCCAGCCGGTACCGTACCCATGCCGTTGTACACCTCACAGGTGCGTTCGCTGCCCACAGCGTACTGCGGCTGTGTCGGTATGGTCACGTTGTAAGCTGTACCGGCCTTGAACAAGGTTGTTGTTGGTACCGCAAACGTGGCGCTCATGCCAGCGACTGCCGTGCTGCTGTAGTTAATCGGCGCACCGCTTGGGTCCGTACCGGTCACGTTAAACACCATCCCGTAGTCAACAAGCGTACCCCCACCAATGAACCGTAGATTGGTCGCAGTGGTGGCCGCCATGCCTGGTATATAGGCGTTGTTAGTGGCTTGTGTGCTGCTCAGCGGGACGGCAGTACCACTTGAGTAGGGGCTGCCCACGTACACAGCAGCAACCGTACCACCGCCTAAACCCATGCCAGTGGCTGCATAGGTACCACTGCCGGTGGCAGTTTCGACCCAAATTTGATAGCCAGATTGAATACCACCCGGATCAGCAGTCAAAGTCAGGGTACTGGTCGTGGCAGTCCAAGTGCCGGACGCATTGATGGTAGTTCCACCTACAACTTCGGTCTTAGGGGTACCATAACCGATGATGGTGCCACTGATCGTCGATGCGAGGTACTCGCATGTCACCGGCACCGAGACATTCGCGTTGGTGAACGTGCCGGTATACGCAACACCGATACCGTTAGTACCATTCAACTTACACAGGGCATTGGTCGGATTAGCGGTAATAGTCAAGCTATATGCCGTACCGGTGGTGTAAGTGAAGGGCGTATAAACCGCTGCCGTGCTACCGGAATAAGCACCAATGTAGGTCAAGGTCACAGCCTGTGTACACGGCGTGGTTGAAGGAGGCACAGCCACCGTCTGCTCCGTCGCTGCAATGGTTTGTACCGTACCCAATACCGTTGCTGTTGGTGCCGTGGTGCCTACCGTGCAACCCACCGTGCCACCATAGTTGACGAGGTACAACTTACCGGCATTCACCACCAGTGAGTTATTCGGCGCCGCTAAGTTCGCCGCCCAAGCTGCAGGCGTGCCGAAGGTGATACCACCGTTACCAGCCACGGGGTTACCGTTGCCGTAAACCACAACACGATCGCGAGTACCGTCATTGATGGTCAGGTAAGAGGCCAGCGGCGTGGTGGCCGTGCCAACGGGTACACTCGATAAGGCAGCACCTAGTGTGTATGTAGCAGGCGTGACGCAATCAACCGCTACGCCCACCACGTTGGTGGTACCGATTGTTCCACTGCCACTGGTTACCGTACAGGTGAACCCGTTAGGCTGGCCGCCCGTGGCCACCGCTACCGTGTAGGCGGTGTTTTTGACCAACTGCTTGGTCAGCGTGAAGGCACCATTTACTGACACAACAGTCGGGGTGGTGTCACTGGCATTGGCTTGCAAGGTCACGCTCTGACCAGATGGAAGATTAGCGACCGTGCCGCTGATGGTATAAGTAGTCGGTGCACACTGCACGCTGACGTTGGTTACGTTACCACTGGAAATCACACCCGAACCGTTGATCACCAAGCAGGTGAAGTCTGTTGGGGCAGATGCCACCGTCACGGCGTACGATGCACCATTGGCCAGCACTGTCGTGAAATCGAAGGTGGACGCGCCAGTGTTATAGGTCTGCGCAGTACCCCCATTCAAGCTCAACTGCAGACCATCCACAGTCAGGCCAGTGATGGTGCCGCTGACCACGCCATTATTACAGGTCACGATCAGGTTAGCGGCAGAGACATCGCTATTCAGCGGGCCAGTGACACCAGAACCAGTGAGCGTACATCGGCTGGCTGTGGGTTGAGTTGTCACGGTCACTGTGTACGCGGTGCCCCCAGCCAATGCAGGGAAACTGAAGGTACCGTTAGCAGTCAAGGTCAGTGAATTGATGCCGTTAGAAATCGTCACCGATCCCGAACTTAAACCCGCAACCGTACCGTTAATGGTATAGCTGGTTTCTGAGCAGGACACGGTTACGTTCGTGATGCTGGATCCAACCACCGTACCTGATGCTCCGGCAATGACACTGCAGCGCAACGGCAGCGGAGGTTGGCCCGTTCCTGGAATCGACACAGCAAAAGCGTCGCCCGTATACACCGTGGAAGGGAACGTGAAAGAAATAGCAGCCGTGCCGGTTCCGGAACCATTCACGGTGATTGAATCCGTACCGTTATTTAAGACCACCGACTTACCCGATGGCAGACCCGTTACCTGCCCACCAATGGTGTAAGGGTTCTTGGTACAACTCAACACAACAGAAGACACCGCAGCACCTGAGACCGTCACGGCACCACTCGATCCAGCAAGTGCACAGGTCTGTCCCACGGGTTGAGAACTGACAGACACGGTGTAGCTACCGTTAGCCAACTTCGGAGTGAAGGCGAACACGCCATCAACACTGACTGAAGCCGTCGCGACTGCACCACCGGTATTAGAAACAGTCAGGCCTAGCGTTTTACCAGCAATCAGACCCGATACAGCACCACTCACCGTGTAAGTGTTAGTGGTACAAGTGACGGTAACATTGAAGATATCACTATTGAGTATGGAACCGGACTGATTAGCTAACAGACAGGTTTGATCTATTGGAGTTACGGATTGCGCGCTCGGTTGCACGGCAATATCAACCAGATAAGTTGAACCACTGAGCACCTTGTTATTGTCACCCATCGCAAAGCTGCCATTGGCGCTAAACTTAACAGGGCTTCCACCATTCACACGCAAACTAACCGCAGCGCTTGTACCTAAACCGCTGATGGTTCCATTGATTGAATAACTGTTTACAACACAGGTCACAGCAATATTTGTGATGTCAGCGGTGAGTTGAGTACCGCTCACACTTGGATTACCAGCAAAGGTACAGGTCTGACCTGAAGGTTGGGTAGCAACGGCAAGATTGTAACCGGCTGATGTTGCTTTAAACAAAGTAAACAGCAGGGAGCTTACGCCCCGACCGCTAGCATGATCAGCAACCACAGTGCCATTCGCACCACGGGTTACGGTGAGGGTCGTACCACTTACGGCAGTGATATTCATTTGTTCACTATCAACCAAAACAGTTGCACCCACAGGAAGACCCGCAGCACTAGCAACACTGAGAGTGGTTGCTCCGGCGGTAGCAGCAGCTGAGAGCGTGGTTACGTTGTTAGCAGTGTTAGTAGTAATAGCGGTCGGGGAAGCAACACCATTATTACTAAGGGTCAGAGTAGCACCAGCAAGCAATCCAGAAACGGTTCCCTTCAAATTGAGGGAACTTAGGCAGCTGATAGCAACGGCAGGGATGGAGCCCGTTGTCGGAGCGGTACCAGATTGAACCGTTCCAGTGATATTCGCTGTAGTCGTAGAAGGCGCCGTACAGACCTGCCCCTGAGCACCGACGAAGGTCACCGAATACGCCAAACCCTTAGGCAGGTTCAGCGTGAACGTACCAGCGGTGGTCGGGGTGGTAGAAGTAGCACTGCACAACTTACCTGTGGTGCTGGTGGCTGAACCCGATGCGGTGTAAGGAATTTCACAAATATAAGCAGTGTTGTTATAGAGGGTTACCGTGCCGGTGTTGCCGGAAACGGTACCCGTAAAAGCTATAGTGCTAACAGAGCTGCTACTTGAGCTTGAAGACGAACTCGAATCGGCCTGATTCCAAGTTGTTACATCGTCACAGGCAGCCAGTGACAGGCCCAACGCCCCCATTGCCAGACATTGAAAAAGTCCCTTGATACCAGTGATCTTTAGCATGACTCCCCCGCAGGTTTATGTTCTCTCACCATTATTACATACCTTTTTTTAAAAAAGCCAACCCAAAAACATCAGACAAAAGTGTGTCTGTCACATTATTTTGCTATGTATTTTGGGCGAGTGACCGAATCATCAGCGAGTAGTTGTCACTGAATCGATGATTCAAGGCATTCATGACCGCTCTTATCAAACGTGCAATGGCAAATAAAACTCAAACTTCGGTAAATGAAGCGAAGTATTTAGTGACTGAATATCAGCCAGTTGCGGGGTTCTTCGCTGAAATGGTGGGTTGGGTGGGAATCGAACCCACGACCAATGGATTAAAAGTCCAGTGCTCTACCGACTGAGCTACCAACCCACACGATGGAAGGCAACAGAAGCGTGCCTCCTTGAGAGGGCGCGCATCATACCCGAAGCTATTTACAAATTCACTGACTATGAACGTCTATTTATTTCATAACAGCTGATAACGCGTCGGGTCACTCACACCGGCCATAGCAAACCCTTCACGACGCAAGCGGCAAGACTCGCACCGGCCGCATGCCCTACCCTGTGCATCCGCCTGATAACAGGAGACGGTGTCGGCAAAATTCACACCCAACTCCAAACCACGCTGAATGATCTGCGCCTTACTCATATCAATTAGCGGCGCATGCACCTTGAAGTGACTACTGCCCTCTACGCCTGCCTTGGTTGCCACATTGGCCAACTGCTCGAACGCACGAATGAACTGCGGACGGCAATCGGGATAGCCGGAATAATCGACGGCATTGACCCCGATAAACAAGTCACTGCAATGCAACACCTCTGCCCAGCCTAATGCCAAGGACAAAAAGACCGTATTGCGCGCAGGCACATAGGTAACCGGAATACCGGCATCGGCACCGGATGGTCCCTCTGGCACTTGAATAGAGGTATCGGTCAGGGCCGACCCACCAATGCCTGCAAAATCAATCCGCATGGTTCGGTGATCAACCGCACCCAAAGCCTGCGCCACATGGTCCGCCGCCAGCAATTCAGCACGGTGCCGCTGACCGTAATCGAAACTCACAGCATGGCAGACAAAGCCTTGAGCACGGGCAATGGCCAGGGTCGTCGCTGAATCCAACCCACCCGAAACCAATACCACCGCCTGTTTATCACTCATACTCGCGCCTTCATCATTTGCCGGGCGTCTCGCCCCACAGCACTTTATGCAACTGCACTTGCATCCGCACCGGTAAACGATCTTGCACAATCCACTCTGCCAATTGAGTCGGTGGCAACTGGGTAAAGCTGCTGCTAAACAACACCATACACCGCTCATTCAAACGGTACTGACGCAACTGTGCGCAGGCCCAGTCATAGTCCGCTCGATCACAGAGCACAAACTTCACTTGATCCCGTGCGGTCAGCAGATCAAGGTTGTCGTAACGGTTGCGAGTCACCTCGCCACTTCCTGGTGTCTTAAGATCCACGACACGATGCACTCGCGCGTCCACTTTTGAAATATCCAAGGCACCACTGGTTTCTAACGAGACGTGATAGCCGGCATCACACAGTGCCGCCAGCAACGGTATACAACCCTTCTGCGCCAAAGGTTCGCCGCCGGTGACACACACATGTTTGACGCCATAAGCGGCCACTTCGCTCAACACTGCTTCAATGGCATGCCACTGACCGCCATAAAACGCATACTCAGTATCACAATAGGTACAACGCAGCGGACAACCGGTCAAACGAATAAACACCGTCGGCCAACCTACCGTGTCGGCCTCACCTTGAATGGACAGAAACAGTTCGGTGAGCTTGATTCGCTCGCTGACAGGCTGAATCTGATCAGCCGTTGCCGGTATGGACATATCAGATCGCGGGATTGATCAGCGGCTTTCCGCCGTCATTTTTGCCAAACGCTGCTGAGCCAATTTCGCCGCATTGCTCTCGGCATATTGCTTGACCACTTGCTGCAAGCTGGCTCGCGCCTCTTTGTAGTTTTTTAATTCGTAATGGGTATAACCAAGTTTTAGCAATGCATCAGGCAATTTTGCGGATTCAGGATACAACTCTACCACCGCCTGAAAATCGCGCAGCGCCTGATTAAACTCTTTCATTCCATAGTGTGCTTCACCCAGCCAATACTGGGCATTATCCAACAGCTTGCTACGCGGATAAGTCAGTAAGAATTGACTGAAAGCTGCGGCAGCATCCGCGTACTTAAAATCCTTCAACAAGTTAAACGCTGACTGGTACGCATCGCTATCGAGAAGTTGTGGCGTCGAATTGGCACTGACCGCCGTGGCAGCAGCCTTCGCAGTTTCGAGTGACTGCACGCGCTTGTCGATATCCGAGTAAAGCTCACGCGACTGAGCACGTTGCTTCTCCACGGTGTTTTGGAGCTCTTCCAATTGGCCACGCAACACTCGCAACTCGTTCTGCAAGGCGTCGTTCTTTTGAGATAGTTCTAACAAACTTTGATTATTGATCACCCTTTCAATACGCAACACCCGACCATCCACTTCTACAAGCTTTTGATAGGTCGGGTCTTGCTCAGGAGGAGTCGCACAAGCTGATAGCAGCAGGCCAGCCAGCAATACGCAGCCGGTTTTAAGCATGACAGCAGTGCAGTTCATACGACTCTCGATCAACATTAATTAGTAGCCAAACTCAACGCGACGGTTTTTCGCGTACGAACCTTCATCATTACCGGCAACAGCTGGACGCTCTTCACCGTAGCTTAAGGTCGCAACTTGGGCTTCGCTGACGCCTTGCAACAACAGAGCACGACGCACGGCTTGTGCACGACGCTCGCCCAGACCCACGTTGTATTCACGGCTGCCACGCTCGTCAGTGCTACCTTCCAAACGTACTTTCAGACTGGCATTGGTCGCCAAGTACTTAGCATGAGCCGTGATCAGGGCATTAAATTCAGGCTTGATATCCGAACTATCAAAGTCGAAATAGACCACCATGCCGGCCTTTTCAGCGGCCTGTTTTGCAAACTGTTCAGCAGTCAATTGCTGGCCAGCGCTGGCATTAGTCTTGGCAACGGGAGCGGTACTGGCCGCACTCGAAGCACTGCTTGAAGAGGCTGCTGGTGCCTGAACTACCTTAGGTGTTGAACACCCCGCCAAAACCAAAGTGGCAATCAACACAGCCAAGCTGACATTACGCATCGAAAAAGCTCCTATAAAAAACCAAACAAAGTCAAAATCAATCTATAATTTTGCCACAGGCGCATAAACGCTGCAGCCTCATCTTGCGATCATTTTTGTGAAAAGGGCCCCCATACCGGTTCACGCACGTCCCCGGAGGTGGCCCCCATTTTCTGTTGAGAACGACCATCGTTCGAAACCAAGGCCAGTACCCCGTGACCTCGATCCTGCGTACCGTAAATTAACTGAGCCCCATTGGGCGCAAAACTTGGACTTTCATCCTGGGCACCCTTGGTCAACACTTGCAAGGCATTGGTCTTCAAGTCCAACAGGCCAATTTTGTAAGCACTGCCTTCCTGATGCACCAAGGCCAGTTGTTTACCATCGGGGGAGACACGGGGACGGGCATTGTATCGACCTTCAAATGTTAGCCGTTTGGGGGTGGCGCCAGGATCAACGGCACTGGCCTCGTAAATTTGCGGCGAACCCGATCGGTCAGAGGTGTAATAAATCTTCGAGCCGTCAATCGACCAACTGGGCTCAGTGTCAATGCCCGGATCGAAACTGATACGCGTCAACGCTTGCGTGGCTAATTCCAACGTGTACACATCGACATCACCGTCTTTGCGGGACAAGGTCAATGCGAGCTTTTTACCATCAGGGGACCACGCCGGCGCACCATTGATTCCAGCACGTGCGGAAACCTTCGTGCGCACTCCAGTGGCCAACGTCTGAACATAGATACCGGCCACCTTCCCTTCAAAAGACACGTAGGCCAGGCTTTGGCCGTCCGGAGACCACGCCGGCGACATAATGGGCTCACTGGAATTGGCGACCACCCTCGGATTGGCACCATCGGCATCAGCCACCGTCAACTTGTAGCGTTGATTCGGCGGTGTGCCATCTACATTCAGATAAGCAATACGCGTCGAGAACACCCCCGGCACGCCCGTCAGTTGTTCATGAATCAGATCGGCAATACGATGCGCGGTAGCCCGCAAGGCGGCAGTCGTGGATGGAATGCGTTCACCGAGTAACCGCTGGCCATTCAGCACGTTATAGAGCTCGTACTGTACCTGGAATCGATCCACCCCATCTGGGATCACTTTTCCCACTGCGATGAAATTACTTTTTAGTAAACGCCAATCGTTGAACTGGATCTGATCCCCCGAACTGGGTTGCTCCAGCATATCCCCACGCGGCAGAGGTGCGAACCGTCCGCTACGACTCAAGTCGTTAGCAATCACTTCAGCCACATCCAAAGAAGGCTTCACTGGTCCTGGCATAGCAAAGGGCACCACAGCAATCGGAATGGCGTTATTGAGACCCTGGGTAATTTCGACAACCAACTGGGCCTGCGCCTGCCACACAGACAGCAAACACCCGACCAGCGTCATGATGAATCGACTTGAATACCTCATCCCTACTCCGCAGGCTTAAAAATGAACAATAGGTTACGCTCAAATAACCGGGCATCAGGTGGTGCCGGCAACGGCGAGGCCGCCTGCACCGCCGTTTCGATGGAGGTGCGCACGGCCTGATCACCATTACAGCGTCCAATTGTTACGGACAACACCGTACCACCGGAAGCCTGAGTGACTTTTACTTCGCACTCCAGACCAGACTTGGCGGTCTGCGGCTTAATCCAATTACGCATCACTTTCTGCTGAATCAGCGCCACATACTGATTCAGCAAGCCGGCGTTCACGGCAGTGGCGCGGCCCTCTTCGGCAGCCATCTGAGAACGAAGTTCCGCCTCACGTTCTTTTTGCGCCTTGGCTTCGGCATCAGCTTGACGCTTCAATTCGGCTTCACGTTTTTTTTGCTGCACATCAGCTAGCCGTTTTTTCTCGGCTTGCTGTTGTTGCTTTTTCTGCTCAGCCTCGGCGGCCTTACGTTGTTCTAGGAGTTGTTTTTTCTTTTCCGCTTCAGCCAAACGACGCTGCTCAGCTTCAACGCGCGCCTGCTCTTGCTTCTGCTTGAGTTGCAACTGTTGTTGCTGAAGACGGACTTGTTCCTGTTCTTGCTTCTGCTCTTGGAGTTTCTGCTCTTGAATTTGTTGTTCAGCTTCTGATGACTCAGCGGGCATAGGAGCGACGTCCGGCGGTGCATTGTGGGTCACCAGAGCATTCAGCTGACTTTGATTAACGACCACACCCTGAATAGCCAACTGCGGCACGATGGCCTGATGCGAGCGCCAGTTAAATCCAATGAACAGCAGGACCATCAACAGATGGATACCCACGGCACCACCTAAATACTTCCATTGATCTTGCAACCATGCCGTCATTACTTTCGATTGGCCTTCGAAGCCGTGGCCGGGTCGGTGACAAAACCCACTTGTTCAGCACCGGCGTGCTGTAAAAGCACCATACCCTGCACCACCTGACCATAGGGCACCAGGGCATCGGCTTTGACCAGAACATGGGTTTCGGGGGCACGACGTAACACCGCTGAAACCCGTTGCGTCACCGTTTCAGCATCGAGCGGGTCATCCGGGTGACTACCAACACTCAGATAGTATTGACCGCGCTTATCGACACTTAGAATCAATGGCGGCTGATCATTGGGCTTGAGAGGCTCAGCACCCGCCTTGGGTAGATCTACCTTAATACCCTGCGACATCATCGGTGCGGTCAGCATAAAAATAATGAGCAGCACCAACATCACGTCAATATACGGCACGACGTTAATGTCACCCATCAATTTGCGACTTCTGCGCGCCATCAACTAGGCCTCTTTACTGACGTTACGCGAGGTCGCGCTTCGCTGCAGAATGGTGGAGAGCTCTTCTACAAAGGTGTCGTAACGCAACTCAAGACGACTGACTTGATCTGCATAACGGTTATAAAAAATCACGGCAGGAATCGCCGCAAACAACCCCATGGCCGTAGTAATCAACGCTTCGGAAATACCCGGACCGACTTGAGCCAAGGTCACTTGTGCGGCATTGCCCAAACCATAAAACACACTCATGATGCCCCAGACCGTTCCGAACAAGCCCACATAAGGACTGATTGAACCGATGGTCGCTAACATCGCCAAGCTTTTCTCTAGCCGATCCGTTTCTTTAAGCAATGCAGCCCGCATCGCTCGCCGGCTACCCTCAATAATTTGATCAGCGCCAATCGCACCATGCTGCCTTAATCGCGCAAACTCGCGAAATCCAGATTCAAAAATACTGGCCACACCCTGCGCATTAGCCTTATGCGACTCCAACTTGCGATACATGGCGATCAGATCACCGCCTTTCCAAAACTCTTCTTCAAATCTGTCAGCCTCCGTGCGCGTCATGCTCAATTCCGAACGCTTGCGCAATATGATCATCCAAGAAGTCACTGACGACGCCAGCAGCAAGGCCATGACCAGTTGCACAATCAGACTGGCACCGGCCACCAGTTCAATCACAGACACTTCACTCATGCAGTCAAACTCCCAACAATAATTGCAGGCAACGGTTTGGGCTTAAAACGATTTGCATCGATACACGCCACTTTGACCCTACCTTCCAAAATCAATTCGCCACCCACGTGGTCACGGTACAGACACTGCTCAAAACTCATACTGGCCTTTCCTACCTCACTGAGGCGACACCTGACCTGCAAAACATCACCGTAATGCGCCGGTCGACGATAGTTGACCTCAAGACTAGAAATGACCAACAGCACACCGTGCTGCTGCTTTAATGGCCCCTGCTCTACACCTAATGCCCGTAACCATTCGGTGCGAGCGCGTTCCATAAACTTGAGGTAATTAGCGTAGTACACCACCCCACCGGCATCTGTATCTTCCCAATACACCCTGACCGGCCAGATAAATTCTCCAGAGCACTGCTCTGTTGTCATGCATCACGCTCGCTAAACAAGTCTGCACTCAGCGGGCGTTCCGGTAGATGCAGCCCAAAATGTTGATACGCAGTACGAGTTGCCATGCGACCACGCGCAGTGCGCATCAAAAACCCTTGCTGAATCAAATAAGGCTCAACCACATCTTCAATGGTACCGCGTTCTTCACCCAACATGGCGGCAAGACTTTCTACACCAACCGGCCCACCGTCAAATTTTTCCATGATCGCTAACAGCAATTTCCTGTCCATCAAATCGAAGCCATGGGGATCCACGTCGAGCATATCAAGCGCAGCCTGTGCCACAGCAGCACCAACCTGGCCATTTGACTTCACTTCAGCATAATCACGCACGCGACGCAGTAGTCGATTCGCAATACGAGGCGTACCTCGTGATCGCAGGGCAATGTGTCTTGCGCCTGCTAAATCCATGACCACACCCATGATGGTGGCGGAACGTTGCACGATCAACGTCAGATCATCAACATTATAAAACTCCAATCGCTGCACAATGCCAAAGCGATCGCGCAATGGGGAAGTCAATAGACCGGCACGGGTGGTCGCACCGACCAAGGTAAAGGGGGGCAAATCGAGCTTGATTGAACGAGCAGCAGGCCCCTCACCGATCATGATGTCGAGCTGATAATCCTCCATCGCCGGATACAAAATCTCTTCCACGACTGGACTGAGACGATGAATCTCATCAACGAATAACACATCATTGGCTTGCAAATTGGTCAACAACGCCGCCAGATCTCCTGGTCGCTCGATAACCGGTCCCGATGTCTGTTTCAATCCCACGCCAAGTTCGTTGGCAATGATATTAGCCAACGTGGTCTTTCCTAATCCAGGCGGACCGAAGATCAAAACATGATCCATCGCCTCATTACGTTGGCGCGCGGCTTCGATGAAGATTTCCATCTGGGTGCGCACCGCGGGCTGTCCGGCATAATCCGCCAACTTTTTAGGTCGAACGGCCCGATCATGAGTGACGTCCTCACCCTGTTCGCTGGCGGCAATGAGGCGATCTTGCTGAATCATTATTTCTGTACCGCGGCTTTCAAGGCATGACGAATAATTTCTTCAACCGAACCGATATCCGGACTGACGGTTTTTAGTAATCGGCTAATTTCAGGCGGCTTATACCCAAGGGCTAATAACGCACTGAATGCCTCACCCTGCGAGCCGACTTGACCTTGCATAACAGGAGACTGTGGCAAACCACTCACCTCACCAAACCCCTTAACCCGATCACGCATTTCAATCAAAAGACGCTCAGCGGTCTTGCGCCCCACCCCTGGAATACGCACCAAAGATTCCGCATCTGAGGTCGTCACACACATTAACAATTCATCAACATGGATACCAGAAAGAATCGATAAAGCCAGCTTGGGACCAATCCCAGATACTTTCAACAATTCACGAAACATCTGTTGTTCTCGCTGAGTACCGAAGCCAAACAGGCTGTGGGCATCTTCACGTACAACCAAGTGCGTGAAGAGAAAGATGTCTTCGCCAATAGAGGGTAAATTATAAAAAGTGGACATGGGCGCATCCACTTCGTAACCGACACCAGATACTTCCAATAAAAGATGTGGCGGTTGTTTGCTGACGAGCTTACCACGCAAAGAACCAATCATCGGCGAACTCCCGAAGCAGATAACAAGCCCTGCAAGCGACGCGAATGCGCATGACACAGCGCAATGGCCAACGCATCGGCGGCATCTGCACCCAACTCCCCATTTAATTTCAGTAAACGTTTGACCATGAGTTGTACTTGCGTTTTTTCAGCCGCACCGGTACCAACCACTGCTTGCTTTACCTCACGCGCAGCATATTCAAACACATTCATGACTTTACTGAAGGTGGCACTCAACGCCACTCCCCGGGCTTGCCCGAGTTTCAGTGCGCTATCCGCATTACGGTGCATAAATACCTTTTCGATAGCCACTTCATCCGGTTGATACTCGGTCACGATAGCCGACACCCCATCGAACACATGACGCAAACGCTCAGGAAAACTGTCTCCTTGTGTACGAATTCCACCACTGATGACATAACTGATCTGAGCGGCATGGCAATCGAGCACTGCAAAACCAGTCACCCGCGAACCCGGATCTAAACCCAGGATACGCGCACGCTGCGGAAGGATCAGTTGCGGGCCAGAAGCCAATTGATCCAGACTCTGTAGACGATGCGGGCTGCGACGCACGCGACGGGTTGTGCTGGCGCGACTAGACATCGGCAAGGACACAACTCATGCTCGCAGTGAATAACACGTTCCCACTCCAGAAGTAACCGCAAATAGATCAGCAGATGGATACCTCGCGTATGATACCGACATTGCACTAGTCTGTGGATCAATGCGTGCGAACACCTGCGCAATACAGCCCTAACTCTCCCGCACTGCAACAAGCGGTAGCAACCATTTCGGCCGCCTTGCCACCACAGGCCAATCTGGACCTCATGCGCGCGCAGGCCATTGCCGCGATCGTAGAACCGTTGGGCGTGGACACGGAAATTGTCATCGCCTCACTGCTGTACCCGCTACTGGAAGCCGGCTGGTTAGATGATGCTAAAGCAACGGCACTGGTGGGAGACATTGCCACCCGCATCGCACGGGACAGCGTGCGGCTGAAACAGTTTGAGCACTCGGGAGTCAGTCACGGTCAGACCCGCTCGGCTCACCAAGCTGAATCATTGCGCAAAATGCTATTGGCCATGGCATCCGATGCCAGACTGGTGTTTATACGGCTCGCGGATCAGCTCAACCAATTACGCCAAGCCAAATCCCTACCGGCCGATGCGATCAATCAACTGGCACAACAAACCCGTGAAATTTTCGCCCCACTGGCCAATCGTCTTGGCATCTGGCAACTAAAGTGGGAACTGGAAGATTTAAGCTTTCGTTACCTTAATCCTGATGCTTATAAACGCATTGCCGGCTGGCTGGTGAGCAAGCGCGCTGATCGCGAACGCTACATCAACGAAGTACAAGCAGAACTGCGCACCGCTCTAGAAAAGGCCGGCATTCAAGCCGACATCGCCGGAAGACCTAAACACATCTACAGCATCTGGCGCAAAATGCAGCTTAAAGGGCTGAATTTTGAACAAATCTATGATGTGCGCGCACTGCGTATCATGGTTGAAACCATCGCCGACTGCTACGCTGCCCTCGGAGTGGTACATAGCCTCTGGCCGTTTATTCCCGGCGAATTCGACGATTACATTGCCACGCCCAAGGATAACCACTATCGCTCACTACATACGGCGGTGATCGGCCCAGGTAAGCTGCCGCTTGAAGTACAAATTCGTACCCGCGACATGCACGAACATGCAGAACTTGGTGTTGCAGCACACTGGCGCTACAAAGAAGGTGGACGCGGCAATCCAGCGTATGAACAAAAAATCGCTTGGCTGAGACAGATCCTTGACCCCACTGAACAGACTGGTGAAAAGGCCGAGTCTGAGTCTGACTTTTTAGATCGCATGCGCATTGAACTGTTTGAAGATCGTGTATACGCACTGTCACCCCGCGGTGAAGTGATCGATTTACCTAAGGGGGCCACGCCACTGGATTACGCCTACCAAGTCCATACCGATTTGGGTCATCGATGCCGTGGCGCCAAAATCAATGATCAAATCGTGCCGCTGACCTACCCAATACGAAATGGCGATACGGTCGATATAATCACCGCCAAACAACCGCACCCGAGTCGTGACTGGCTGTCACCGTCTTTGGGTTTTCTAGCTTCACCTCGCAGTCGAAGCAAAGTTCGTGCTTGGTTTCGCAAGCAAGATGAAGACCAAAACATCGCCCAAGGACGACAAATTCTGGAGCGCGAACTACAACGTCTGGCCGTACATGACGTCACCCTGCCGGAACTGTTAAATGAACTGCACTTAACCAATGCTGACGCCTTATATCAAGCTCTGGGTGAAGGTGATTTAACCCCCGCACAGATCAGTGGCGCAGTGCAACGTTGTATCCGTCCACAAGTGCTGAATGAGACACTGCACCGTAGGACAGTGACTACCAAGCCTGTATCAGGCATCAGTATTAATGGGGTCGGCGACCTGCTGTCCAATTTCGCACGCTGCTGTCGACCAGTTCCACCAGAGCACATTGTGGGTTACATCACCGTGGGTCGGGGTGTCAGCATTCACCGCGACAACTGCGCCAGTTTCAAACACCTACAAATGAAAAACCCGCAACGCGTCATTGCCGTTGACTGGGGCAGCAGCGCTGGACAGGAATTCGGTGTCGATATCGTCGTCAATGCTTATGATCGACACGGTTTAGTACGGGACATAAGCGCGGTACTGGCTGATGCCAAACT
Organism: Pseudomonadota bacterium; assembly: GCA_947454465.1. GTDB lineage: Bacteria > Pseudomonadota > Gammaproteobacteria > Steroidobacterales > Steroidobacteraceae > CAILZL01. Next base: position 16,109 of record CANGJP010000020.1, read on the forward strand.
GAGTATCCAATCCATGAACACCCTCACCCGCCATGATGGCGTCGCTGATATGCAACTGCGCATCACTGTTCACAATCTAGAAGAACTATCAGTAATTCTCGGCAAGATTCAGGGCTTACCCAACATCATTGGGGTAAGACGTAAAATTTAGCTACTGCTCTATAAGTATGCTGTTGATGAATACATAGTAGTCATGAACAACGATGGCTTAACGCACACCAACCTGCTAAAACGACCCACACCACATAACGATGACGCCATAACACCATGTCTACCCCCACATCGCGCGCCCCTGACGCAGCCGAACGTAAACAACCCTTGGCAGAGCCGCCGCTACTGATTGCCCCCCGACAAAACTTTAATACCGGATTTCTAATCAGCATGGTGATCGTCGGGCTCATTTATGGCGTCTGGATTTATCTTCGTGACACCATCACCGGTAGCAATCTCGGTGATGCAGCTACAGGTGTATTGCTCGGCATCTACATTTGTTCACGACCCGTTAGTAATTTGATGGACATGCTCTATACACAGAACATTCGCTGGAATGAATTGCGCAAACGTGCCGGCATCATGTGGCTGGCAATGAACTTCATCACGACATTTGCCGGATGGGCCACCATCGTACTGGGCGCAACCCGGATGGTAAGACCGGATTGAATTCATGGTGAGAGATACACCGTTGGATTTTGATTCTCTCAGCACCAACCCACGTCACTGTTAACTTAGCGTACACGGTACAACTTCAAGAACCAGGTCACCACCCAGCATACGGGCTTCAGATGGGACATTCTATGCTCAGCGGAGAATAAATCAGACTCTCCTTAATTCTCCAGATGCTTGCGGCGAGCTGCAAAGATATCTCTAGCCAAAAGTAAGTAGTAAACAACAAACAGCACCAGAAACACCGAAACAGAAAAAACTATATTTTCTCTTTGGTAGCGATACGCATACTGGATAAAAATGGATAACCCCAAAAGGATTGAATGCCGCAGCGATGGCGATATTCTAAAAGTTGGATCTAACAGAGACTGTCCACGCGGAGGGACGTAGCTAATCTGCAATTTAAATTGCGAATACGCATCCCATCCGAGTAAAACCAGAAATATCAGGATCGTTAGTGCGAGCCACTCAAAGATGTATACGATTGACATTGAAAAACCTCCGAGCCAGATCCTGCCACTTCACTCATCCCTTCTAAGCTAGTAGGCTGGACTGAATCTGCGAAGCCCAACCTCTTCATAGTAATTACCAAAACCCCCATCACTTATCACCTCTTAAGCACAACGGAGTAATAGTTTGCCAGCAGCAACACACTATCTTCACCGCCGTGCTTCGCTTCACCCAGCACCAAACTACTTCACTGTTAGCCCAGCGTACACAGTGCAAACCTTTCATCGCCTTACACCATGTACGCCATTCCAGAAAGAGCAGCCACTTACCTGAATTGAATTCTGCAAATCTTCTTATCTGACTGCTTCAGCGAAGTCGCCTCCCAGAGCTTTGTATACCAGTGCCAATGAGGTCGCCTGCGCGGTTCCCGCCTGCGAACCGGCATCTTCAACCGCAAGCAAGGTACGTTCAGCATCAAGCAGGGTGAGAAAATCTGTGGCGCCAGTTTCATAGCGTAATCTGGCCAGATCTCTTGCTTTGCGTGACTGTTCTGCTGCTTGCTGCAATTGCTGGACTGATTGATTACTGGCGCGGTATTGAGCCAGGGCATTTTCAGTATCTTCGAGCGCGAGCAACACCGTTTCCTGATATGCAGCAGCAGCTGCATCTGCACGTGCTTCTGCGGCCTTCACGTTCTGCCGGACACGACCTACATTGAGAAAGCTCCAACTCAGCGAGGGCCCGTAACTCCAGCGTTCAGCGCTGCTATCGCCGAGGTCACCAAAACCTTGTGCCGTCCAGCCGAAACTGCCGAACAGATTAAGCTTCGGAAAATAATCAGAAACCTTCTCACCGACTCGCGCATTGGCTGCTGCAAACTGCTGCTCAGCGGCCAGTATGTCCGGTCTCCTTCTGACCCATTGCTCTGGCGTACCGATAGCCTGTAATGCCGGTAGAGTTGGCATGGCCTTGCTCATTTGCAATGTTTCGCGCAATGCAGCAACCGACTGCACAGTCAGCACACCCAGTCGCTGTTCCTGCCGGACTATTTCCGCTTCGATAACCGGCAACTGTGCTTCCACCTGCAAGATGAGGGTACGATTTTGCGCAACTTCCAGTGCACTGCCCCGACCCTCCTTCAATCTCGCCGCTAATACCCGGTCCGTCTGTTGCAGGTTTTCAATGTTCTGATTCTGGATTGCAAGCCGCTGCTGCGCGCCGCGCAATGCGAAGAACGCCTGCGCGACTTCTGCACTCACCGACAGCTGTGCGCCCTTTAACTGATAGGCGCTTGCCTTGCTTTCGCTGGTAATGGCATTTTTCTGTTGCCGTGTCCCACCGAACAGATCAATTTCCCAGCTGGCATCGAATCCGGCCCGATAGGTGTCCTTGATACCGGTGCCAGACGGAATGAACGGATCGCGATTTGATGCGCGACTTCGTTCTTCACTGGCCGCTGCGGTAATCGTTGGGAACCAGCTGTAAAAATACAGTCCGCGCAATGCACGCGTTTCCTGCAATCTTGCAGCCGCCTGTAACACAGATTTGTTTTGCTGCTGAGCCCGAGCGATCAGCGCATTAAGTGCCGGGTCATTGAAGGCGGACCACAGGGCATTTTCCTTGCTCAGTGCATCCTGTCCGGCCGGCGCCTGATCAAACTGTTCAGGCAAGGTCAGTTCTGGCTTTTTGTATTCCGGCCCCACCATGCAACCAGTTAATGCGGCCGAAATGACAGAGGCGAGCAAAGTCACCTTCATGGCAGAGGCATCATTGAATTTCATGTGCGTCCCCCATTTGCTTCGTGTTTGCCTCACGTCGCGCTGACCAGTGACGAATGAGAACATAGAACAGCGGAGTAAAGAACAATCCGAATAAAGTTACACCGAGCATGCCGGCAAACACGGTAACACCCATCACCTGACGTACTTCCGCACCCGCACCCGTAGCAAATACCAGTGGGGTGACCCCCATGATGAATGCAAAGCTGGTCATCAGAATGGGCCGCAGGCGTAACCGGCAGGCTTCCAGAGCAGCATCCAGTGTGCTTCTGCCCTGTAGCTCAAGTTCACGCGCAAACTCAACAATTAGAATCGCGTTCTTGCACGCCAACCCCATCAACACAACCAACCCAATCTGCGTGAAGACATTGTTATCCAGAAAGCTGGGGGCATAGGTAGGCGGCCAAAAGATGAAGCTCAATCCGTGAAAGAAATTGACCAGCCAGATACCACCTATTGCCGAAAAAATACACAGAGGCACGATCAGGATAACGGTCAGCGGCAAGCTCCAGCTTTCATACAAAGCCGACAACACCAAATACACCAGCAAAATACACAATGGAAATACCCAGAAGGCGGCATTGCCCTGGTGTATTTGTTCGTAACTCAAACCGGTCCACTCAATCGCCAGTCCGTTTGGCAGATTGGTATCAGCAAGTTGTCGAATCGCCGCTATAGCTTGATTAGAGGACATCACTGCCGAATTACTGCCTGCACTCAAATCAGCTGAGGGGAACCCGTTGTAACGGATAACTGGATCAGGCCCATAGCTTTCCTTGATATTAACTACGCTACCTACTGCAACCATTTCTCCACTATTACTACGCGTGCGCAGCTGGGCAATGTCACTGACTTCATCGCGGAACCCTGCGTCGGCCTGGGCATAGACGTTGTATGTTCTGCCAAACAGATTGAAGTCATTGACATAGGTCGAGCCAAGATACACCTGCAAGGTATTGTAGAGTTCGTAAAGATTTACGCCCTTCTCTTTTGCCTTGATTCGATCTACCTCTGCACTCAACTGCGGCACATTGGCTTGATTGGTGCTGTAGACAGCATAGGGATTAAATCCGGGCGACTGCCGCAATATTCCTGCCAGCGCCTGTGTCTGTGCATTCAACTCACCGTAACCAAGACCACCTCGATCCTGAACATATAATTCAGCACCCGCTGAGTTACCCAGCCCGAGCACCGGCGGTGGCATCACCGCAAACGCCAAACCGTCCTGAATCTGTGCGAACTGCCCCGTGATGATGCTGGCAATCTCGGCTGCGCTTTTCTTACGTTCCTTTGCAGGATCAAGTCCAATGAAAATAACCGCCGTATTCGGAGTGGCAATAAAGTGCACTGCATTCAAACCAGGGAATTCAACCGTGTTATGCACGCCGGGTGTATTCAAGGCAATAGTACTGAGCTTGCGCACCATTGCATCGGTACGATCCAGTGTTGCTCCTTCCGGCAACTGCACCAGAGCAAACAGATATTGCTTGTCCTGAGTAGGAATAAACCCACCCGGCACACTGCGGAATGCCAAGAATGCAATACCGATCAGGCCAGCATACAGAACCATCAAGCGTACACTGTGAGTCAGATTACCCTGCACCGCCTTGCCGTAACGGTCTCCTGCACGATGGAATTTTGCGTTGAACCATTGAAAAAACCTACCCAGCATTGAGTCGATCAGGCGTCCCAGTCTGTCCGGTTTTGCATCATGCGGCTTCAACAGTACTGCAGCGAGAGCCGGCGACAGCGTCAGAGAATTGATCGCCGAAATCACCGCCGAGATAGCAATAGTTACAGCGAATTGCCGGTAGAACTGACCCGTGACTCCATCCAGAAAGGCCAGTGGTACAAACACCGCCACCAACACCAGAGAGATGGCAATGATGGGCCCTGATACTTCGCTCATGGCCTTGTGTGCGGCAGCAAGAGGTTTCAATCCATCACTGATGTTTCGTTCAACATTTTCAACGACAACAATCGCATCATCCACCACGATGCCGATCGCCAGTACTAACCCGAACAGTGTCAGTACATTGATGGAGAATCCCAGTAGCCACAACACCGCAAAAGTACCCACCACCGAAACCGGCACGGCCAGAAGCGGAATGATTGATGCGCGCCATGTTTGCAAAAACACCACCACCACAATCACCACCAGCAATATGGCTTCCAGCAATGTTTCGATAACCGACTTGATGGATTCTCTGACAAAGACCGTCGGATCAAATGCCACCGTCCATTGCACATCTTTCGGAAACGTTTTAGCCAGCTCCGCCATGCGTTGACGCACCGCATCTGATAAGGCAATCGAGTTCGCGCCGGGCGCCTCAAATATCACGATGGCAGCCGCGTCCTCATTGTTGAGTAATGAATGTAATGCATAGGTTTGTGAGCCCAGCTCAATACGCGCAATATCTTTGAGACGCGTTAATGCACTGCCCTGACTTTTCAGCACGATATCGCCGAACTGCTCAGCCGTTGTCAGACGCCCTTGAGCATTAATCGATAACTGCAAAGGTGCTCCGTTTGGTTGCGGTGCAGCGCCGATACTGCCCGCTGAAACCTGTACATTCTGTTCACGAATTGCATTGATGATGTCGGTGGCAGTCAGATTACGGGCAGCTGCCTTCTGCGGATCCAACCAGATGCGCATCGCATAATTACCGGCACCAAAAGCCAGTGCCTGCCCTACACCATCCAGCCGGGCCAGGTCGTCCTTCACCCGCAAGTTGGCAAAATTGGAAAGATACAGCGAGTCGTAAGTTTTATTGGGCGAGGTCAGATGCACAACCATCGTGATATTGGGTGAACTCTTGGCAGTGGTGACACCCAGTGACCGAACCGCTTCCGGCAAGCGCGGCAACGCTTGCTGCACCCGGTTCTGCACACGCACAGCGGCCTGATCGATGTCAGTGCCTTGCTTGAAGGTAACCGTCAGACTCATGGTGCCATCAGAACCGGCAGCTGACTTCATGTAAGTCATGTTCTCAACGCCGTTTACCGCTTCTTCGATGGGCGCTGCGACTGTTTCCGAAATGGTTTTCGGATCAGCACCCGGATAAAGCGCGGTCACCTGCACTGACGGTGGCACAACATCAGGGTATTCACTGATGGGCAGTTGCGGAATGGCTATCAGCCCTGAAACAAACATCAGGATCGACAGCACCCCAGCGAAAATCGGTCGATCAATAAAAAATTTGGATGCATCCATTGATGTCTGCTCTGGATTATTTGCTTGTGGACGCAGCAGAACTTGCAGCGGCCGGCGGCGCCTGATCGGGTTTATCCATGGGCACCATCACGGGCGCGACTGGAGCACCCGGGAAGAATATCTTCCGGACGCCATTGACCACCACCTGGTCAGCTGATGTGAGTCCTGATCTGACCACGCGCAATCCATCTACGGTTTCGCCCAGTACAACATCTTTTCTAACCGCTGTATTGTTGGGGCCAATCACGTAAACAAATTTGCGATCCTGATCATTCGAAACGGCCACTTCATTAATCAGCAGAGCACGCTGTTCACCCGTGCCCTGCAGCCGCACCCGCGCAAACAGACCCGGTGTGAAAACACCGTCACTGTTCTTCAACAGGGCTTTTGCCCGGATGGTGCCAGTGCCCGCATTCAACTGATTATCAATAAATTCAAGCTCGCCCTGATGGGGAAAGCCCTGCTCATTGGCCAGCCCGACCTGTACTGGATGCTTCTCACTATGCGACGTATGTTGCTGACTCTTTTGCAGCAGGGATTGATATTTCAAATAAACCTGCTCATCACCATCGAACGTCACGTAGATCGGATCAAGCGAAACCACGCTGGATAACAGAGTTGATCCAGGTGAGACCAGATTACCGGGCTTGACCAGTGCGGCGCCTGCCCGTCCGTCAATCGGTGAAACGATCTGAGTGAAACTCAAGCTCAGTTCTGCCTGAGTCAGCGCAGCCTTCATCGCACTCAAATCGGCCTGTGCCTGCTGTAACTCTCCGCGTCTCTGATCAAGCTCACCCTGCGAGGTTGCCTGTTCAGCAATCAGCCGTTCACTGCGAGCCAGTTCGGTAGTGGCCAGTGTTACGCGGCTCTGGGCACGAGCAACATTGGCACGCGCACTGTCTACAGCCGCCCGGTACTCTCGATCATCAATTGAAAAAAGCAGCTGACCACGCTTTACTTTACTGCCTTCACGAAAATGCACTGCTGACAGATAACCGGATACACGCGGACGCAATTCCACTGTGTTAACGGCCTCTACCCGACCACTGAACTCGTCCCACAACTGGATCTGTTTTTGCATTACTTGCGCCACATTGACCTGTGGAGGAGGAAATACCGGCTGCCCACCTTTTGAACAGCCGGCAATCAAGGCGGCAGTCACGACCGGCAACACAACACTGATATAGAAACTATTCTTGGGCATACCCAACTCCAGAAGACAGAAGCATTCCCGTTTTAACGGAAATATATGAATGAATTGTTATCGACATGGATTAAATCCATGGGTTATCGCCATTAATCCATCGCGTCGAACCGCAAGTGCAAAAGCCTCTCATGATTGGCACGGAGTGTAAAAGGCCTTCCGGGTACTTTGAAATTTCGGCAAGGCCTCGTCATCATCCAGCACCAACATGGAAACCCAGCACAGCAAATTTAATACGCAAATACGGTCAAAATCTTTGCCTACGGATCAGCTGGCATATTAAAAAAAGTCCCAGCAGCTTCATGCTGATGGCAACACGACGTATGAACGAAGAGTCAAACATAGCTACGAGCATCATGAGACGCTCCTTCACACATCCGCAAGACCGTCAGCTTAGCGTGTTAGCTGTGGCTCAGGCAATCAACGCACGGACGGGCGCAAAGCTGCGACGATGCTCCGGACAGATTCCATGCTGCCCTAATGCCTGCAGATGTATCGCGGTGCCATAGCCCTTGTGTCTGGCAAATCCATAAACCGGGTATTGCTGATCCAGTGCCTGCATCCATGCATCGCGCTCCACCTTGGCGAGTATTGATGCCGCACTAATTGAGGGAATCAAAGCATCACCCCCAACAATGGCTTCAGCAGTACAACAAAAAGGCAAAGCCTGTAAGTCAGGTAACTTGTTGCCATCCACCTGAATATGCAATAGATCGGTTTTGTATTCAGCTGGTAATACCAGCATCTCAAGTGCACGGCGCATGGCTAATAATGTAGCCTGAAGAATATTTATCTGATCAATTTCAGCCGTCGTAGATGTGGCCACAGACCAAGCCAATGCCTGCTCTCGAATAATAGGAGCAAGTTGATCTCGCTGCTTTTCAGTCAACTTTTTTGAATCATTTAAGCCAACAACAGGCCGTTTTGGATCAAGAATCACTGCACTGGCCATCACCGGACCGGCCAATGGACCCCGACCGGCTTCATCCACTCCGATAATTAGCCGCGTTGTCTCTCCCGCAGATTTCATGATTGGGATTGTTCTATCAACTGAATAATCGCGCGAGCAGCCTGTTCACTGGCATTCTGTCGTAACTGTTGGTGAATACGTACGTATTCCTCATCCAGTGCCACACGATCGTTGCGCACCAGCTGGGCAAGTACAGCAGGCCCCAGAATGTCAGCGCGTACCTGCGCATTGAAATATTCAGGCACTAATTGCTTGTTCGCCAGCAGATTCGGCTGTGAAAAAAATCTGGTCTTGACGATACCTAAGCCTTTGAGCAGCAATGTTGTAAGTGTACTTAGGCGATAAGCCACCACCATAGGACGCTTCACCAGCGCCGCTTCCAGCGTTGCAGTGCCGGAAGCCAGCAACACCACATCACTGGCGATCATCGCCTGCTGCGACTGCCCGTCCAGTAACAACACCTGCGACAAAACACCCGCCTGCTGTAATGCCTGAGTAAATACTTTACGTGCGGTGTCGTTGCTCATCGGTGCCACAAAACGCAGATCGGGCTGGTGCCTGACAAGCCAAGCAATAGTGCGAGCAAAGTCATCACTCAGTCTGGCTACTTCGCCATGACGGCTACCGGGTAAGACAGCAACGCAAACACTTTCAATCGGCAACCCCATCCCATGACGGACCGCAATGCGATCGGTCTGCATAGGAATCTGATCAGCCAAAGGATGTCCAACAAAGCGTGCTTCAACCTGGTGCTGCTGATAAAACTGTTTTTCAAAAGGTAGCAGACACAACATCAAATCCACTGCACTGGCAATTTTCTTCACACGTCCCTGTCGCCATGCCCAGACCTGAGGACTGACATATTGCACCGTACGAATTCCTGCCGACTTAAGTTTGCGTTCGACGCTTAAATTAAATTCTTTTGCATCGATACCAATGTAAACGTCGGGTGGATCTGCCAATAAGCGCGTAATCAACCGACGCCGCAATCGCATTAAACGCCATAAATGCGGAATGATCTCAAAGATACCCATGACAGCAAGCGCGTCTGCAGATTCCCACGCTTGGCAACCTGACGCCACCATGCGTGAGCCTGCAATTCCAAAAAATTGAGCATTGGGAAAATGCTGGCCCAATACTTCAATTAATGCAGCGCCTAAATTGTCACCCGACTGCTCACCAACAACGATAGCAATACGCGGATACGGAGACTTGCCGTGAGAAAGGCTCATCACGAATCAGTCCCGGCAGCTCTAACGCGCAATGCCACGCTGACTACGGGCAAGAAAATCAACGATGGGCTGAATTTCAGGTTGAGTTTCTGCCAAAGTTTGTAGCCGTAAGGTAGCCTCATCCAACTTGAGCTTGGAGCGGTACAACACCCGAAATGCATTGCGGATGTTACGAACCTGTTGCTCATTAAATCCGCGCCGCTTCAAACCAATTTCATTAACAATACGCGGCACTGCCGGTCGTCCTTCGGCAGTGAAATAAGGAGGAATATCGTACGTTGCGGCGGTGTTATTCGCTAAGAAAGCATGTGAACCGATCTTGGCGAACTGATGGACGCCGGAATAGGCACCGAAAATCACCCAATCACCCACCTCAACATGACCCGCCAAGCCAACGGCATTGGAAAACACGTTATGGCTACCCACAGTACAATCATGCGCAACATGAGAATAGGCTAAAAATAAATTATCGGATGCAATTCGGGTCACCCACTCTTGCTTAGTCGTTCCCCGATTAATAGTGACGCACTCTCGAAAGATATTACGATCACCAATTTCTAAACGAGTAGCCTCACCTTTATAACTATGATCTTGGGGCGCATCACCAATGGAAGCGAACTGAAAAAATTGATTATCTTTACCAATAACGGTGGGCCCATTAATGACCACGTGGGGACCAACCTTCGTCCCTGAACCAATTTCGACGTGATCCCCAATAATGCTGTAGGGACCAACTGTAACGTTAGCCGCGAGCTGTGCTTGAGGAGAAATAATTGCTGTGGGATGAATAGACATAAAATTACTGAAGGTCAAAGGGCCAGAGGAATAGAAGTTATTTTTTTGTACCTACAGAAATCATCATGGAACATGAGCAGACTTCCATGCCATCCACTTCGGCAACCGTTTGATATTTCCAAATACCACGCATGATACGCTGTACGTTCGCCTTGAGAATAAGCTGATCGCCGGGCCGCACCGGTTTACGAAACCGTACATCATCAATGCCCGCAAAATAAAATTGCGTCACTTCATCTGGATAGACATTTTCAGTGATAAAGGCAAGCAACCCTGCCGCCTGAGCCAACGCTTCAAGCATTAACACACCGGGCATCACTGGATTACCAGGAAAATGACCCTGAAAAAATTGTTCGTTTATCGTCAGGTTCTTTAAGGCAACAATCGATTTACCAGGCTGCACATCAAGCACACGATCAACCAACAAGAACGGATAGCGATGCGGTAAACGACGCATCACCTCCATAATATCCACGGGGTTAAGTGCTGGAATGGTGGTGGCTTCCTGAGCATTTATTTCAGTCATATTCGTCTTCAACTCAAAAACTTAGCGTTATAACGTTAATCAATCTTATCGCCATCATCAGCAGGTAAGTGCCTAACCGCCAACCGCCGAACAGCTTTGGCCAACTCATCCAGTTTGGCAAAGCGCGCGGCATTACGACGAAATGTAGCGGCTTCTTCCACATGCAATGAACCGGAATACACACCGGGCTTACGAATAGAGGCGGACACCAGACTCTTACCGGTGATCACAACATGATCACAAATACTCAAGTGCCCTGCTATACCTACCTGCCCGGCAATCATGCAATGACGACCAATAGTGGTACTACCAGACACACCCACACAGGCCGCCATGGCCGTATGAGCCCCAACGTGTACGTTGTGGGCAATCTGGATTTGATTATCTAATTTAACCCCATCTTCAATGACGGTATCACCCAGTGCACCCCGATCGATCGTCGTACTGGCACCAATTTCAACGTCATTGCCAATGCGAACCTTACCCACCTGCGGCACCTTCACCCAACCATTGAGCGCATCTGGCGCAAAGCCAAAGCCTTCAGAACCAATTACCGCATTGGGATTAATAATGCAGCGCTCACCGATGACACTGTCATCACACACCGTAACATTAGCCATCAATCGCGTATCCGCCCCAAGAGTCACGCGTTCACCCAGCACGCATCCAGGACCAACCTGACTACGCGCTGCAATCTGGCAACCCGCACCGATCACCACATTCGGAGCAATATGCACCGACGGATCGATGATTGCCGTCGCATCCACAACGGCGGAGGGATGCACCCCCGCTGGATAATGCGGTAGAGGGTGTAATAACGATGCAATCTGGGCATAGGTCAGATAAGGATTTTTGGCAATCAGAGCCGGAACGGGACTCTCAGCAGCGACTGCCTCATCCACTACAACCACCCCCGCCTGAGTAGTTGCCAGATGAGTCTTGTATTTAGCATTCACCAAAAATGCCACAGCATCAGACGACGCTGACTGCAGCGTTGCCACATGATTCACCATGGCATGAGGATCACCTTTCAGCGCACAGCCGAAACGAACCGCCAACTCACCCAGACTGATACCAGAATGACTCAAGCAGGTAACTCGTTATTTACTTGCAGGTTTACTACTGCTGGCCGCTGGCTTAGTAGCCGCGGGCGCCGTGGCGGACTTAGTGGCAGCAACCGGAGGTGCGGCCAGCGGACGTGATTGCAAGTAAGTGAGCAACTGAGAGGTCACGTTAAAGGTGTCTTTGCTGTAAAGCACTAAACTACTCGGGACAACCAGATCATAACCGCCCTCCTTAGCAAATCCGGCAATTTCATTAATGAGTAGCGTTTGTACCTTATTTAACTCTTCATTACGGCGAGCAGTAACCTCTTCTGTAAACGACTCACCATCACGCTGCAAATCGGTTTGGCCATTAGTAAGCTCTTTCTTTAAAGCGGTCACTTCTTTTTCAGACATCACGGCTGCATCTCGATTGAGTTTTTCAGCTTTAGTTTGCAAATCTTTTTCTTTTTGCTGCAATTCACGCTGACGAGGAGCAAATTCATTCTGTAATACCTGACCGGCAGCCTTTGCCTGTGGCGAGTCTTCAAGTAAGCGCTGAAAATCAGCCACACCAATCTTCATCTCCGCATGAGCGGCACCTGCCATCAACAGAGCCAGAACAACACTGCCGGTAACATATTTACGAATAGACACAACAGACATGAGCGAATCCTCTTGAAACTAAACCCGATAATTTAGAAAGCCTGGCCGATGGAAAATTGAAAATATTCTTTCTGATCATCAAAACGGATTGCATCACCACTTTTTGCATTCAAAGGAATGGCATAGCTAAAGCGGAAAATACCTAAGGGGGCCAACCACTGTACCGCTAAGCCCGTGGAGTGCTTCAATTCCTTAGTACTAAACTTGTAGTCAACTGGCGTGTATCCATCTTGACCCACAAACGTCACGCTCTCGGTTGAGAACACATTACCAATATCATAGAACAAACTGAAACGCGCACTATTACGCCACTTATCAGGCATGGGGAGTAATAACTCGGTCTGCATGGTTGTGCGGAGGTTTCCGCCATAGGGACTACCATAAGTATCACGTGGCCCTAAGAAACTCTCCCTAAACCCACGCACGGAAGTAGGACCACCCGCATAAGAATTCAAGAAGGGCGGCACTGAATGAGTACCTCCCACGGCCTGTGCGTAACTCACTTCACCGTTAAACAACAACGTAAATATTTTGCCCGCAGGCACCAACTGCACCATCGTATAACTTGCTTGCAGATAGTTCACATCACTGAATGGAAGTGTGTAAGCAACATTAAACTGATGACGCGCACCTCGGTCAGCAAATAAGGCTCTATTTAATGAGTCATAACCCCAACCTGCACTCAGTCCATAGGTCATGTATTTATTGCCATAGAACGCAGTTGCCAAAGACGGAGTACCTGCATAAGTATAACGAACATAAGGTTTACCGTTATTGCGCACCCAGGTGACAGCTTGTTCAGCACTAGAGGCACTGGTAAAGGTATCCGTGTACTGTGTACTGACACCCCATCGTAAAGTCTGATATTCACTAAAGGGATAGCCATACATCAGATTAGCTGTAGCTGTTTTGGAAGAAAGATCCGAAGACGTCGAGGTAAATTGCGTCGTGTTACGGTATGCCATAGAAACCGTTCGGGCGATACCATCAACCGTTGAATAAGGATCGGTATGCGAAAAACTGTACACCTTAGAATATTTACTTGAATCGATTTCAAGCGCCACGCGATCTCCAGTACCTAAGAAGTTAGTATGAACAATACTGGCATTGACACCTAACCTGTACGTTTCTGAATACGACACCCCTGCGGTGAACTGTCCTGGCAACCCTTCCTTAATTTTAAATTCAACATCAACCAAATCTGCCGAACCCGGCACCGGAGTAGTCGACGATTCGACTTTCTCTAAAAAAGGTAATCGCTGCAATAAAGCCTTGGAACGATCCAACACAGCATTAGATAAATAGCCACCTTCTAGCTGACGGGTATCACGACGAAAAACCTCATCGTTCACGGAGGTGGAACCGGTGTAATTCACACGATGTACATAAACACGATTGCCCGACTCAATTAGAAAACTAAGCGTCACCTCGTGTGTCTGATCATTGACTGTGGGCACCGCCTCAACTTTGGCGAAAGCATAACCATCCATCCCAAGACGTAATTTGATGGCTTCTTCGGTAGCAGTAACTGCCTGACGTGAATAAACTGAACCAGGCTGAACTAATATGAGTTTCCGCAAGTCGACTTCAGACACCATTAGACTACCTGCTAGCTTTACTTCAGCAACTTTATATACGGCGCCTTCGGTAATATTTATGGTGATAAACATATCGTCTTTCTCAGGAGCAATCGTCACCTGAGTGGAATTCACCTCAAAATTGGCGTAGCCGCGGTTCATATAAAAGGACTTTAGTTTTTCCAGATCGCCTTCGAGTGATTCACGCGAGTAACGATCATCCTGTTTGAACAACGTAGTCAGGTGCGGCGCTTTAATTTCAAAGTTCTCGCGAATGACATTCTCATCGAAGGAATGATTACCGACGATATTAATCTGCCGGACTCTGGCACGATTACCTTCATTAATATTAATGGTGACCTTGACTTGATTATTCGGTAGATCCTCTACTTTGGCGTCGATGACAACCCCGTATTTACCACGTGAAAAATATTCATCGGTAAGAAATCCTTTGATATCTTCCAATGTGGACTGATTAAAGGGCTTACCCGCCGACAGCCCTACCGATTTCAGCGATTTAGTCAGGTCTTCTGTTTTGATATCTTTATTTCCTTTGAGCTCAAAACTTTCTATGGAAGGTCGCTCCAACACGGCGACCACTAAGGTACCGCCATCCTGACGTAACTCAATGTCGCGAAAGAAACCGGTGGCATACAACGCTTTAATGGCCTCGACTCGCCGTAGAGTAGTCAGTCGATCGCCGATATTGACTGGCAAATAGTTATATACCGTACCTTCAGAAATGCGTTGTAGGCCCTCTACGCGGATATCACCCACCGTAAACTCAGCCACGGGTGCCGTTGCCACTTGTGCAAAAGCGGCACAACTCCAAAGCAACAATATGGCGAATTGAGAAATCGAGCGAAAATTCATCATTAGCCCAAATGCCGAACAATATCGTTATAGAGAGTGAGGCTTAATAACATCAACAACACGGCCACACCAAACTTCTGACCCGCCAATTGTACTCGCTCAGAAACAGGCGCACCCTTAACCAGTTCTGCAAGTTGATACATCACTTGACCACCATCCAGCATCGGAATGGGCAACAAATTGAATATACCGATACTGATACTGATTAGGGCCAACCAGTGTATAAAAGCCACGAATCCTTGTCGGGCTGCCGCACCGCTGAACTCAACCATACTAATCGCACCACTGAGATTCTTAGTGGAAACTTGACCCACAATCATTCGTCCAATCATTTTTAAAGACAAAGCCGCAGTATCCCAAGTTTGCATCACACCTTGTGTGAAAGCAGCCAAAGGGGAGTACTTTTGCATTGCACGCATAGAGTCAGGCATAGTGACATGAGCATTCATACGTACACCAATTCGACCGACATTTTGTCCCTCGACGGTCTCTTTCAGCACAGTGACCGGCAATTCCACATGTGATGATCCCCGCTTGATCAGCAACAGCACTTCTTGACCTGCACGCATACTGATCTGCCGACTAACCGTAGTCATGTCTGTAACGGGCTCCCCTGCGATGGATAGGATTTCATCTCCTGCCTGTAATCCGGCCTTGGCCGCTGGGCCTTCCGCTGTGACCGCCGCAATCACCGCAGGCATAGGGGGAAACCAAAAATCAAATCCCAAACGACTTAACATCGTCTCGGGTTCCGTGAGGTCACGTCGCCCTGCTCCCAACTGAAACCGCAACTGACGCTCATCGCCTTGCCCCTGATCGGCACGCACCCGCATGCTCACGGTGTCATCGGTCACCGTATCCACTAAAGTCAATAACGCATCAGTCTGGGTGTCTACGGAGCGTCCCTGTACAGATAGGATGAGATCATCAGGATGCAAACCTGCACGAAACGCAATCGAATCGGGTGTCACCTCACCAACGACTGGCTTAATGCCAGGTATCCCGATCATCAGCAGCATCCAGTAGGCCAATATTGCAAATGCCAGATTGGCGAATGGTCCAGCCAACAGGGTCAGTAAACGTTTCCAGACTGGCGCTTGGTTGTAACTGTATGGCAGCGCTTCGAAGGGCACATTGCCCTCTCGTTCATCGAGCATCTTGACGTAGCCGCCCAAAGGAATAGCGGCAATAATGTATTCAACACCATCCGTCTTGGACACATACCTCCATAAAGGCCTGCCAAAACCGATAGAAAACTTCAGCACTCGAATGCCCAGTTTACGCGCCACCCAGAAATGACCAAATTCATGAACAGACACCAATAGACCGATGGCCACGATGAAAGCGGCAAGCATGAATAGCAGTGATAACGCCGAATCAACCATCTTAAGATTCTGCTCCAGAAACCCTGAAACGATGCGTGTCTAAGTTACTTTGCGCAGCACGCCGCGCCCACTGATCAACGTCCAATACGTGCTCGAGAGTCGAAACATTGGTGGAACAATGTGCCCCCAACACGGACTCGACCAAGGCGGCGATACCTGTGAAGCTGAGTTGATGATTCAAAAACGCCGCCACCGCCACCTCATTGGCCGCATTGAGCACAGCAGGATAACTCGCACCGGAGACAGCCACCTGACGCGCCAGACGCAAACATGGAAAACGCTGCTCATCGGGCTCTTCGAATTCCAAGGCCCCCGCTCGTACCAGATCGAGCGATTCTACACCGGCAAAGAGTCGTTCCGGCCAACTTAGGCCATAGGCAATCGGTGTGCGCATATCAGGATTACCCAGTTGTGCCAAAACCGATCCATCAATGTATTCAACCATCGAATGCACAATGCTCTGTGGATGAACCACAATATCAATTTTACTGGCTGACATACCAAACAGCAGACAGGCTTCTATCAATTCCAGCCCTTTATTCATCAACGTGGCTGAATCCACTGAAATTTTCCGTCCCATCACCCAACGTGGATGTGCACAAGCCTGTTCAGGGGTCACCACAGTCAGCCCAGAGGCCGGCATACGCAGGAAAGGACCGCCCGAAGCAGTAAGCAATAAACGTTTAATGCCCGGTTGCGGATAGTCAATTGACTTACTTTGCATGGGTAGACACTGAAAAATCGCATTGTGTTCGCTATCAATGGGTATGAGTTGTGCTCCACCTGCATGCACAGCGTCCATGAACAAGCTGCCTGACATGACCAAAGATTCTTTGTTGGCCAGCAAAATCCGTTTACCTGAGCGCGCTGCAACCAATGTGGAGCTCAAACCGGCAGCTCCAACAATTGCCGCCATCACCGTATCTACCTCGGGATGAGCCGCTAA
Organism: Pseudomonadota bacterium; assembly: GCA_947454465.1. Classification (GTDB taxonomy): domain Bacteria; phylum Pseudomonadota; class Gammaproteobacteria; order Steroidobacterales; family Steroidobacteraceae; genus CAILZL01. The sequence goes on from CANGJP010000020.1 coordinate 33,431, forward strand.
TTCATCGAGTGCCGCGGCTCCAGAAAGTACTTCAGTCATCAAACCCGCAGCAGTGAGTTCTTGCTTTAACTGACGGGCCGCAACAGGATCGACCAACGCGGCATATTGGGGTTTGAATTGCAAACACTGGGCTTTCAGAACATCGACATTGCGATGCGCGGCTAGAACCACCACTCTGAATCGTTCAGGATGGCGCGCAATCACATCTAACGTACTGACGCCGATACTGCCGGTGGCACCAAAGATCGCCACACCTTGAACGCCACTTTCCTTGCCCTGAGTCATGTAACAAATACACCAAGGTAACTCAGCCCATAAAGAAACACCGGCGCCGCAGCCGTAATGCTATCGATACGGTCAAGGATACCGCCATGACCAGGCAAAATATTGCCACTGTCTTTGAGACCCGCATGTCGCTTAAACAAGCTCTCACCCAAATCACCCACCACCGACATGACAACGGTCAACAAAGACACCATCAAGAATGAGCCCATCGGCTGTGCAAACCAATATGCGCCTGCAACAATAACCAAGATCGATAACAACACCCCACCAATGACTCCTTCCCACGTTTTTCCGGGACTGACTCGCGGTGCCAACTTAGTGCGACCGAAACGGCGGCCAAACAGAAAGCCTCCCACGTCGACACCAATTACCATCAATAACATGAATAACAGCCATTGAGAATTCAGCAGCAATAAACAACCAATAGAAATCCATGCAGGAACCAATGTCAGCACGCCAGCCACAGCAGTGAGCCATCTAGACTTGTGTTGGGGACAGCACATCATCCAAACCAACACGGTTACCCACCACAACAGTGCAACCTGCAACAACAAAGGCAAGTAAGCAGGATCACGCAAATATCGCCAAGCCAGTGCCAAAAACACAAACACCATCAGTACATACATGACACGGTACCATTTGCTTTGCAGCGATAACAAGGCAGACCATTCCCAAGCACCCAATACGACCACTAATGCGAACAACCCGATTGAAAACAAAGGAGGCATAAACAGCAATACCGCAACTAACGGCAAACTGATCATCAATGCAGTAATGATGCGCTGCTTTAACATGAACCTAACTCACTGGGGGCACATTTGTATGGCTATCAGATTCACTTTCAAGCTGATCTCCAGTTAGACCAAAACGTCGCTGACGCTCACTGAAGTAACTGAATGCGGCTGCCAGCTCAGTATCATCAAAATCTGGCCACAAAACATCAGTAAAATAAAGTTCGGTATAGGCCAAATTCCATAACAGAAAATTGCTGATGCGCTGCTCACCACCTGTTCGCACAAATAGATCTGGCTCTGGTACACCATGTAATTCTAAATGGGCCGTAATATCCCCTTCCTGTATTTGTTGCGCCTGACGCTCACCAGACACGCATTGCTGAGCAAGCTTGCGAGTCGCTTGCAGCAAATCCCATCGTCCACCATACGCAACAGCGATCAGCACTAGCATACCTTTATTAGCCGCCGTCAACTGCTCGGCCTGCGCCATACCCTGCTGCAATTGCTGACTTAATAACGCACGATCACCAATAAAACGAACACGTATGCCATTACGATGCATGACGCTCACTTCATGCTCTAAGGCCTGAACAAATAAACTCATCAGGCTACTGACTTCATCAGCGGGTCGCTTCCAGTTCTC
>CANGJP010000021.1 GCA_947454465.1 Pseudomonadota bacterium
AAATCGAATCTAAATGATTTAGCGCCAGATGTGGATGTGACTTTCCTAGGTCATGTGTCGCAAGCGGATATCCCTAGTTATTTCAAACGTGCCAAATTGTTTCTATTTCCAACGTTATGGGACCCTTGGGGTGTCGTTGCAAACGAAGCTTGTATGGCTGGGGTGCCTGTGTTAGTTTCGCCCCATGCCGGCGTCGCAGGTGAGTTGATTCGCGAGGGGGAGAATGGATTTGTTTTGCCATTGGAACTCCAAATATGGGTCGATGTCGGTGTGGAGTTGCTATCCAAAGCAGATAAGTGGGAGCGAATGAGTAGCGCTGCCAAATTAATTGTGGAGCCTTATAGCTTTGAGAATGCTGCTTTTGGTGTTATTGATGCTGCCCGTCAGTCGTTGTTCGGATCTAATGCTGTACCGCGATTAAGTGGTTTCCAAAATTAATTTCAGCTGAAATGCTCTTAAAAATGACCATTGCGCTTGGTTATTCGATAGTTGGCAGGTTAAGCCGGCTTCGTGTATGATCCGCGCCGTTCTGGTAGCTGATGTCGTTGTTTTTATTGGATCTTGGCTGTTTTGCTGAGGTTGAGCGCAAGGTAACTTTCCTGGTGTTCGTTCCAGTACGATCAATACAAACCCCGGTGCTCCCGGGGTTTGGCGCATCTAGAAGGTTGATTTTCGCATTTTGATGCGAAGTTCACTGTTGATAGGCCAGGTGGCAGAGTGGTCATGCAGCGGCCTGCAAAGCCGTCTACGCCGGTTCGATTCCGACCCTGGCCTCCATCAACAGCTGTTCCTATCTCGGCCCAACGCCCGAATCTCCCCTCCGGTAGACCGCCGGTGAGTTGACCTTAAGGTAAGTTGATCATGAGCGAGCATCACGACAACAAAACTGCGCCGGAGCAGGCGCCAGTCACATCAGCCCGATCGGATGATCCTGGGTTGTACATTGGTTATTTGGTCACGGGCGTTCGTACACGCATGATGCAGGAAATGGACGCCTGCTTAACTCCGCATGGCCTGACGGGCGCACAGTTCATCATTCTGCGTCGTATTGCTGAAGGTGTGGCCACGACCGCCGCTGATCTTTGTCGCGTATTGGAATATGACACCGGCTCGATGACTCGTATGCTCGACCGTCTGGAAGAAAAATGCGTGATTGTTCGTGCCCGTTCTTCGGATGACCGTCGCGTGATTAATATCCAACTGACCGAGCAGGGGGCAGAGCAATACCCCAAATTGAAGGATGAGGTCAGCCGAGTGTTCAACCGTCGTCTCGCTTCACTCAATGAGCAGGAATTACTACAGCTGCAAAGCATGCTGGAACGGCTGGCTAAGTAATTTCTTAGAAAGGTCTTTAACTAACTGATTTAAATAAGCTTTGATTGCTTTCAAAGCCCGGGCTGTTTTTTTGCTGCCTTAGGGCGTTTTCTAATAAAAATATTTAAACTGTCCTGTATCTTATTGAATTTAAATGCTCTGATGGCTTTATTTAGTGGTTTTTATACATCGGGTCCGCATCGTGCTTCAGAGAAGTGTTAGGCTGACGCGAATGCATTTTCCTAACACGCAATGACTCAGTACAAGCAACCAGTCGTTCTCGTTGCAGGTGAAGCCATCGCTCGCTATGGCTTTCCGGGCGGGCATCCGTTTGGTACGGATCGGCATGAGGTCTTCATGACCGAACTCAAGCATGCCGGTTTGGAAGACTGTTTGATCCATCTCGATCCTCGCCCCGCCACGCGTGAGGAATTGGCGCTGTTTCACCAACCGACCTACCTGGATGTGCTGAGTGAGCGATCTCAGACAGGCTTGGGGTTTCTAGATTCCAACGATACCCCCGCGTTTAAGGGTGTCTATGAGGCGGCGGCTCATGTCGTGGGCAGCACCTTGTTGGGTGTGCAGGCCTTGATGGAGGGGCAGGCGCGTCGAGCGTTTATTCCCATTGCCGGGTTACATCATGCCACTCGTGCGGGTGCCGCAGGATTTTGTGCCTTGAACGATTGCGGTGTGGCCATTGAAGTATTGCGCCATCGCTACCAGATCCAGCGCATCGCTTACGTGGACATAGATGCGCATCATGGTGATGGCGTGTTCTATGGCTTTATCGATGACCCTAATCTGTTATTTGCCGACATCCACGAAGACGGACACTCTCTGTATCCAGGTACCGGTGCTGCCGATGAGACGGGTGAAGGCCCAGCTAAAGGAACTAAGTTAAACCTTCCCTTGATGGCGGGTAGTGGTGATCCCGAATTCTTCGAGGCGTGGGAACATGTTGAGCGCTATCTCATCGCCGGCTGTCCTGAATTTATTTTATTTCAGTGTGGCGCGGACAGTTTAGACGGTGATCCGATTACCCATCTCAAGTTAACCGAAGAGGCGCATGCGTATGCAGCAAAGCGTTTGGGTGTGATTGCAGATGAACTCGGTCATGGCCGGGTGCTGGCGATGGGAGGTGGTGGCTATAACCGCCGAAATCTGGCTCGAGCTTGGATGCGTGTGGTGCAATCGCTGGCTGAGTAGGCTTATTGGAACTGAATCGACTTAAGTTCCATAACGATATCCACTGTTCCTTTAGTCGACCTTTCGGCTCGTACTGGAATAAAGCCGAGGCTATCTGCATACCAATAACGTGTGACTCGGTCACTGCCGCTGCGTTCACTTTTTAGTACCACGGTATCGAATTCACCCGTGTCACTGCTGATGTGTTCTGAGCCCTGACGTGTGATGGTGTATTCCTGCAGTTCATTTTTTTCGAGCATGATGAGTTTGCCCGGATCTTTGTTGGCTTGCAGTGCCAGTGAGGCGCTGAGTTGAATGCTTAAACGATCTTGTACGCCACGCGGCACACTCATCGTGAAATCTTGATCTTTAAACCGACCTTTGACTTGGTTGGTACTCCAATCAAATTGATAACGAATGTCGTTCTCGGTTTTTGTGCGGCCATCTTCTGAGCTGAATTGCAGGGGTTTAAGGCCGTTGGTCTCCAGCAGTAATGTACTGGTGTCTTCAGCTTGATCACTGGTGAACAGACCGCCTAGAAAGTTAGGCAGTAGGCGTGAACTGAATACAAACTGATCGGTACCTTGTCGTTTGAGTGTGAACACAATATCCCCGCCACTGAGGCCGCGATATTTTACGTTGTAGCGCGCAATGTAGGGTTTGAGAGTGGGTGGGTCTTGAGCGAAGGCCCACTGGTTTAAGCTGAGTAATGTCAGCGTAACGAGTGGCAGTAGGCGTCGCATGAGAGTATTCATTTTTATAGGCTGGATTGACTACTGAGTTGCAGTGGCGTGGTAAGCGGCGCGCCGTCTAACCATGCCTTGCCATTGCGCGACTGCAATCGACCTGTGGCAAACAGGTTGACCACCAGTGGGTAGAGCTGATGCTCCTGCTGCAATAAACGCTTCGCTAACGATTCTGCGTTATCGTTAGCCAAGATTGGAATGCTTGCTTGCATCACCACTGGGCCACCATCCAATTCTGCGGTTACAAAATGAACACTGGCACCGTGCTGCAAGTCGCCCGCGTCCAATGCACGTTGATGCGTGTGAAGCCCCGGATATTTTGGAAGCAGTGAGGGATGTATGTTCAGCATGCGATCGCTGAAACGGGATACAAACTCGTGACTGAGAATGCGCATAAAGCCCGCTAAGATCACCAGTTGAGGTTGGTACTGGGCGACTTTATCTGCCAGCGCAGCGTCAAAATCGTTACGGTGTGTAAACGCTTTAGGATTGAGCGAATCGGTGTTAATGCCCATGCTCGCTGCGGTTTCTAAGCCCTTGGCGTGAGCACGATCACTGATGACGGCTTTGATATCAATCGGTAGTTGACCTGATTGCATCAACTCAGCCATACGGCACATGTTGCTACCTGTACCGGAGATCAGGATCACCACCGGCAGTGTCTTGCCAGTGGATGTCATTAACCTTCAACCACCACGCCACCGTTACCGGTACGAACCTTACCAATGATGAAGGCTGGTTCATTCAGTGAGTTGAGAACAGTCAAGGCCTTATCGACGTGTTCAGGCGCAACACAGATCGTCATGCCGACACCGCAGTTGAAGGTACGCAGCATTTCAGTTTCGTTGATGTTGACTTGCTGTTGCAGCCATTGAAACACGGGTGGCAACGTCCAACTGCGACGATCAATGACCACTTCAAGACCTTCGGGTACCACGCGGGGGATGTTTTCCAATAGGCCACCACCGGTGATGTGTGCAACCCCATGAACAGGCACTTGTTGCATTAACGCCAAGACGCTTTTGACGTAAATGCGGGTGGGGGCCAGTAGTGCATCATAAAGTAATCCACTGCCAAGTTGGGTATCGGGTGTGGCGTGAGCACGTTCAAGTAATTTGCGGATTAATGAATAGCCGTTGGAGTGGGGACCAGAGGAGGGCAACGCGATCAGTACATCTCCGGCTTTGGTGTGGTTGCCATCGATGATTTGATCTTTTTCAACGATGCCGACACAGAATCCCGCCAAATCATAATCGCCTTCGCTATACATGCCCGGCATCTCAGCGGTTTCACCACCGATCAATGCACAGCCTGCCAGAACACAACCATCGACGATGCCTTTGATGACCGACTCGGCCACATCAACACTAAGTTTACCGGTGGCGTAGTAGTCCAGGAAAAATAACGGTTCAGCGCCTTGCACCACCACATCGTTGACGCACATGCCCACTAGGTCAATGCCGATGGTGTCATGACGACCGGTTTCAATGGCTAAGCGCAATTTAGTACCCACGCCATCCGTGCCGGACACCAGCACTGGCTTGCGGTAACGATCTAAGGGCACTTCAAATAGCGCGCCAAAGCCACCCAAGCCACCCATGACCTCGCGGCGCATTGAGCGTTTGACATGGGGTTTAATGCGATCAACGAGCGCCTCGCCTGCATCAATATCAACACCAGCGTCACGATAAGTCAGGGAAGGTTGGTCAGACATGAAAGGCTCGATTCCGCTCAGGGCGGGTGTGGATCGGGGCTGATGACCGACCCGTAAACGGGTGCAGTCAGTAATGGGTGTGCTATTTTACACAGCATGGGCGCGACACTGAACGTAAATCATGCGCTTGCACGATCAATTCTAGGAAAACAGCACGTTAATGCACCAATCACAGGCCTTGCACCCTCACTCGGCAGGCAGATTCACCAGGCTGCTGACGATGGCCCTGCTGCTGTTGCCACTGCTTTCGGGCGGTGCCGTTGCCGCTATCGTCGGTGATTTGTACGGCGCCACAGTCCGCGTGGCGGATCGCAGTCAGCCTGCTCGCGATCAGGCCGTGGTCACGGCACTGGGGGTGGTACTGACTAAATTAAGTGGTCAGCGTGAGGCGTCGCTGCGGATGGCGGCTTCGCAGGTCAATGCAGTCCGATGGGTGCAGCGTGTGGGCTATGTATCCGGTGGACAATTGGAGGTGGGCTTTGATACTGCTGCCATTCAAAGTCTACTTGATCAGTCGGGCTTACCCGTTTGGGATCGTGTCAGGCCGGTGTTATTGGTGGTGTATCCGCTTGCGCTCATGGGGGTGCCTGAGGTGCGAGCAGCCACTGAATCGATCGCTAAAGAGCGTGGCTTGCCGGTGGTTTGGACTGCCCTTGAAACCAGTGATCAGTACAGCGTGACGAATGGGGTACAGATTCAGGCGTTAGCCACTCAGTATCATGCGGACTCAGTACTACTTGCCCGCTCCAGTACCAGTATTAGTGCCAGTGCCAGTGCCGATGTGGCTGCAGTGGCAACTGAAGAATGGCGGTGGCAATTGGTTTTTCGGGGCACCAGTCAGGAATGGAAAGGCACTCTAGATCAAGGTGTGCACACCGCGGCAGATCAAATCGGTCGTTACTATGCCGTATCACCCAAGCAGAACAGTCGGCAACTTATCGAAATTTCAGGCATTAATAGTGTGGAAAGTTATGCCCGTGTGATTCAATTTTTTAACGACTTGTTGACTGTGCGCGAGGTATCGATTCAAGCGTTGCAGGCGGATGTATTGCGTGTGCAGCTTGATCTGCGCGGTACGCAGCTGTCATTGCGGCGTTTGCTGTCTGTGGCATCAATGCTAACCGAGCAAAACACATCCAATGCCGACACAGCTGGTGTCATGAGTTATCGTTATACCCCTTAAAACGATTCATGAAAGTAACAGAATAGCATCACGATGAGTTTTCGCTGGTTACCCAATGGGCTTTGTGTGCTGCGCATGCTGTTAAGCGTGCCCATTGCATGGTTATTGCTGCGAGGTCAGTTCGCGTTGACGTTGATGGTCTTTGTGGTGGCTGCAGTGACCGACGCGGCAGACGGCTTTCTGGCTAAGCGTTTTCAGTGGCAGACTGAGTTAGGCAAAATTTTAGATCCACTGGCCGACAAGCTGTTGCTCGTGGTGGTGTTTGTAACGTTGGCACGTTTGCAGTTGGTGCCTATGTGGTTGGCAGTGTTGGTGGTAGTGCGTGATCTTGTCATCACCTCGGGTGCGATTTGCTATCGTTGGTTGTACGGGCCCATTGTCGGTGCTGCGCCCACATTGATCAGTAAGCTCAATACTTTGGTGCAGATTGTGTATGTGGCTGGCGTGGTGTCTGCTGCCAGTTTGCATTCACTGCAGATCGACTGGCCGCTGCCTACTGCCATGCAGTGGGCTTTAGGAGCGGTGGTCGTGACCACGTTGAGCAGTGGTGTGGATTATGTGCTGACGTACAGTCGACGTGCAGCACAGGCGCACCAGGCGCAACGTTTGCGTCAAGGGCAATAATTCATCATGCCTAACAGACAAAATAAGCCGCAGCAACTTGCCTTGCCCATTCAATTGCGAGCCAGTTCTGTGTTCGCCAGTTATTGCACTGGTGAGAATCAACATGCATTGAGTCTATTACAAGACTTGCACCGCTCTGGGCCGAGTCCTGTGGTTTTCATCTACGGTGTGAGCGGAGTAGGTAAAACGCATCTCTTGCAAGCCGCTTGCGTGAGCATGACGGGGCAGGGTAAGCACAGTGGCTATTTCCCTCTGCGTGAATTACATGCGTATGGACCAGAGTTATTACAAGGAACAGAGCGCATGGATTTAGTGTGCATTGATGATGTTGGTCTGGTCCTGAACCAAAAAGATTGGTGTCTTGGGTTGTTTAATTTATATCGTCAGTTGGAAGAGCGCGGTGGAAAACTGTTGTTGGCCGATGAGTGCTCCCCGGCCATGTTAAAGATGGCATTACCCGATCTGGCTTCGCGTATTCTTGCTGGTACGGCCCTGCGATTGAAGCCTCTGGATGAACCGGAACAGATTGAAGCCTTGCAGATGCATGCAAGCCTTAGGGGTTTGATTCTGACCGAAGAGATTGTGAGTTATATCTTGCGACGGTTGCCGCGAGACATGCACAGCCTATGTGCTTTTATAGATCAACTTGATTTGGCTTCGTTGGCGTCGCAGCGTAAATTGACCATCCCGTTTGTGAAGCAGGTGTTAGCACAAACGGGATACGATCTATAACTAACGGCCCGCTTATTCAGTAGCTGGTTTTTTTCCTATGGTGGCGGTGATCAAGCCGCACGCTGCCAATGTCCAGACGATCACGGCGCCCGACGGTAAATCAAGCACAGCAGATATGGCGAGGCCGGCACCATAGCCCATCACTCCAGTCAGGTACGCATTGCGATAGCGTGTCAGTCCGGAATCACGGCGTGTTGCCAGGGCGGGAATGATCAGGCTTGAAAACACCAAATACACGCCAACCAGTTGTACCGATGCGGTCACTGCAAGCGCGAATACACCGTAGAAACCAAATCGTCCCAGTTTATGTATCCACCCCCGCCACAAGACAAGCACGATCAAGGATGACAAGCCACCAAGCCAGAGCAGTTGCGTGGTATTCACCCATAGTATTTGTCCCACTAATAAATCTTGCAGATGTTCGCCGCCATGAGGATTGTTGGCCAGTAGCAAGATGCCGGTACAGGCGGCGAGAATGAACAGGACGCCAATTAAGGCCTCTTGATGATCGGGCACCTTGCGTTCGGTCCATGTTAATAACAACGCACCGAGTAGAGCAGCAATTACAGCAGCCAGTTGAACATACAGTCCACCTTCGGGTAGTCCGAATGCGTCGGCGGCGATGACACCCAGACCGGCAATTTGAGCAATGGCCAAATCGATGAAGACGATGCCACGGTCTAGTACTTGCGTACCCAACGGCACATGCGTGACCAGTACAATCAGCCCTGCGATGAATGCAGGGCCAAGAATGCTCCAGTCTAGAGCGCTGAAGTTCATTTAGTGTTCGCTCCTACAAGAAGGCGTGCCAGGGTATCATCGAATAGACCGAATAAGTCCTTTGCTGCGTCAGTGCCGCCTACGGTAAAGGGTAATTTTACAACGGCAATGCCACCATTCTTACTCAGCCATTCCGATGGCTTGGGATCTTGATATGCTGAATACAGCGTCATTCGAACGTGTGTAGTTTTCAATGAGGTTAACAAGCCTTGTAAATGGGATGCTGTGGGCTCAACTCCGGGTTTGGGTTCCAAGACCGCAACTTCTTTCAAGCCCAACCAGTCGTATAGATAGACATAGGCTTTGTGTCGTGACACCACGGCAACATCGCGCAATGGTGCGGCCTGTGCAGTCCATCGGGTCATGGCCTGTTGCCAGCGTTGCGAAAAGCTCGCGAGATTTTGTGCGTATTGGCCTGCATTGGCACTGTCTACTTGCTGTAAACGAGTGCTTAAGGCACTGGCTACTAGTGCGATATTGCGAGGGTCCAGTTGAATGTGTGGATTGCCTGCGGCATGCACATCGCCCTGAGCACGATCTAATTGGGTCGGTATTTCTAATTTCTTAACGAAGTCAGCCGCTGCAAAGTTACCCAGTTTCCCTGCTTGAACATTGGCATTGCCCGATTGCTGCAATAATACGGGTAACCAACCGATCTCGAGTTCAGCACCCGTACACACTACTAAATCCGCATTGCGTACGCGTGCAATCAAACTTGGCTTGGCCTGAATCTGATGTGGATCTTGCAATGCGCTGGTGGCGACCGTGACGTCTAGCAATTTGCCGCCGAGTTCCTGTGCAAGCGCTCCCCATTCCGGTTCACAGGCAAAGATGCGCAGTGCAGCGTGAGCGGTATTACTCTGAATGAGCAGTGAGATGACGGCTACAGCCATCAATACATTTTTCTTCAACATGTGATGCTCCTAAGTGATCAGCAGCAATCAATAGCTGTGTGCGCCGTGTGCGCCCAAGCTCATTTGATACAGTAAAACCATTTGATTATCGACAACGTCACCTCGTGCATAGTCTTTAGCGAACTGCAGGCGCACACGTGAAAATTCGCTGGGGCTGTAATCAAGCATGACTGTATGTTTGCGAGCGTCATCCGTTGGAATCGTCATATTGACTTGGTTGCTTGCATAGTCAGGCGTCCCAGAGTTGAGGCGCTCAGTGCGTAGACCCATGCGCCAGCGAGGCATGAATTGATAAATGCCCTGCAGGTACCAGCCTGATTGTGTGGCGGTGTAAGCATCTGTCAGATTGCTGGTTTCAGTATCGTACGTAAAATCACCGTCACGTTTGCTGCGCAGGTATTCGCCTTGCAGTTTGAAATTGGTGCGTGTGGCATTGCCGTTTGGCGCCCATTTCCAAACGCCATCGAGAATCCATACATCTGTTATACCAGTAAAAGCATTGATGACTTCATGATCATTTGCGTCAATCGATGATAGTTCTTGTGCATCAGCTTTGGTGTGCAAAGTAGAGATGCCGGCACGCCAGCTGTGGTTGTCTCCAACATCACCGCCTGTGTGTAGAGTAAATGCAGAAGAACCGGCACCATTACGATTGGTATTCGTACCTGGAAAACTGCGGCCGCGTCCCAATTCGATGCCCACTTGTAGGAATTGATCCGTGGGTGCTAGCAGAGTGAGTTGTACACCATCGTCAGCATATTGAGTACCAAGCATGGCTTGGTAAGCGAGTGGGGCATCGGCGAAGTCCCAGGCGTGGGCGTGCTGTGAGTTGACATAGCCGAGGTCAGAGAAGAACCGACCGGCTTTGAGTTGTAATCCATGTCCCAGGGATGTGGTTTGGATGTACGCATTTTCGACCGAGATTGAGTTGTCGGAACCTAGCGCGATATTGGCGACGCCACGCAGCCAGGGATCGATATTGGCGCTGAGGTCGAGCTCAGATTCCGATAGGCTAAACCCTCGAGTGCCGGGGCCGGCCTCGGCATCTTTTGGAAGATCAAATCCTGCAATGCGGTAACTTTCAGGGTCTTGTGATGCATGGGTATAGCCGCCAGATAAAATCAACGACATGGCTGGGTTGAATGCATTGTCGGTAACGACTGCTGCACCGGTAGGTGTGCTTGAAGCAGCGTAAGTGAGTGGGCTGAACGTCAAGCCTAGGGCGATAGCAAGACTAGAGATACTCGTAGATTTCATAAAAAACCCCACCAAATAATGGTATTAAAATCAGAATGACAGGCGAACTCGAACCGAATTGCTAGCCGCAAGCCGGATCGAGAGAAAGCGTCAACTCAGAACTGGGGGAGGGGCCTGGCTTTGGTAGGGGCGTATGAACCGAGTATGTTCCGACGATTGCTGAATAAACAACGGAGCCGGACTACAAGCAATGTGAACAGTAACCAAGAAAGATACAGGCAGCGGAGCACCGCCAAGAACTGTGTGCGCGCTGGGGCAGACACTGCAATAGGTTGCATGAACCGCATTACGAACCACGCTGTGTGCATGTTCAGATAGACCATGCTGGGACAGGGAATGGATCATCGCCATCGACTGTGCCAACGGCAGAATCAGCGCAAAAGCCAACAGCCCGATACGTAGGCGTTTGGAGAGCGTGGTGATTCTAAACGATCGCATTATGTTTTAGATTGTATCCAGTCGGCTCTGCTGCGTGACTTAAATTCAGAATGAACTTGAGTCTGACGCAGGATCATGCGTCAGAATGCAGTGCAATTCAATACTTTACAATTCTTTAACGATAGGTTTGCTTGCTCAATATTAATTAAGGCGCTTATGCTGCGCTATGTTTAATGCTCGGAATTTGGTTTGGGCTGATTGATATCAGTCAATGTGGTTCATAGTTCCAGTCACGTTTCATGTCACTCATCACAAGGGGTTAATGCGATGGTTTCCAAGACGCCAAAGGTTCCGCGTGAAGCGGTAGAGCTCTACGATCAATTCATTCATGGGCATATTACCCGTCGTTCGTTTTTGGATGGGGTTCAGAAGTACGCCATAGGTGGATTGGCAGCATCTGCCATCGTTGATGCATTGATGCCAAATTATGCGTTAGGGCAACAGGTTTCTACGACCGATGCACGACTTAAAACCGAATACGTGACGGTTCCATCACCCAATGGTAATGGCAGCATCAAGGGTTACTTTGTGCGTCCTGCCAATGCAGGTAGTGCGAAATTACCGGGCATTTTGGTGGTGCATGAAAATCGCGGTCTAAATCCACACATTGAAGATATCGCACGTCGTTTGGGATTGGCTAATTTCATGGCCTTTGCGCCAGATGGTCTGAGCTCTGTGGGAGGTTATCCAGGTGATGATGAAAAAGGCGGACAATTATTCGCAACTGTGGATAAAACCAAAATGGGCGAAGATTTTTATGCCGCAGCCATGTGGTTGAAAAACCGCGCTGACTGTACAGGAAAAATTGGTGCAACTGGTTTTTGTTTCGGTGGTGGAGTGGCTAATACGCTTGCCGTGCGTATGGGTGCTGACTTAGCGGCTGCAGTTCCTTTTTACGGTACCGCACCTGCAGTAGCCGATGTACCTAAGATCAAGGCCGCTGTGTTGGTGCATCACGGCGAAATGGATACGCGATTTGTTGCAGGCTGGGCTCCCTATGATGCAGCAATGACCGCAGCCGGTGTGGTGCATGAAGGGCATATCTATCCGGGTGCCGTGCACGGATTCAATAATGATACGACCGCTGAGCGTTATAACAAAGACGCAGCGGATAAGGCGTGGGCCAGTACCCTTGCGTGGTTTAACAAATACGTACGCGGTTGACCCAAAAAAAAGACGGGCCATTTTTTAGATGGCCCGTTCTCGTTTAGTGCTTTTATTGAGCGTATATAACGCTGCGGCTCAACTCAATTAAGGTTTAGCTGTCTGGGAGCGTTGTGAACCGCTGCTTGAACTGCTGCCGCTGTTCATGCCGTTACTTGACGCATTAGGTGCATTAGCACCGCGCAGGTAGGTCACGTCCAGATAAGTGGAAGCTAGCACCTTGCCTTGCATTGCAGCTAGCAATTGTTCTCTGGTAGCAAGGCCGGGAGGCGCATCAATCTTTAATTCAGGCACCGACAGCGCAAACAGCGTGGCAGTGTAAATTTTTGCGCCGCCACCGCCCGAGCAAGGTGGGGTATAGCCGGTCTCTTTTTTGCGCATCGTGTGTTGACCCCAGGTGCCGATGTCCTTGGAGTTTTCTGGAAGTGCGCGAACGTTTGCTGGAATGTTGTACAGCACAATATAAACGTGCTCGGCTTCGTCGCCAGGTGGAATGTGGTGCATGGTCATGGCGAAGGACTTGGTGCCTTCTGGCGGATCATTCCACGTAAAAGGAGGCGAAATACTTTCACCATCGCAGGTGTACTTGATGGGCAGTGCGCCGCCATTATTCGGTACGGCTGAGCTTTTTAATCGAAATCTAACCGGGCCGGGTGCGGAGCCTTTTTGGGCTAAGGACATACCGCTCAATGACATCAAGCCGGTTGCAAGCAACAGGATACGAAAGGTTTTGATCGTCAAATTCATGAAAAACGTCCCCCTAGTTAGGTTTACTGATTCGACTCTGTATTGTTCCTACGTGTTGATACTACGTTGCCTTGTTTAAAAAGTCGTGGGATATTGGGTCAATTTTTATTTACTGTGATGAATTGTTGTCACGGCATTAGGGTGTCTTTGTGGTGTAGATGATGGTCTTTAAGTAGGTTGATTTGGCTTTGTCGTGTTGCATGGTCTGTAAGGGGGGGGATGTATGAAAATTTTTTGTCTGCGTAACGCAGGCTTGTCGTTGTTATCGGCTTGTGTGCTGACCATGGTTGTCAGCATGCCGTGTGTTGCAGCAGATAAAACTCTATTTGAGGACAATCATGTGCGGTTGGTTGAGGTGACGCGTTGGCCTGGAGAAACCTTTACAACCTCGATGCAAACCTTGCCGTTCATTGTGGCAGTGGATGCTGCATGGCCTGAGGTGGTCGCTGTTTCCTCACCTCAGGTGGCGATCAATGAGGGGAATACTGGTGTACCACCCTTAGAGCGAGCTTATCCTTGGTGTAAGGTGCAGACGATGTCTCAAGCACAAAGCAGCACAGTGAAAGGTGATTTTCCGCTCCATTATTACCGTATGGACTATAAACGTATCGACGGAGACGGTTTTGCCGCCAATTGGCAGAAATGGTATCCGTGGGCGTTGCAGTCACCCGTAAAAAAACCGAATCTCGGTACTCAGCCACAGGCGGGTGAGCCTTACTCCAAAGACTTTCCCTATCCATTGATCTACGATGCCTTGACGGCGGCACCCGCTAATCATTTTTTACGATATCGCGATGAACATGTTGAGTTGGTTGAAGTGTTTATTCGCCCCGGTGAGAGCGAGAATATTCATGGACACCCTTTACCGTCAGTTTTTTTCGATGATGGAGGTGGTTTTTATCCTGCCATTGAAGCCACTAATTTTTATTTAAACCCCGATACGCCTTTACCGCGTGGCGCCGTAGGTAAGCCTCCGGCTGGAGTGACCTATCCCAGTTGTTACGGTGCCATTCCGCAATGGCCGCATTCAGTGACGGTGACTGGTCAGGTACCGCAACATTTCTTCCGCTTACAGTTCGTGCGAATGGATGGTGCCGATATGCAGAAAAACTGGCAGCGTTGGTATCCCAACTCGAAGTGAACCTCTAAAAACTAATTGAGCTGATTTCTACTGACTGCTGACAAATCAGTATCGCGTCGATATAAATAAAAAAGGCCGGAAGCGTTTGCTTCCGGCCTCTTTAAATAGCAAATAGACTCGCCTTATTTAGCTGCTTTGATCGTATAGCTATCTGCAACCATTCGGTTCTTTTGCGTTGCGGTTTCCTTAGAGGGTGTCCAGGTTTGGACATAGTCTGCCTTGACCTGGTCTGGTGATACCGTGACGCGAATATAGCCCACGCCACCTAGAACGGTTCCATTGACGTAGTTGTATTCCTTACCACGATTTCCTAGGTTGGTGTTGGCAGCGCTTGGTTGAGGACCGGCTTGGTAGACGATGCCATCTAAGTCTTGCTTGGCATAGGTGTGATCATGACCGTGGAAGAAGATGGTGGCTTTATTATCCACGAGCAGTTGGTGGATGGGTTTGCCCCAACCTGGACGGGCTTTATCAAAGCCGTAAGTACCATCAAGATTATAGCCACCCCACTCAAGGTACTTGGCCGCTTCAATGCCGCCGCGCATGGTGCCAGCCATGTCTAATCCACCAATCAAATTGTGGGAGAATACAAACTTGAATTTGGCTTTACTGGTTTCCAGTGTTTTCTTGAGCCAGTCATACTGTTCCTTGCCCAAGGTCAAATTCCAGTCGCCAGACATTTCGGGTGCAACAGGCTTGTTCCAGTATGGGTCAAGTACGATGAACAGAGCGTCACCCCACTGCCAAGCAAAATTAGCTTCGCGGATACCGACAAGCTCTTCGTTGCGGCTGCTGCCCGTGTAGAAGCTGTTAGGAAATGGGTTTGGGAAATAACGCTTACGTTCCAGCGCGTTCATGATGCCGACATTATTGATATTGGCTGGACCTTTCTCGCCTTCATGATTACCTAGTCCTAGGTACATCGTTGCAGAGTGGGTGAGTAGATCAAAATAGGAGCGTTGTAACTGAGCGCGTTGTTCTACCAATGGACGAGAAGCATCCATACCAAGTTTGTCAACGAAGGTGTTGTCGCCCACGTCGATAATAAAGTCAGGTTTATCGGCCAGCATGTTGAGTAGACTGGTCTTATAAGCATCTTCGTCTGTCACTTCATCAAGGTGCGGGTCGAATTGCACCGTAAAGGTATAGGTACTGCCGGGTGCACGTTGTGTCCAGAAGGAATGCTCGGTACGGGCAGTAAAGGTCTGCGTGCCGGGTTCGCGATAATTGAGTCGGTAGAAGTATTCGGTATTGCCTTTGAGGCCTTCAATGGTGGTGTCTACGGGTTCAGTGGCTTTGTGCAGTACGACAGGTGTCTTGCCGGTATAGCTGCCTGACTTGGTGCCATATTCATAGAATATTTCTAAATCTTTGCGAGGTGCCACATTGATCGTGATGGATTTGTCAGTAGGTCGACCCAGCATTTCTTGAGCAATAAAGACCGGATCGTTGGTGGCACGCTGACGGCTACCCAGGCCGCTGGTTGAGCGGGCAGGGTTATACACGGCTGCAGGATCTGCCGCTTGCTGGAACTGGCTACCCATGCCTTGAGTTGCTGTGGCAGCACCTGGGGCTTGAGTGGCTGGTTGAGCGCCCATACCGCCGCCCATGCCACCTGCAGCCATACCTTCTGTAGGTTGCGTTTGTGCGCCGGTATCTTGAATAGCGATAATGGCCCCAGAGGCCACAATCAAACCGGCGATTAAGCCGTAGTGTTTAACTTTCATGAAGTCTCCTGAACGAGTGGAAAACGGGTGATCAAGTCGTGCGAATGGAGTAATAGCAATCTGATCAATTAGACCAATCTTACCTGAGATTACCGGCTAAAAAACTCACAAAACGCCAAGATACGTCAAAGAAATTACAACGTATTGTGCTGTCGCAGTGTGGTCGTAGCCGAACAGTTACGAGAAAGACTGTGCAGTGGTTATCAGTTCTAACCTGTTTCTAGACGGTTTGGTTTTGTATTCGTATTCGTGCTTGGATTGGCAGGGGAGGAACAGGGCGTTTTTAATGTTTGGCCCGGGTTTAAAGTAATGAATCAATTTTAAAAAGTGTAAAGAGTCCCATAAGTAAAAATATAGTGGCAGCAACGCTGTGCACTAATTTCATTGGAATGTGATTAGCGAATTTGTTGCCAATGAACACTGCTGGTACATCCGCGATTAACATACCTAGGGTCGTACCCGCGACAACCAAAATAGGGGTGGAAAAGTGAGCGGCTAACGCTACAGTGGCCAACTGCGTTTTATCACCCATCTCTGCCATGAAAAATGTGATTAAGGTGGTGCCGAATACCCCTATGTGCTTGGCTATTTGTGTTTCTTCCTCTTCAATTTTATCTGGGATGAGCGTCCACAGTGCCATGCCGATGAAGGATGCCCCCAGTACCCATCTTAATATTTCGGGATTCACGACTGTGGTGATCCACGTGCCTAATGCGCCCGCTAAACCATGATTAACCAGGGTGGCCGCAAGGATACCTAAGACGATCGGGATGGGTTGTTTGAATCGAGCGGCAAGAATAAAGGCTAGTAACTGGGTTTTATCGCCTATTTCAGCCAGTGCCACTATGCCGGTTGAGATTAAGAATGAGTCCAATTTAAGCCCCTATAACGCTGAGGTATTGAAGGGGTATTAAAACACGCATGCCCCTGTGGTCACTAACACTTTTTCTTAAATGAATTTGTCTAATTCAGTTGGAGGGCATGCTCGACGTAGCGTCTTGTTTTCACTCACGGATAACTACTTATTTTACGTGGAATGACCATATTGAAGTTGATAGCGTGGCTCGCAAGAATGAACGGTGAAGATAAACTTAAAATACCAATAGGAAACCAGTGTGTTATTTATCAGGCTCATCATTGCGTGTTGCTGTACTGTTCTGATTAGCGTCTCATTGGTGGCTTGTGGTGGAGGATCTAATTCGTTTTCGTCTTCCAGTTTGAGTACGTCAAGTTCAAGTAGTTCAAGCTCATCTGATTTCACTGTTGACTTTAGTCCCTCTACTTTGTCACCTGTCATAGGCAGTGCGGTCATGTTTGTTAGCTCCAGCTCGGTGAGTCCGGTCTCATGGCGGTGGGAGTTTGGTGATGGCGTTACCAGTGACGTACCCAGTACTGGTCATGTGTATACCTCTGCGGGTAGTTACACGGTGAAGCTGACTATCACGACAGCCAGTGAAGTCCGCAGTATCAGTAAAATGATTCAAGTGGGTTTGCCGGGGGCGGGCGCACCTTCATTCACGATGAACGAAACGCTGTCAGATCAGGCACAGCTAACTACGTTAGGGTTCGATGGTTTGGCACTCATGACAGGTAACTTGGCTGCACAGTCTTTTTTTCCGCCTGGCAAAGTGGCTGACTACACTGGGTTTCAGTATCTGCGTGATAACGATCCCGATAACATGGGTCATAACACGAGTTTTCTGACTCGCATTGCCTGTAACGTTCTCTACATTCTCAATGCTGAACAGATTGCCAAGTTGAGGGCTTTGGCGATTAATCAATTGAATCTAGTTAATGAATATGGCTATCAACGCTATACCCTGATGCAGGCATTCAGATATTTGGTCGACGGAACGGGGCCTGATGCAACGCTTAATGTTGCTGCGGTCAAAGCGTCTTCACGTAATCTTTACTTGATAGATGGTCAAATTGCTTTCGATCGAGCATATCTGTATGCAGAAATTTACAATTTATTGGATGCATCACAAAAGGCTTATCTTGATGCGATGAAGGGCAAGGGATGGGCGTCGTGGCCGGATATCAATGAGACTCAGGTGGCTAGTAAGTTGGCAGGTTTGCCTCAGGGTACGCAAACGCTGGTGATGACTTATGCGGGCGATCTTTTTAGTTGGTATGCCAGCACGGTCGATGCTGATATTTATTTTTGTCCAGAGCGACACGGTACGTATTACGGTGGATTTTATATTAAAGATGCACCGGCTATTGGTCATGAAGGGTACAGTATCAACGAACAACTCACAGCTACCGCGGGGGCGGCGCTCAGTGATAGTTCAAAAGGGTATGTCACTCAAGCTCAGGCCGGTTTGATGTCTGGTTTGCTCTCGCTGCAGCGCAGTAACTTGTATTCCGGTGCACTGAACATCGTGCAGTTACGTACAGATATTTCACTATTACTGCGCCAGTTACGTATTTCGCTGGTCAACAGCGATGAGATTAATGCCAAAGTACTGGCGCTTTCGGCACTGTACGGTGAACTGGATGGAGAGAATAACTATCACTACGCAACAGTATTTGCGCAGATTAAGTCTGATTTAAGTAGTCAACAAATGCAGCAGTTCGCTGATTTGCGTCATTCCATTCTGTCTGGTTTCTATGCTGATGGCACGGCTTTCGATTTCACTATTGCAACTAAGTCTTATATTTACTCTGATGTCATTGTGAATGAATCTGTCCTGCTGCCTTATCTGACACAGGCGCTGACGCTGTTTTAGCGGCTTCATGTGATGGCTGTCGGGTGTTAATGGTCGTCACGTGTTAATGGGTTATGGTTTTCATTTGCTTTTATTGCTCTTTTTGTATACTGTACAAAAAAACAGTTATTTTATAAGGTAGATTCGTTCAGGTGTTTTATGTCTGGTCTGTTGTCCCGTCCTGTACCTGCGACGGATACATTGTCCGTCATGCCATTACTGTTGATGAGTAGTGAAGTCCGTGCGGGATTTCCTTCGCCTGCCGATGATTATGCCGAGGCCGCTTTAGATCTAAATGAATTGATGATTCAGCACAAAGAGGCGACGTTCTTTTGCCGAGTTAAAGGACGATCTATGGAAGGAGCAGGTATTTTTGAAGGTGATCTGCTGGTCATTGATCGTGCTATCAGGCCGCGCAGCGGTTGTATTGTGGTGGCGGCTGTTGATGGTGAGCTCACGGTTAAACGGTTTTTACAGCGCAACGGTCAAGTACTGCTGGAGGCTGCTTCACCGAAGTTTGCGACGATTACCTTGAATGAGGGTCAGGAGTTGCAAGTTTGGGGTGTGGTGACCGGCAGTGTGCGTCGATTTGGATAAGTGCCGAGTGCATGGATTGTGGGTGGCTGACTTTGCTGTGATCAATTACATCTTCTCTGCGCTGGCTTACGGTCTTTTAGCGAATCTACCAACATTGCTAGTTATGCTGCACTCAGAGTCATATTTGTAACTGGTGGTATTTAGGCGGTATCTTTTGAGATCAAAACGGACCTGATGCACTGACGCATCAGGTCCTGAGTTTATGTGATAGGCAATGGGCTCTAGATCGTAGCGATGACTTATGGAGTGGTCGCCGCTTTGGTATCGAAACGGATTAAAAATGCTCGGAAATTTTTCACGTCCTTGAAGCCGTGTGGTACGCCAGGGGGTACGAAGATCAGGTCGCCGGGTTTGAGGGGTTGTTCTACGCCGCCACGAATTTCAGTGCCGGCGATATCATCGGCATTGGCTCGCTGTGTTTGGTTGAGTAGTTCACCGCCGGTGATGGCGGTGGCGCTACCGGAGGTGACCACCCAGACATCGACGGATTGATGGTGCACTAAGGGGGCATTGCTAGGTGTCACAATGCGGACATTGACACTATGGCTACCGCCTTCAAGGATTCGCTGGTTAGAGACTTGCTTTGCTTCAAGTGCCTTCCAGATGTTTTCTAAGTCTGCGTTAGCAAAGTAGCTGGCTTTATCAGTGGGGATCGTATTCGTAACCGCTGCAGTCGTTGCTGCTGCAGTCGGTGCAGTTGCAGCGGGGGCGGCGGCTAATGCCCCAGAGGAGATCAGTGCGGTTAGCGTGGTTACGGCGCTAAGAAACGTGAAGTAAGTGCATAATCTAGTTTTCATATGTGCTCCCCTGATTGGTAGTGATAGAGTAGTCTAATTGATCGTTGACAGAACTCAACGGTACTACAATAGCGAACAACATGGCTATCACGACTTGATCTTATAAAATTGACGTTCATGGGGGGGGTATGCGAAAAATTGTGCTTATAACATTAGGCCTAATGGTGTTGCCCGCGATAGGGCAGGTGCCTACGGCTGGTATCGTGCCGGAAATCCCGTTCGACTCTGTTTCTGAGCCTCTGACACTGCCAGAGGGGATGAACTTCGGTGAGGTGGCTGGTATCGCCGTGGACTCGAAGAAAAACATCTATGTGCTGCATCGTGGTAATACCAGTGGGCCCGCGTATGGTGCGGCCGCCGCACAGTTGCTTGAGTTTGACTCCCATGGCAAGTTCATGCGTGAGATTGGTGCTCGTTTATACAGTTGGTCTTATGCGCATGCAGTGCGTATAGATCGCAACGATAATATCTGGGTCGCCGATAAAGGTTCCGACGTGGTTGTGCGTTTTAATCAGCAGGGTCGTGTCACGATGGTGGTGGGGCGTAAGGCCGAAGCTTCCGATGAAAGTGCCCACCCACTTGAAAAGCCTAAGCCTCCGTTGCCGGCAATCGATGGGTACTTTCGTCAGGTGACCGACATGACCTGGGATTCGGATGGCAATACCTATATCAGTGATGGGTACATTAATTCACGTGTGGCTAAGCTGGATAAAGACGGCAATTGGGTTGGCTCATGGGGTGAGTACGGCAGTGGTCCTGGCCAGTTTAATAATCTGCATTCCATTGCTTCTGATAATGCCAACAATATCTATGTTGCTGATCGGGGTAATTCACGCATACAGGTGTTCGATACCAATGGCAAATTACTGCGAACCTTGCGTATTGATGTGCCGGTACCGGCCGGTGTGCGTCCTCCTATTGGTAATGTTCCTGCACCGGGTTCTCCAGGTGGTCCTTGGGCCAGTCCTGGTGCACCGTGGGCGCTGTGCATTACGCCGGGGACAAAGCAGTTTCTGTATGTTGCCGATGCCTTCCCGGGTCGCGTCTACAAAATGACCCTAGATGGTAAAGTCTTGGGCTGGTTGGGTGGTGCGGGTAAAACCATGAAGAAGTTCGGTGGTATCCATGAAATCGCCTGTCCATCCGAGAACGAGCTGTATGTGGCAGAGTTGCTTAACTGGCGGGTACAGAAACTGGTGTTGCATCCAGCGCAGTAAGGTAAGCATGAGTCAGTGCGTTGCTGTGCGTGACGTGCTGCATGATTGACGAAGGCCGTGCGTTTTTAAGACGCACGGTATCAATAACTAGAACTATTTAAGTTGATCGGGGGGGGGGCGTATGTTCAGCAAAGTGTCGTCTTTTGGCGCAGTGAACTGGTTGAGTGTCTCGCTGCTGGTGTCTGTGGTGGCCGCACAGCCGGCCGTATCGGCTGAAAGGGTTCTGTTTGAGGATCAACACGTAAGGTTTGTCGAGGTGACGCAATGGCCAGGCGAAAAGGTGACGACATCACCGATGACGCGCCTGTCTATTATCGCTGCCGATGCACCTTGGCCTGCGTTGTCCGTGCAGGGCAAGGTTACCGGCGGGGATGCGCGAGGGGTACCGACAGCCGGTAAGTTGTATCCATGGTGTCAGACGCTGGGTATGCAAGAGTCTCATGACGTCACGGTCAAGGGTGATTTTCCGCTGCATTACTATCAATTGGAGTACAAGCGCATCGACGGTGATGGTTTCGCGGCGAACTGGCGTACGTGGTATGCCGATCTGATGAAAAATATTCCGCAGCATAAGGGAGTGTTGCCGACGCTGGAGTCCGGCCC
Organism: Pseudomonadota bacterium; assembly: GCA_947454465.1. Classification (GTDB taxonomy): domain Bacteria; phylum Pseudomonadota; class Gammaproteobacteria; order Steroidobacterales; family Steroidobacteraceae; genus CAILZL01. The sequence goes on from CANGJP010000021.1 coordinate 21,592, forward strand.
GCTGTTATCTCCGGAGTGGCCGTTCCCAATTGAATACGATGCGGCAGTGGCTGCGCCGGCGAATCATTATGTGCGTTACCAGGATGAGCATGTTGAGATGGTGGAAGTCTTCATTCGGCCGGGTGAGACTGAGTTGATGCATGGTCATCCACTGTCTTCGGTTTATTTTGACGATGGCGGTGGGTTTTACCCGATCATCCAAACTAAAAGTGAAAACCTACGTCCTAATCCACCTTCTTTTAAAGGCGGTGGTTTGGCAGCGCCGGCTGATAAGTATCCCACTTGCTATGCAGCCAATCCGCAGTGGGTGCATGCAACCTCAGTATTGGGTGCGGTGCCGCAGCACTTTTATAGGTTGCAGTTTCGTCGTCTAGATGGAGATGACATCAAAGTACAGGGCGCCGATTGGTATCCGCAACGGGTCAATGTGAAGCCTGCGGTGCTCACACCCGATCAACAGCAGTTAGAGGCGTTGGAAAAACAGCGCACCACCGCCATTGCGAAAGGCGATGCACAGACGTTAGCGGGCTTGCTGGCCGATGATTATGTGCATGTTCATGGCAGTGCTCGTGTGGAAGATAAGACGGCTTTTATCAAGACGATTGTTGAAAGGCCGCGTGAAACCACTCGCGGGCCGCTGACTATTCGTGTGTACGGTGATACGGCGGTGATTACGGGTGAGCAGGTGAACAACACCGTGAATGCCGATAAGTCGATTACCTCGACGACTTACATGGCAACGCAGGTTGCCCGTCGTACACAGGGGCGTTGGCAGTTGGTATCAATGCAGGTGACGCCGAAGACGGCAAACTGATTGATCTTGTCTTGCTGCTACTGGGTGTAGGGGCTTGGTGTACTGCTATCGTTAACTATAGATTGATGCAATGCTCGGTGTGCGTGGGCAGTGATTATGTTTGCCTTGGTGGATATTAATTCGTTTTATTGCTCGTGTGAGCGGGTATTCAATCCGCGATTGCAGCATGTGCCTGTAGTGGTGTTGTCTAATAATGACGGCTGTGTCATTGCTCGCACTGCTGAAGCCAAAGCGCTCGGTATCAAAATGGGAGCACCTGCATTCAAGATTCGTGATTTGATCAAGCAGCATGGTGTTCGCGTCTATTCCAGTAACTATGCCCTGTATGGCGATATGAGTCATCGCGCCATGAGTGTCATTAGTCAGTTTTCATCTCGTGCTGAGGTGTATTCCATTGATGAATGCTTTCTGGACTTACACGGTTTAATAGGTACAAGCCGCATTGATTACGGCAAACAAATTCGTACACAAGTGCTGCAATGGACGGGGTTACCCGTGTGCGTTGGGATAGGGCAGACCAAGACCCTATCTAAGTTGGCTAATCATGTGGCGAAGAACCAGTCGCAGTGGGATGGTGTGTGTGATCTTTCCGTACTGTCGAGTGCAGATCAAAGTGAACTCCTAGGCAATATCTTAGTAGATGATGTGTGGGGTGTCGGATTTAAGCTCGCCCCGAAGCTGCGGGCCATGGGTATCTATACCGCTAGAGATTTGCAGAATGCATCTGGTTCAGCCATCCGCCAAGCCTTTGGTGTGATGCTGGAACGCACGGTAAGGGAGCTGAACGGGCAGGTGTGTTTTGAACTGCAAACTCAGCCGTCGCCGAGAAATCAAATTGTCGTGTCGAGATCATTCGGTGAGCGTGTGACTGCCTATGAGAACGTGTGCAGTGCGGTGGTCAATCACACCGAGCGGGCGGCAGAGAAGTTACGTGATCAGCGTTCTATGGCGCGGCGGATCATGGTGTTTATTCATACGAGTCCGTTTAATGATAAAGAGCCCTACTATGCGAACTCCGTGACGATTCATTTATCTTCACCCAGTCAGGATTCGAGGGTGCTGGTGGCGGCAGCCTGTAAAGGCCTGCAGCGAATTTATAAGACTGGCTTTCGTTATATGAAGGCTGGCGTCATGCTGATGGAATTGAACGACCAAGACGTGACGCAAGGCGACTTATGGGACCGTCCACTACGTCATGACTCCTTGATGGATACATTGGATAAGATCAATGCCAAGTTTGGTCGTCAGTCTATTGTATTTGGAGGTGGGTTAACGAAAGCCGAGTGGATGATGAAGCAGGATAATCTATCACCTAGGTATACGACCAATTGGGCGGAGTTACCGATAGTTAGGGCATGAGTGATTCAATGTTGAATGCATTACAACCAAAAAAGTTGTTGAACTCAAAATGGACGGCGGTAAGGCCTGTCAATAAAGAAAAGCATTTTATCGTCACAAAGCTGATTGACCCTGTTGTATTGAATGGAAAGATTGAGCAGGTGGAGATAGAGGCGGTTCATTCTCGGTGCGTGATGATCCTGGAATGGCGAGTGTTGTTGGACGCGACAGTCTGGAAGCAAGGGTGGGTATAAAGTGTCACATTAGTGCGCTGGTTTCGATGAATCAGGATGCTTTATAGTTTGTCATGACGTCACAGATGAATGTGGAGGTACCGTGGATCAAAGCCAAGATAATTTATCGGGAATGCCGCAAGGTGCAATACAGTTAAGTCGAAAATCCTGGACAGCCTATGTTGGGCCTCTATTACGGTTGCTGGTTGTTGTGGTTCTGGCGGTGGCAGGCATGTACTGGCAAGCGCCGTATTGGCCTGTGTTTGCCATGGTATTGCTCATTCCGGTCTGTCTGATCGGCTATCAGTTTTGGTTACTGAGCAGCTATAGGCTTTATTACGATGAGGTAGGGGTGTGGGTATATTCCGGTGTATTGCCGTGGAAGCGCGGTGTGTCTGGTGTGAAATGGCGAGATCTGGATGAGGCGATTTTTGTAAATAGCTTTTTAAGTTGGGTAACGAGTTCTTATACGATTCAATTAAGGCATCGTTTTACTAAAGCGATAGAGATTTCTGAAAGTAGTATGGCGCAGGGTAAACAGGTAGCCATTGCGGTCAATCAAGAGCAGCGTAAGCGATTGTCTAGTGCAGAGGATAGGCGTGTGGGTGCAGAGTGAATCTGGCTGCAAGCAGGTATTCTTGTATCATTGAAAGTGGCGAGACAGATCACACGTATCCTCTGCTATTGTTATAGCGAATCAATTATTTCCTTTCGTTTGTCGTCATACTCTTTTTGACTGATGAGGCCTTTTGCCTTTAAGTCATTCAGAAGCACTAAGCGTTCGCTGATGGCGTTGGTAGGGGCAGCCGAGTTGGGTGTCGTGGTTATGGCGGATGGTGACATCACAGGCAGGGTAGAAGGCAGGGTAGAAGGCGGGGTAATGGCGGAGGAAGAGGGTTGGCCTGAGTAAGGATAGGCGCTGAGTTCAGCCTGCATTTTCAGTAAAGCATCTTCCATAGCGCGGGTGCCTGCAATACCCGTCACTTTAAGTCGTTCGGCACTACCCGCGCTGCCTGTGCCGGTGACGATCACCGTGGCGACCGGTTTGCCTTTGGCATCTTGGACATTGCTGGTCAGATTAACGGTGAAGCTAGTGGGCGGCCAGGTCAGTGCATCACTGCCGCCAGATTTGGTCGTGATTTCAGGGGTAAAGATTAAGTCAACCTTGTCAGAGGGCGGCGGTGATCCACCGTGGGTTGAGGGTAGTCTGGTGGCACTGGCAAAGACATTCGTGAGCATTTTTTGGTAACCGGTCTCAATGTCGCGATAAGCGAAATATCGAAGGTTGTTTTCATCAATAAGTGGGCGTTCAATCGCGCCTTCGGGCAGGTAAAAGCCCACATTAAGTGGAATACGTGCCGCTGACTTTGAAACGGGTTCAATTTTGGTTAGGTCTGGCTTGATATTGATCGTATTGATGCAGGCCGCTAAAGACAGTGAAACCAAGCCGTAAATCAAGCTGTGTTTAAGTTTCATGATGAACCTACGGGTGTGCATGGTGAGCCTAAAAGTATTCAGGGAATATACACTTATTTAGCCGTGTGCAGGAGGGGCACTGAATCACAGCCCGGCGTTCCGAAATTCGACTATGATCTTGTTTGGTCTATGCTTCGATTATGTGATGAGTGAATATGAAAATTGCCTCTTATATTTTTCTGTTGGTGGTGGTTTTATCATTGACCGCTTGCGGCGGGGATGGTCCTTGTGCGGCAAGTTTTGCTTTCAAATATTGTTTAGATCAAAGCAGCTCAAGCAGTAGTGTTACCAGCAGTAGTAGTTCTAGTCAGAGTAATTCCAGTCAGAGTAATTCCAGTCAGGGCAGTTCAGGACAAGTGTATTCGGTAGGCGGTAGTGTTTCTGGTCTACGCTCAGGTCAAGCGATCAATATAAGTCTCAACCGCCCAGCATTGTTTATTCCACAACCCACAGAGTCGCCAGCGCCATTTTCGGGGGGCAGTACGATAGGGTGGTCGTTCACGTTAGAGAGCAGCAGAACGCTCACTTATCTGGGTTTATACAATACAGACCTTAATGCTGATACCACGGTAGGGTTATGGAATAGCAGTGGAACCCTGATCGCCAGTACGATTTTTCCTGTGGGGTTAACGGGTGTTGATCAAACGGATTTGAGTAGCAGTGGCTTTCTCTGGAAATCAGTGACCAGTCAGTCATTGCCGGCTGGTCAATACACTATTGGTGCGTATTCCATGGATGATCATTTTGGTGCTTACGGGATCACCTCTGTCACCACTGCCGGTTTGAATTTGGTTGGGACTTCGCTGTACAACTTAAGCGGTGCGGTCGCCAAGCCCGAAGACGATTTTAGTGCTGTCTATGCTAATGGTTTTTATGGGCCAAACTTAAGGTTTGGCTCCTCAGTACAAAAAACAATGAGTGCCGACGGTTCATTTACCTTTGATGCTGCCTTGGCCAATAGTGACATCTATGCTTTGACGGTCAGTCCCCTAACGGGTTCGCCAGTGTGTATGGTGACGAGTGGCAATGGAAAGGTTAATGCAACTAATGTCAGTGGCATCACGATCAGGTGTAACTGATCTAGTGAACTCAGATACCGAGCGCCAGCTTTAAATTCATGTATAGCCAAGCACCAGCCACGTTCAATATTGTCTTATTGACGGTGGTGATCAGTCTTCTGGCCTTGAAGGTCTATCCACAATGGTTGCAGTTCTGCATCTTTCGTCCGTACTATTTTTTACGTGAAAAGCAGTACTTTACGATTTTAAGTAGTGGCTTTGTGCATGGCAGCGGCATGCATCTGCTGTTTAACATGATGACCCTTTATTTTTTCGGTCCAGTATTGGAACGAGTTATTGGTAGTGGTGCGTTTGTGGTTCTCTATGCGCTAGCCTTGATGTTGAGTGAGGTGCGTACCTACTGGCAGCAACGCCATCATCGCTTTTATGCTGCATTGGGCGCTTCTGGCGGTGTGTGTGCCATTTTGTTTGCCTCTATTGTTTATTTCCCCATGCAATCAATTTTTATTATGCCTATTCCTGTCCCTATACCCGCGCCTATATTTGCTGTTTGTTATCTGATTTATTCATGGTATTTCGAAAAGCGCGGTGGTGACAATATCAATCATGCGGCCCATATCGATGGAGCCATCGTGGGTTTGTTGTTCGTTGCGGTAACGGATCTTGACGCTTATCGCAAGTTGTTAGAAATGCTCTGACAAAGGGTCTTTAAAATCACAATCAGTTTTATTGTGTTGTTTATTGGCTGGTTTGACTGGTCTTGTAAGCGAGCTATCCCTAGCTGACACCAGTATCTTCCACGATGCAAGGTCTCGATATAAAAAAGCTATGCTGACCAGTGACGTGCATCTAGGGTTGGATGAGCACCGCCATCAATAGGTATTGAATGACCTGCCTCGATTGGTGCCGTCTATGTAGCTGATAATAACTATCTACTGGCCATGGCCTGTGGTTTTGTTCACAGTGATGACACCAAGAACAGAAGGAGTAGCCATGATTAACCACAACATCCGATCAAACGCATCCTTACATTGGGTGGAGGCCTTTGCTGCCATGGCTCTGGTGTATTAACCATCAGGTGCAGATCAGTCCATAGCGTGTCATTTCATAGAGGAGTTTCATCATGAGTCAGTCCGAATCCACATCAAAGTGCCCGTTTCATGCTGCTGGTGGTGCCAGTGCAACACACGGGACGCAATCCAATGCTCAGTGGTGGCCGAATCAGTTGAATCTATCCATTCTGCATCAGCATCAGCCGGTATCTAATCCAATGGATACTAATTTCAATTATGCGCAGGCCTTTAAGAAGTTGGACTACGTTTCTCTTAAGAAGGATTTAGCGACATTGATGACCGATTCACAAGATTGGTGGCCGGCTGATTGGGGGCACTACGGTGGGTTGTTCATACGTATGGCTTGGCACAGTGCTGGCACATACCGAACTGCGGATGGTCGTGGTGGTGCAGGTACCGGTAATCAGCGGTTTGCGCCGCTGAACAGTTGGCCCGATAACGGCAATTTGGATAAGGCGCGTCGCCTGTTGTGGCCAATCAAGCAGAAGTACGGCAATGCCATTTCATGGGCGGATTTATTCATTTTAGCTGGCAATGTTGCCATGGAAACCATGGGCTTTAAGACCTTCGGTTTCGGTGGCGGTCGTGAAGATATTTGGGCGCCTGAAGAAGATATTTACTGGGGCGCAGAGCGTCAGTGGCTGGCCACCAGTGACAAGCCCAATAGTCGTTACAGTGGGGATAGGCAATTAGAAAATCCTTTGGCTGCGGTACAGATGGGGCTGATATATGTTAACCCCGAAGGGCCTGATGGCAAGGCCGATCCCGTGGCGAGCGGTCTTGATGTACGCGAAACTTTTGCGCGTATGGCGATGAGTGATTACGAAACTGTTGCGTTGATTGCAGGCGGTCATACCTTCGGTAAAGCGCATGGTGCGGGTGATCCTAAACTGGTTGGACCCGAACCTGAGGCCGCACCTATTGAGGCCATGGGATTAGGTTGGATCAATCGCTTTGGTAACGGCAAAGGCGCTGACACTACCACCAGCGGTATTGAAGGTGCGTGGAAGCCCAATCCAACACGTTGGGACATGGGGTATCTGAGTGTGCTGTTCAAATACGAGTGGGAATTGGTGAGAAGTCCAGCGGGGGCGCAGCAGTGGCGTGCCAAAAATGTAGCGCCTGAAGACATGATTGTGGATGCGAATGATTCATCAAAAATGCATGCGCCCATGATGACTACTGCCGATTTGTCGTTAAAGTTTGATCCGGCATACGAAAAAATTGCCCGGCATTTTCTGGCACATCCCAGTGAATTCGCCGATGCCTTTGCACGGGCCTGGTTCAAACTCACTCATCGCGACATGGGACCGAAGGTGCGTTACTTAGGGCCTGAGGTGCCCGCTGAAGAATTAATTTGGCAAGATCCATTGCCTGCGCTCACGCATCCGTTAATTGATCAACACGATGTTGCTCAGTTAAAGGCACGAATATTGGCATCGGGTTTGTCGATCAGTGAACTCGTCACTACGGCATGGGCGTCGGCCTCAACCTTCCGTGGCAGCGATAAGCGCGGTGGCGCTAACGGTGCGCGTATTCGTCTGGCTCCACAAAAAGATTGGCAAGTCAATCAGCCGGCGCAATTAGCTCGCGTATTGGCAGTGCTCGAAGCTATACAACAGCAGTTTAATGCGGAGCATCATGGCGGTAAGCAAGTGTCGGTAGCTGATGTCATTGTGCTCGCCGGCACTGCAGCAGTAGAAGCAGCAGCGCAGGCGGCAGGGCATAACGTGGAAGTGCCGTTCACGCCCGGTCGTGTCGATGCCTCAGCTGAACACACCGATGTGCAATCGTTTACTGTGCTCGAGCCGCAGGCCGATGGATTTCGTAACTATCGTAAGCAAGCCTATAGGGTGTCACCCGAAGCCATGTTGATTGATAAGGCGCAATTACTCACGCTGAGTGGGCCTGAAATGACGGTGCTGATAGGCGGGTTGCGAGTACTGGGTGCGAATCATGACGGTGCCGCGGCGGGTATGTTTACGCAGCGGCAAGGTCAGCTAACGAATGACTTTTTTGTTAATTTACTCGACATATCAACGCAGTGGCAACCGGTGGCTGACAATGTCTATGAAGGTCGTGATCGTCATTCGGGTAAAGTGAAATGGCATGCCACACGCGTCGATCTGGTGTTTGGTTCTAACTCACAGTTGCGTGCCATTGCTGAGGTTTATGCTCAGCATGACAACGCGCAAAAGTTCGTGCGTGACTTTGTTGCTGCATGGACGAAGGTGATGAATCTAGATCGGTTTGATTAATTGGGAGGTTTGTTGTTCCAGAACATTGGTGTGTTTGTAACTTAATAAACTATCAAACCCCGTTGATTTGATCATCAACGGGGTTTGATAATGACGCAGGCGCTAACAAGATTGTAATTGGCTGGCAGAAATGATTATCCGCCCCTGCCTTTGGGCGCTTACTTCGCAAATTTTCGAATAACCTACAAAAAACTATTTGCCAGACAGCAGAACATCCCTATACTTGCCGCCCTCGTGAAGTTGTGGCCGCCGGCGTGGCGGAACTGGTAGACGCGTCGGACTCAAAATCCGATTTTGGCAACAGAGTGTGGGTTCGATTCCCTCCGCCGGCACCAACTGACTATTCGGGGACGTCCAAAAGCGTCCCCTTTTTAGTTTAAAAACACATAAAAACAACAATATAGCTTCCGTCAATGTCCAGCACCGTCCCTTGACAGCCAGCCCCACGAGGGGGCATCTTTGGGGGCATGCTCCAAAACTCCACAAAGTACATGCCCCCAGATGCTTACCGATAAGCAAATTAAGGCTGCCATCCCGCGTGAGAAGCCTTACAAAATTTCTGATGGTCTTGGCCTTTACCTTGAGGTCATGCCGAACGGCTCGAAGCTGTGGCGGATGAAGTACCGTATTGATGGCAAAGAAAAGCGGATTTCATTCGGGGGCTACCCTGATACCTCCGGCAGTCTTGCCAGGGAGAGTCGTGATGCAGCCCGAAAGCAACTAGCAGCTGGATTAGATCCCACTGTACAGCGCAAGACTGACAAGGCTGCAAGGTCAAATACCTTCAAAGAGGTGGCGGAAGAGTTTCTTGAGTTGAGAGCCAAAGATCAGGCTCCCATCACCACCCTGAAGTCCCGATGGTTGATGGGGTTGCTTTACCCTCAAATTGGTCGCCTGCCTATCTGCAATATCAAATCAGCTGAACTGCTCAAGGCACTGAAAAAGATCGAAGCGCGTGGCAACCATGAAACTGCACACCGAGCAAAGCAAAAGGCGGGTGAGGTTTTCCGTTATGGCATAGCAACAGAGCGCTGTGAGCATGATGTCAGCGCCAACCTTAAAGGGGCGTTGGCTAAGGTGGTCAGCAATAGCCGGCCTGCAATTGTGAAACCTGCCGACTTTGGTGCATTGCTTCGGTTAATTGACGGCTATCAGGGCCAACCTACCACGGCCGCCGCCCTGAAGCTGATTCCGCTGGTATTTACCCGTCCGGCGGAATTACGTACGGCAGAGTGGGGTGAGTTCGATCTTGTGAATAAGGAATGGAATATTCCTGCCAGCAAAATGAAAATGAGAATGCCGCACGTTGTGCCATTAAGCCAACAAGCAATGATGATATTGAATGAATTGCAGTTGCTTACAGGATCGGGAAAGTATGTATTTCCATCTATTGGAAATAGAGATCGGCCCATAAGCGAAAATACTTTGAATGGGGCTTTACGTCGGCTTGGAGTTGATACAAAGACAGAACATTGCGCTCACGGGTTCAGGGCATCGGCACGGACAATGCTTGATGAGGTGCTTCAGTTTCGCGTTGATCTTATCGAACATCAGCTTGCTCATGAAGTGAAAGATACCAATGGCCGTGCATACAACCGAACTAGTCATTTGCCTGAGCGCCGAAAGATGATGCAGGCATGGTCTGATTATCTTTATTTTCTTCGTGACGATACGCCCAGTGCCTATTAAATAAAAAATTCAGGTAAGGGGGGGCTTATGGGAAAGCAAATAAATAGTAAAGACTTCAATGATCTGGTGGGGTTTTTTACATTGGTTACAGATAGTTCTCTGGATCGTATTTTCTACCCTCCAGATGAATATTTTTCTGACAATCAACATATTGGAGCGTCTCTACTTACCGGCGGGCCGCACTGTCATCCATTGCATCCTGAATTTAAGCCTGTTTTAAGGAATAAATTAACTTTTGCGTTTTATGGATTATCAGTTGATAAGTATTCGCAGCCTGTGAATTTGGATAAAAATAAGGAAGAGCTGTTCAAAGTTCAGAAAATAAGAGTAGATGCTCATTGGAGGAAAGTAAGAAGTCACAGGTTCTATAAAGAAATATCTCGCCATGCTGGTTTTAAAAAATCGATTGACTGCTTAAAGAGAAAGATCAGATCGAAAAAGGATAGGGGTTACTCTCATCCATATGCTGAATTTAGATTCATAGGGATGGCCGTGGAGCAATTGGTTTTCTTTATGTCTAATGGCAGGAAAGCGGTGCCTGAAGCAACGGCCGCAGACAAAAGAGCCGCTATGGCGCATATCAAAAAGATAGAGGTGGATTTATATCAAAAAGGAATAAAATTTAAAAAATCGTCCCAGTTGCTTCGGTTGCTGAATGAATTAAGGCAAGAAATTGAGGGAAGTAAGTCTGTTAGAGCTGAAAGGAGTGATGAGAATAGTAAGCCTTATAGAGATCTAACTTATAGGATATGTGACAGGCTATTAAGGCATTTTGGCGAGGTATCTAAAACCTTATTACATCACTTGGTTTCAATAGTTGAGCCAGAAGTCACAAATAAAACAATCTCAAATAGAATAAAGAAGCACTCTAAAAGGCAAATTACCTAGTTAGATGATGGTTAGACTGTACTAGTGATGGATAAGGTATGAAAATTTCACGTTATCCTTACCTGTATTAAAGATAAACAGCCAATAAATTTACTCCTACTTATTTCCAAAGGAGTACAAACATGGCTGATTCGATTCTTAGACTTCATTCTGTAAAGCAGCGTTGTGGGCTTTCACGTACGGCAATTTATGCTGCCATTAAGTGTGGTGAGTTTCCTGCTCAGATAGAGATTGGCTTACGTACTGTAGGCTGGCTAGAAAGTGACATTGATGAGTGGATTGCGGCGCGACCTAGAAAGGCTGTGGCTAAGGCGGTGCAATCATGAGTGCTGCTGCAAAACTCTTGGACCGTCTGGAACGTGTTAAACAGGTTGCACCCGGCAGGTGGATTGCGTCCTGCCCTATCCATAACACCAAGGGTCAGGCTCTTAGTATTCGCGAAGTGGATGGAAGAGTATTGATCCACGACTTCGGTGGCTGTGTAACGGACGAGATTCTACGGGTCATAGGCTTGACGGTATCAGACCTGTTTGAAAGGCCTTTGCCCCATGCTAAGTCAGGCAAGCCAAATCAATGGCATGCTCGTAATGGAGCCTTCGAAACCATCCACAAGGAATGTCGTTTAGTCGCTATTGCTGCTGAATCCATCGCTGCTGGTGTATTGCTGCCAGAGGTGGAGCGTGACCGGCTGTGTCTGGCTGCTGAGCGGATACGCGCTGCCGTGGAGGTGTGCCGATGAAATCTCTAGAGCAGATAGCTGATGATGAGATGGAAAGAATCATCAATCTCAGTAATACGATTAATGTTGCCATCAATAGGCTATCAAAATTGCCTCAGCTTGAGTACGAATCCGTTCGTCAAGACGAGGCAAAAATATTAAATATTCGCGTTGGTGCTTTAGATAAAGCCGTCAATGAATATCGATCTGCAGCATCAAATACTGAGAAAGGTATGATTTTTCGGGAAGTTGAGATATGGCGTGAGGAAGTAGATCCCGAAGCGTTATTAGATGAGATGGTCGACGTTGTTCATAAATTCATCATATGTAACCGTGAGACAGCCATCGCCACTGCCTTATGGTGTGCATTCACGTGGTTTATTGATGTTGTGAATGTCGCCCCAATAGCGATCATTACGGCCCCAGAAAAGCGTTGCGGTAAATCGCAGCTTTTAAACCTAATTCATCGCTTATCTCGCAGGCCTGTAGTGGCAAGCAGTATCTCACCTTCCGCCATATACAGAATCATTGAAAAGTACAATCCAACATTGCTTATAGATGAAGCAGACGCTTTTATGCGTGATAACGAGGAACTTAGGGGAGTAATTAACTCCGGTCATACTCGGCAATCTGCATATGTAATCCGATGTGTCGGTGATGATCATAACCCAATGCAATTCTCTACTTGGGGAGCTAAGGCGCTGTCGGGGATAGGTCACTTACCTGAAACCATTAAGGATCGAGGGGTGATTCTCCAATTACGCCGTAAGTTGGCTAATGAATCTGTTGAGCGGTTACGTCATGCTGATTGTGGATTATTTGAACGTCTCTCATCCCAACTGGCACGGTTTGCTTTTGATGCCGCGCAAATAATAGAGCGTTCCCGTCCTTCACTTCCAAGCGAGTTAAACGACCGATCTCAGGATAACTGGGAGCCTCTATTGGCAATCGCTGATTACGCGGGTAGTCGGTGGGGTATTTCGGCGCGAGATGCGGCACTTAAACTTTCAGGTAGTGAACATGAAGAAATGAGCCAATCTGCTGAATTATTGTCGGATATCCGAGAAGCATTTGAAATCAGAAGGGTAGACAGGGTTACCACTGCTGAATTGCTGGAAAACCTAATTGGGGATGATCTAAAGCCATGGGCTACCTATAACAGAGGAAAGGCAATTACCCCGCGGCAATTAGCCAAACGTCTGGATGAGTACGGTATAGAGTCTCGTACTATTCGGATTTCATACGGCACTGCAAAAGGCTTTCTCTTAAGTCAATTTGAGGATGCATTTGCAAGATACCTTTCAGCACCAGTCTCCTCCAAATCCGTCACAGCGGCACAATACCGAGAAAACACCACTCCGGTCGTTACTTGTGATTCTTTTTGTGCAGTCACAG